>JBBTKA010000171.1:0-9876 GCA_038059145.1 Pseudomonadota bacterium
ACTGAATCTGGATTTGACGCGCGGCAAGCCGTCGACAGAGCAGTTGAACCTCAGCGATGAGCTCGACGGCATCCTCGCCGGCAATTACCTGTGCCAGGACGGCTCCGACAGCCGCAACTATGGCGGCATCATGGGCATCCCGGAAGCCAGAAGGCTGGCGGCTGAATATCTGGAGACAACTCCTGCGCGCACCATGGTCGGCGGCAACAGCAGCCTGCAGTTCATGTATCAGCTGGTGACCAGCGCGCTGTATCACGGCGTTCGTGGTGGTGACTCTTCCTGGCTGAAGGAAGCCGCAGCGACTGGCGGCACAGTCAAATTCCTGTGCCCTTCACCCGGCTATGATCGTCACTTCGCCATCTGCGAGGCACTCGGCATCGCCATGATCCCGGTCGCCATGAATGCGGAAGGCCCGGACATGGACCAGATCGAGGCACTGGTGAAGGCCGATCCGCTGATCAAGGGCATCTGGTGTGTGCCCAAGTATGCCAACCCCGATGGCGTGGTGTATTCCGATGCGGTCGTCCGCAGAATGGCGCAACTCGGCAAGATCGCCGGTGCGAATTTCCGCATCCTTTGGGACAACGCTTATGCAGAACACCATCTGGTGGACAATCCTCCCGTGCTGGCCAATATCATGGCGCTGAGCGAAGCAGCTGGAACTCTGGATAACGTGCTGGTCATTGGCTCCACTTCCAAGATCACCCAGGCCGGCGCAGGTATCTCCTTCATCGCCACTTCCGAGGCCAACCTTGCCAGCTTCGCCGAACAGCTCGGCATCGCCACCATCGGTCCGGACAAGATCAACCAGTTGCGCCACGTGAAATTCCTCAAGGACATGCCCACGCTGCGCGCCCTGATGCAACGTCACCGCGCGATTCTGGAGCCGAAGTTCAAGGTTCTGCTGGAGCAGTTGGACAAGGGGCTGAAAGGCAAAGTCATCAACGGCAAGGGACTGGGCGATTGGACGACACCGCAGGGTGGCTACTTCGTGCTGTTCAACACCCAGCCAGGACTGGCTGACAAGGTCGTGAAACTGACGGCCGGCGCTGGCGTCAAACTGACTCCTGCGGGCTCCACATATCCCTACCGCAAAGACCCGGCGAACACCAATATCCGCCTGGCGCCTTCGTTCCCGAGCTTGAAGGAAATCGAGGCAGCCATGCAGGTGTTCGTGCTGTGCGTGGAATTGGCGACGATCGAGAGAGAACTGGGACTGTAGGAATTGCAACAGACATAGATTCTCCCGTGTCGGCGTCAGCTCCTCTGGGGTTGCCGCCGACACGGGAACAATCGAATGATTACTCGGACTTCTGGTTATCGGTATTGCGAGAGGCCATGAATGGCACCGGGAACGGCGTGATGTTGTCGCCGTTGAAGATCTTGCTGACCCCGCCCTTCTCCACCTCGTCGATGCGGACAATTGCCTGAATAGGAATGAAGCTGCGCTTGACCCCGTGGAACTCGGCCTTCAACTTCTCTTCGCTGGGATCTACAACCACCTGACTGCGCTCGTCAAAGATGTAGTCTTCGACTTCAATGAAGCCATACAGCTCGCTCTGGTATACCTGTTTGGCAAAGACTTCATAGACCTTGCCCTTGTTGAGGAACGTGATTCTGTAGATTTCGGAAGGAGTAGCCATTAATGCAATCTCGTAAACGTTGACGCTCCCCTATATCAGGGCGAATTCACGCAATTCAAGCGCGATTCTTGCGGACCGGACGGAGCTGGCTGGCATTTTACAGCAATTGTCTCCAGGCCACCCGACAATCTTTCGCTCTATTTAGCTCTGGTTTACTCTCGTTCGCGCTCCTTCGCGCTCCTTCGCACTCCTTCGCACTCTCCGGCAGGTTTGTTGCGCACTGCTAAGCTGTTACAATCCGCGCTCTGTAAAAACTGCCACTTTTGATCGAACCTTTTCGCAATGCCCCTTTCGGGGTGGAATCCGCCTTGCCATGATGAACAACGACTCTATCACCAACCCAGCAATCAAGAAGGTGTTCATCAAGACCCACGGCTGTCAGATGAACGAGTACGACTCATCACGCATGCTCGACATGTTGAAGGAGTCTCATGGCGCCGTGCTGGTAGACACTCCGGAAGAGGCCGACCTGTTATTGCTCAATACCTGCTCGATTCGCGAGAAGGCACAAGAGAAAGTCTTTCATCAGCTGGGTCGCTGGAAGGCTCTCAAGAAAGCCAATCCGAATCTGAAGATCGCTGTCGGTGGTTGCGTCGCCAGCCAGGAAGGTGCCGCCATTGGCAAGCGCGCGCCCTATGTCGATGTCGTGTTCGGCCCGCAGACGCTGCACAAGTTGCCGCAGATGCTGAAGAAATCAGACGGCAGCAACACCGTGGTGGACATCAGTTTCCCTGAAATCGAAAAATTTGACCGCCTTCCCGAACCCAAGGTCGATGGCTGCGAGGCCTTCCTGACGGTGATGGAAGGCTGCAGCAAGTACTGCTCATTTTGCGTGGTGCCCTATACACGCGGCGAAGAAGTCAGTCGGCCGCTGGACGACGTACTCGCGGAAGCCGTGCATCTGGCCGGGCAGGGAGTGAGAGAAATCAACCTGCTGGGCCAGAATGTGAACGCCTATCGCGGCCTGAGTCATGAAGGCCAGGTCACCGATCTGGCAACGTTGATTCAGTACGTCGCCGCCATTGACGGTATCGGTCGGATTCGCTTCACCACTTCGCACCCCACAGAATTCAGCAGCAGGCTTATTGAGACCTATCGCCATGTGCCTGCCCTGGTAGATCACCTGCACCTGCCGGTACAGAGCGGTTCGGACCGGATTCTGGCGGCCATGAAGCGCGGTCACACGGTACTGGAGTACAAATCAATCATTCGCAAGTTGAAGGCGATTCGCCCCAACATCAGCCTGTCATCGGACTTCATCGTCGGCTTCCCCGGCGAGACTCACAAGGACTTCGAGGACACCATGAATCTGATCATGGAAATCGGCTACGACACCTCCTTCAGCTTCATTTACAGCGCTCGCCCAGGCACTCCGGCATCCGATCTGCCAGACACCACCTCGGAGCAGGAAAAGAAACATCGCCTGAGCATCCTGCAGGCGCAGATCATTCAACAGGCTGCCGCCATCAGTGAACGCATGATCGGCACGACGCAGCGTATCCTCGTTACCGGCCTGTCCCGCAAGGACCCCGGCGATCTGCAGGGCCGCACTGAGAACAACCGCGTGGTGAATTTCCGCTGCGACGACAGCCGCCTGATTGGTCAGTTTGCCGACGTCAAGATCACCACCGCCTACCCCAATTCGCTGGTGGGAACGCTGCTATAGCCGCTCTGTTAAAACTGCTTACAAGCAGCGATAGATTGGTATACTACGGCCGCTGCGCGACCGTTGACCGAATGCATTTCGACCAAACGTTGGAGGTTTGTAAGCTGTCTTAATGGCAACCCAGAAATTCACTCAGAGGCTCGTTCTCGAGCCTGATAACACACATCGTCTGGCCAATTTATGTGGCCATCTCAATGAACACCTGCAACAAATTGAGAAGTCGCTGGCCGTAAAGATTCAGCAGCGCGGCAATGTCTTCAACCTTTCGGGCTCCAAGAGCGCGGTGGAAAGCGGCAGGCATCTGCTGGACAAGCTCTATACGGCAACCGGTGACGGTGACGGCGTCAATCCGGATGTCGTGCACCTTGCTCTGAAGGAAGTTCAGAACGAGCAGAACAAGCTGCCCTCCTCGACGGGTAAAGCAGCCCCGACCGGCTACGACGTCGACAAACCATTGATCCTCAAGACTCCCAATGCGTCGATAAAGCCGCGCGGCCCGCATCAACGCGACTATGTGGAGTCGATTCAGCGCTTCGATATCAATTTCGGCATCGGCCCTGCCGGCACAGGCAAGACCTACCTCGCGGTGGCCTGTGCCGTCGAGGCCCTGATGCAGGAGCGCGTGCAGCGCCTGCTGCTGGTGAGACCAGCCGTGGAAGCGGGCGAGAAACTGGGTTTTCTCCCTGGCGACCTCACCCAGAAGATCGATCCCTATCTGCGCCCGCTTTATGATGCGCTCTATGAAATGCTTGGCTTCGAGCGCGTGGGCCGTCTCATCGAAAAGAATGTCATCGAAATTGCACCGCTGGCCTACATGCGCGGACGCACGCTGAACAATTCTTTCATCATTCTGGATGAGAGCCAGAACACCACGACCTCGCAGATGAAAATGTTTCTGACCCGCCTCGGTTTCGGCTCCACCGCAGTCATTACAGGCGACGTCACCCAGATCGATCTGCCCAAAGGCACAAAGTCCGGTTTGATCGAAGTGACGCGAGTTCTCAAGAACGTCGAAGGCATCGCCTTCACCTGGTTCGATTCCAAGGACGTTGTGCGTCACACGCTGGTGCAGCGCATCGTGGAGGCCTACGACCGCTACGACCAGAAGAATATCGGTACACTGAACAGTCAGGATGGCGCACAGGACAAGAGCCATGATCGCGACGCTTGATTTCGAAAATGCCAGCAATCTGACCACGGTTCCTGCCGAGGCGGATTTCCTGCGCTGGATCGAGTGTACGCAACAGCACGTGGCGACTGCGGCCAAACCGGTGAATGTCGGCATCCTCATCATTGACGCCAGCGAATCAGCAGGCCTCAACCGGGACTACCGAGGCAAGGACTACGCTACCAATGTGCTTTCCTTTCCAAGCGACATCCCGGATGCCATCGTGGCAGAACTGGAAGAATTTCCTCTCGGTGATCTCGCCATCTGCGCCGAAGTAGTCGTGCGCGAGGCCATCGAGCAAGGCAAGCCGGCTGCTGCACACTGGGCACACATGGTCGTGCACGGCACGCTGCATCTGCATGGCTATGACCATGAGGACGATGCGGAAGCAGAGGAAATGGAGGCGCTGGAACGGCGCATACTCGCCGCTCTGGGGATTGATGATCCCTACCGCAACGATGAACACTGACTATTGATATCTCCATCCGATACCCGGAATTTTTTCTAAACTGAACGAGGAAAAAAGATCAGCAAATGGCAGACGACCAATCGAGTATCGATCCACGACCCCGGTCCTGGATCGAACGGATAGCGCAGGTTTTCTCGGACGAGCCTACCGATACCAAGAGCCTGCTGGAACTGCTGCGCAATGCAGAGCAGGACCATGTGCTGGATGCCGACGCACTGGCCATCATCGAAGGTGCGCTGCAGGTCTCCAACATGCAGGTCCGGGAAATCATGATTCCCCGGGCACAGGTCATCACCGTCGATGCCACCGACTCGTTCGAAGACGTACTCGATATCACCGTAACAGCCTCCCATTCGCGCTTCCCTGTCATTGCCGAAACCTCCGACTCCGTGATTGGCATCCTGCTGGCAAAAGACCTGCTGCAATATATCCGCAGTGGTGACCGCACCAGCTTCGATGTGCGCAACATCATGCGTCCTGCCACCTTTGTGCCAGAGAGCAAACGCCTGAATGTCCTGCTCAAGGAATTCCGGGAGACCCGCCACCATATGGCGGTGGTCATCGACGAATACGGCAGTTCCTGCGGTATCGTCACTATCGAAGATGTACTGGAGCAGATCGTCGGCGAGATCGAGGACGAGTACGACGTCAATGATGAGAGTTTTATCAAGAAGATCGACACTCGCAATTACATTGTGCAGGCGCTGACGCCGATCGAGGAGTTCAACGAGTACTTCAGCAGCGAATTCAGCGACCAGGAAGTTGATACGATTGGAGGACTGGTACTACAGCATCTCAATCACATTCCGGAGCGCGATGAGAGCATCGACGTAGGTGACTTCCACTTTACCGTGCTGAATGCAGACAGTCGGCAGATCCGCCTCTTGAAGGTGACAACGACCAGTCCGCGAGCGGGTGCCGCGACTCCACAAACCTCATCCTGAAAGGCCGCGAACACACAGAGCGGATTCTCTCCAGTCAAACGAGCAATCAACATGCGCCACACAGTCATTCGCCTCACACTCCTTCTTGGCCTGCTTTGCACTCTGACAGCTTGCGGCTTCGCGCTGCGTGGAGCTGCACAAGGCGCGCTCCCTTTCACCAGCGTGCAGTTGCAGGCGGCCCAGGCCAATGCCGCCTTTCTGCAACAATTGCGCACGACGCTGAATGCAAATCAGATCAGCACGATCAACGGTCAGTCTCCGTATACCCTGCGCATCGGTCCAGAGCAGTCCGATACTCGCACCGCTTCGGTCAATGGCCGCGCAAGAGCAGCGCAATACGACCTGCAACTGGCCGTAGAAGTGAGTCTGGAGCGTGATGGCACTGCCCTGTTCGGACCACAAGTACTGTCTGCGCAGCGCAGCTACTTTGAAGACATTGCCAACATCGCGGGCAGTACTGAAGAAATGGAAATGCTGCGTGTCGAGATGCGCCAGGATCTCGTGCAGCAACTGCTCAGCAGACTCCGGGCGATAGGCAGCAACTGAATGCGCATCAACTCCGACCAGCTCACTCCTCAGCTGCAGCGGCCTCTGTTGCCGATGTACTGGATCGCGGGCGACGAGACCCTGGTAGTCCAGGAAACGTTGGACAAACTGCGTGCCCGCTGCCGTCAGCAAGGGTTCAGCGAGTGGGAGCTGTTCTTCGTTGATCGCAGTTTCAACTGGCAGACCATGCTGCAGTCAGGCAACAGCCTGTCCTTGTTTTCCGACAAGAAAATCATCGAGCTGCGCCTCTACTCGGCCAAACTGGAAGAAGAGGGACGTGAGGCCCTGCAGAAATATCTCGCCGATCCAAATCCCGACAACGTCCTCCTCATCGTCAGCCCGCGCCTGGAGAGCAGTGCTCTCAATACCAAGTGGTTCAAGGCAGTGGAGACCGCGGGCGCCTTCGTCCAGGTCTGGCCGGTAGAAGGCAAGGCGCTGCCGCGCTGGATCAGTACGCGCATGGCTGCCCTGGGATTGCACGCTGATCCGGAGGCTATCGCCTTACTGAGCGACCGTCTGGAGGGCAACCTGCTCGCCGCCAGCCAGGAGATCGAAAAGCTGCGCATCCTCACGGGGGCGAGTCCCGAGAACAAGGTGCAGATCGATCGAAAGCAGATCATGAATCTGGTCGCCGATAATTCCCGTTACAATGCCTTCAATCTCATCGATGCCGCACTGCTCGGAAATGCCCGCCACTGCCTGAAGATACTGAATGGCTTGCGCTCCGAAGGCTCCGAAGTCCTGGCCCTCCTGGGCATGCTGACTCGCGAACTGCGCATCCTGATCGCCATCTCCCTCCGCATGGCAGCGGGGCAGAGCACCGGCAGCGCAATGCAGAACGAGGGGGTCAGGAAGAACCACGAAGGCCCGGTCAGCGCCGCCCTGGCCCGGCTCGGCATGACGACCCTGGATAGCCTCCTGCAGCAGTCACGACTGGTGGATCTCGCAGTGAAAGGTCTGCACAAGAGCGACCCCTGGATTGAACTGAGCAACGTCTTGCTCGGACTCTGCGGCATCAACTTCTTCGGCAACCATTCGCGTAGTGTCGTCGCCAGCCCCACCCAATTGCCACGTCGATTCTAACGGAGTACCTGGTATGTCAACCGTCATGCAGTCACTGATCGTTCTCGCCGTGATCTGGGTGCTCGCCTATCGGCGAGCACACATGGGCAACATACTCACCGGAATCGCCGTCACGCTGATCGCACTGACGTGGTATGGCGGCTTCGCGTGGCTGCCTTGGCTGGCACTGCTGGTCGTTGCCCTGTTTTTTTTCCAGGACAATCTGCGCCGCGACAAACTAACCCGCCCGGTATATCAATTCTTCAAGCGCGTCCTGCCTCCCATGAGCGCAACGGAGCAGGAGGCACTCGAAGCGGGCGACACCTGGTGGGAAGCCGATTTGTTCAGAGGAGCTCCGGACTGGAAGAAGTGGCTGGATATTCCCTATCCGACTCTCAGCAAGGAGGAGGAAGAATTCCTGGCGATACAGACCGAAGAATTATGCGCAATGATCAGCGACTGGGACATCGTGCACAAGGACAAGGATCTGCCGCCGGCGGCCTGGGAGTATCTCAAGAAGGAGAAGTTCTTCGGCATGATCATTCCGGAAGAATATGGCGGTCTGGGATTTTCTGCACTGGCGCATTCCACCGTGGTCACCAAGATTGCCACACGCAGTTGCAGTGCCGCCGTAACAGCCATGGTCCCCAATTCACTCGGGCCTGCCGAACTGCTGATGAAATACGGCACCGAAGAACAGCGCCAGCACTACCTGCCGCGGCTCGCCTGCGGTGAGGAAATCCCCTGTTTCGCGTTGACCGGGCCGGAAGCCGGCAGTGATGCCGGCGCGATGACCGATACCGGCATCGTCTGCATGGGCGAATATCAAGGCAGGCAGTGTGTGGGTCTCTCGCTGACATGGAACAAGCGCTACATCACGCTGGCGCCAGTGGCGACCGTGCTGGGCCTTGCCTTCAAAATGCAGGACCCTGATCACCTGCTCAGTGACGTTGTCGATCGTGGCATCACGGTTGCGCTCATCCCCACCTCCCATCCCGGTGTTGAGATTGGACATCGACACTTCCCCATGGGCATGACGTTCATGAATGGCCCGACGCGAGGCGAGAATGTGTTTATTCCGCTCGAATGGATTATTGGCGGAGTCGAGCGTGCGGGGCAAGGTTGGCGCATGCTGGTCGAATGTCTGTCGGAAGGACGGGCGATCTCCCTTCCCGCTCTGGCGACGGCCACTGGCAAACTCTGCTACCGGATGAGTGGCGCCTACGCCCGAATCCGCACGCAGTTCAATCTGGCGATCGGCAATTTTGAAGGCGTCGAAGAGGCACTGGCCAGAATCGCGGGACACACCTACCAGCTGGAGGCAGCCAGAATCATCACTGCCGGAGCGGTGGATGCGCATATCAAACCGGCTGTCGTGTCGGCGATCGCCAAGTACCATATGACCGAGAAATCCCGCTCGGTCATTGAAGACGCCATGGATGTCCACGCAGGCCGAGGCCTGATTCTGGGCCCCTCGAACTATCTCGCCCACGCCTACATGAGCATGCCCATCGGCATCACGGTAGAAGGAGCCAACATCCTCACCCGCAACCTCATGATCTTTGGTCAGGGGGCCGTACGCTGCCACCCCTTCATTGCGCGCGAAATGCTGGCCGCAAAAGACCAGGACGAGACTGCCGGTTTACGCGAATTCGACAGCCTGATTTTCCGCCATATCGGTTACGGCATCAGCAATTTCGTCCGTACGCTAACCCTGGGCCTGACGGCCGGCAGAATCGCTGCCAGCCCGACACAGGATGCAAGCCAAGGCTTCTACCAGCAACTCACACGCATGAGCTCGGCGCTGGCCCTGGTATCCGATATTTCGATGCTGATGTTCGGCGGGGAGTTGAAACGCAAGGAGAGACTGTCGGCACGGCTCGGCGACGTCCTCAGCCAGCTCTACCTGGCCTCGGCGGTGCTGCGCTATTACGAGGGCAACGGTCGTGTCACGGCCGATTTACCCTACGTGCGCTGGAATGTGGAACTGGCTCTCCATGAATGCCAGCGTGCCTTTAATGATTTCTTCGACAATCTCTCCAATCGTGCCGTTGCGGTGCTGCTCAAGCGAGTGGTTTTCCCCTGGGGAGACGCCTACCGTCAACCGGCCGACAAATTGGACCACGAGATCGTGCAGACCATGTGGGCCGACACTGAGCTGCGCGACCGCCTGACCCGCTACGCCTATATCGGCAACAGCAATGCCAACTCGGCTTACATCATCGAGAATGCATTCAACAAGATTGTAGCCACCAAGGCGACAAGGGATTCGATACGAGCCGCCATCAAACAGGGACAGTTGCCTGACAACATGGCACTTGATGCATTGGCCGCAGAGGCAGTCAACCGACGCGTCTGCAGTCAGGCAGAGGCGGATG
>JBBTKA010000172.1:0-4113 GCA_038059145.1 Pseudomonadota bacterium
CAGCCCCTGGTCGCCCAGATCGTGCAGCCGTCCGATACCGATTGTGGCATTGATGGTCAGGACCTGATCGCGGGTGTTGAAAGGCGATTCAAAAACCGCCAGCACGGACTGGGGCGAGAGCGTGATCTCGTCGCCGATCACGCCGAAGACATCGGCATCTACGCGTGCGATTGCAGCGTCCTTGCCGAAGGCCATGCGCAGGCGATTGGCCACCGCCATCAGCAGCTCGTTGCCGATCTCCTGGCCGAGGCCGTCGTTGATATCGGAGAAGTGATCGATGTCGATCAGCACGGCGACCTGTGGAGATTCCTCGCTGTTCTGGCGCTGCTGCAGCAGGCGTGTGAATTCATTGCGGTTGGCGAGTCGGGTCAGCGAGTCCGTATACGCCGCGGTACGCAGTTTCTGGAACAGCTTCACATTCTCGTAGCCGATGGAGATGTTGGTGAGGAACACCTGCAGCAGCTTGCGGTCGTCCTCCGCTATCGCCTGCGTGGTCTGCAGATAGACGGCGGCGGCATTGTCGGCGCTGGCGAGGTAAAGCACGGTCTCCGTGTCGGTGTAGATGTGTTGCTCGTGGCTGATGCAGGTCTTGATCAGGTCGCTGATGTGGCGATCCTGCAGATTGCTCAGGCGCTGGCGGATGAATGGGGCATAGGACCCGGCGGCACCGAGAATGTAAATGTCTTCGCTGCGTTCATCCTCTTCGTGATGGCTCTGTGCGCAGAGGATGCCCTCGGCGTGCAGACCGAGCAGCGAACAGATCTGGGTGATGACGCCTTCGGAAAAATCCTGGAGTGAGTGTTGCTCCAGCAGACTGGTGCCGGCCTTGATGATTTTCTGCAGCCCGAGGCGGTGCTGGTTGATGCTGCGGATCTGCTGATAAGAGCGGATGGAGGAGACCATCAGCGTGGTCAGCGCGCTATGCGTCAGCTCGCCCTTGGTCTTGTAATCGTTGATGTCATAGTCGTGAATTACCAGCTCTTCGGGGGCATAGCCGGGTTGTCCGGTGCGCAGAATGATCCTGATTTCATCCAGGCCCAGCTCGCTTCTGATCCGGCGCACGGCCTGCAGCCCGGCACCGTCACTCTCCATCACGACATCGAGCAGCAGCACGGCGATGTCTTTTTCGCGGGAGAGAATGTCCAGACACTCGGCCGCCGAGGTGGCGTGCAGCAGCTGCAGTGGCCTGCCGAGCACCTCCAGCCGGTCGAGCGCGAGACGGGTGACCTGGTGAACCTCGTCGTCATCGTCCACGATCAGCACGCGCCAGAAGTCCCCGGGGCGCCGCACGGGGCTGGGCTTCACCGGTTCTTCCGGGCGGAATCTGATCAGATCGCTGTCAGGAGTCATAGGGAGAATTCCTGCGGTCCTGGCGCTCGCGCTGGCGTCGCTCCGGCGTCTCGCGGGGCAAGGTGATGATGAAACGGACGCCCTTGCGGGTCTTCTCATCCAGCCGGATGTCTCCGCCGAGCATGTCGGTAACGATGTTGTAGGCGATGTGCAGGCCGAGGCCGCTGCCGCCCCGGCCCAACTGCGTCGTGAAGAAGGGGTCGAAGATGCGGCTGCGAATCTCCATGGCAATGCCGCGACCGTTGTCGCTGTACTCCATCTCGATGTGGTCCTCATCGACCTTGCGCACGACAAGCTTCAGCAGGCCACTCTCGTCGGGTTCGAAGGCGTGCGCCAGCGAGTTCATCACCAGATTGGTGATCACCTGCTCGATCGGGCCGGGGTAGGAGTTCATCAGCAGATGCGGAGGCACGTCGACCTCGAGAATGTGCGGCGTATGCTTGAGCTGCGGTTTCAGCGTCGCCACCAGCTCGTCGATAATCACCGAGAGGCTGAAGCTGCGACGGCGCTCGCTGGTCTGATCCACGGCGACTTGTTTGAAGTTCTTCACGAGATCGGTGGCGCGGCGAATGTTCTGTTCGATGATGCGCGTGCTTTCGGTCGCCGACTCCAGATAGTCACTCAGCTCGGAGTACTTCAGGTTGTTGTCGTCGAGCAGTTTGCGCACCTGTGCCGTGCGGCTCTGCAGCACGGTGGCGGCCATCAGGCTGTTGCCGACCGGGGTGTTCAGTTCGTGAGAGATACCCGCCACCATGCCGCCCAACGCCGCCATGCGGCCCTGCTGGACCATCTTGCTTTGCGTCTCTTCGAGTTCCTCGGATTTCTGCCGCACCTGCCGTTCGATACGTTGCTGCTGACGCAGCAGGTTGTGGATGATCAGGGTCAGCAGTGCGGTGATGGCCAGGCCGATGATGATGGAGGCATACACCAGCCGGTAATTCACGGGATTGCTGTTGTCGGCGTCGAACTGCCAGATCAGCTCCCAGCTGTAGAGCCCCATGTCGACTTCTGTGCGATGCGACAGCTCCGCCGACGTGTTCAGCGGTGGCAGGCTGGAGTGGTTGATCTCCGGATTTTCCGGATGGTAGACCTCCAGGCTGGTGCCGCTGGAGATGAAATCGGCGGTCACATCGCCGAGCAGGTGGCTGAAATCAATCAGGCAGACCAGCACTCCTTCAATCCCGGCGTTGGGGACGGCGATGGCCAGCGGCAGGTAGCTGATGTCATCCATCCTGAAGAGGGCGCCGGTGACGATGGCGGGCTTGCTGTTCAAGGCTTGTTCGATGCTGGGAATCAGGCGTTCGTCGATGGTGTAGAACTGTCCGGTGGGCAGAATATCCAGATCTCCGGAGGCTTGCTGTACCTGGTAGGAGCCGTCCGCTGCCGCCGTGACGAAGGCCAGTGACAGCTCCGGGTCGCGCGACGTCGAGGCTACCAGTTGCGCGGTGGAAGCGATCAGCTCTTCCTGCGTGACTTCGGTAGACCCGAAGTAAAGGATGGACATTGCCACCAGAGGCTCGCGTTCGCGCTCGACCCGGTAGTTGAGTTCGGCACTTAGCCGTTCGGCCTCGGTGATGGCTTCGTTCTGCCAGCTCTCGAATGCCGCACGGGCGAGCAGCCACCCTACGAATGCTGTGATGATGACGCCCGCAGCGATGATACTGCCGCGAATGAGGATGCGCTGGACTTTGCTTTTGATGTCCTTGAACACTGGATTCGATCCCGAATTCCTGCACTAAAGTCAGGGTCTTTTTGCTGCGAACCCTTTCCAGACGACTGCCGGGCTATCATAGCCCGGCAGTTGAGAGGGGGGAAAGCTTTTTGCTGGACACTTTTTGTTCGTCGTCCTCGTAACGTCATGCCAGCAGGCGTGCCAGGTGCATTCCGGTGTGTGATTTCTTCTTCGCGACCAGACTGCGCGGCTCGCCCTGAGCGACCACCTTGCCACCCTCGGCGCCGCCCTCCGGCCCCATGTCGATCACCCAGTCCGCTTCGGCGATCACATCCAGATTGTGTTCGATGACGATGACGCTGTTGCCGGAATCCACCAGCCTGTGCAGGACGAGCAGCAATTTCTCCACATCCGCCATATGCAGACCGACGGTGGGTTCGTCCAGAATATAGAGATTGTGCGAGGTGGTGTTGCGGCGCAATTGCACTGACGGTTTGGCCTTCGCCAGTTCAGCGACGAGCTTGATGCGCTGCGCTTCTCCGCCGCTCAACGTCGGGCTTTGCTGGCCCAGGGTCAGGTAGCCCAGACCAACATCCTGCAGCAGGCTGAGCGGATGATGCACGAGCGGCACGGGGGCGAAGAATTCGACGGCTTCATCGATATTCATCGCCAGTACCTCGCCGATGTGTTTGTCCTTGTAGCGCACGCCGAGGGTATCGTCGTTGAAGCGCCAGCCATGACACTCCTCGCAACTCACGCGCACGTCCGGCAGGAAATTCATCTCGATGCGGCGCATGCCGTTGCCCGAGCACGTCTCGCAGCGTCCGCCGGCGACATTGAAGGAGAAGCGGCCCGGACCATAACCACGCAGGCGTGCATCGACAGTGTCGGCGAACAGTTTGCGGATGATGTCGAAAATGCCGATGTAGCTTGCCGGGCAGGAGCGTGGCGTCTTGCCAATGGGGGTCTGGTCGACTTGTAAAAGGCGGTCGATACTTTCCCAACCGAGCAGGGCCTCGCAGTCCTGCCAGGGCGCTAGCTTCTTGCGTGTCCCGCGCAGCCGCAAAGCCTGCCGCAGGTTATCGAACAGC
>JBBTKA010000172.1:4123-6987 GCA_038059145.1 Pseudomonadota bacterium
GCCACCAGCCTGCGCAGAGGAATGTCCAGACTCACCTTGTGCAGGTTGTGCAGCGTCGCCTTCTCGATACGCAGCGCCTCGCCGGGCCAGAGTGCTCGCGCCTCCGCGTTGCGCAGATCGGCGAGCGGATGCCGCAGTGGATTGGCGAGGAAACGTCCGGTCAGAGAACGTTTGTTTTTCTTCAACTGGGCCAGCGTGCCCTGCGCGACGATCTCGCCGCCACGACTGCCCGCACCGGGACCGACATCGATGAGGTGATCGGCCTCGGCCATCGTCGCATCATCGTGCTCGACGACGATCACCGTGTTGCCATGCTGCTGCAGTTCCCGCAGCGTGCTGATGAGCCGGGCATTGTCGCGTGCGTGCAGACCGATGGTTGGCTCGTCGAGGATGTAGCAGACGCCCTGCAGGTTGGAGCCGAGCTGCGAGGCGAGTCGAATGCGCTGCGCCTCGCCGCCACTCAGCGATGGCGCGGCACGGTTCAGGCTCAGGTAGCCGAGGCCGACCTTGTTGAGGAAGCTCAGCCGCGAGCGCAATTCCGGCAGCAGGTCGCGAGCGATAGCCGTCTCCTTCTTGTCGAAACGGAATTTGCCGACTTGCTGTTCGGCGTCCTGCACCGAGAGCCCGGTGAAGTCGGCAATGGAGCGACCTTCGAGGCGAACTGCGAGTGCAGTCGGGTTGAGGCGGTGGCCGTCGCAGGATGGGCAGCAGATGCGGGCGGGCGGCGGCTCGTCCTTGTCTTCTGGCGCTTCCAGCCAGACCTCTTCCTCGCCGGTCTGCTCCTCGGTGAAACTGGGGATGATCTCGCCGGTGCCGAAGCAGGTGCCGCACCAGCCGTGTTTCGAGTTGTAGGAGAACAGGCGCGGATCGAGCTCGTCGAAACTGTCGCCGCAGGAGGGGCAGGCGCGCCGGGTCGAGAACAGCATGTCCGCACTGCGGTCGCCCTGTGTGGCGTTGGCGGAAGCCACAATCAGCAGGCCATTGCCGAGTTCGAGGGTCTGATCGAGCAGCGCTGTCAGCGTGGCTTCATCACGGGCGCTGACCTTGCAGGAGCCGGTCAGAATCTCGATGTCGTGTTCCTTGTAGCGGTCGGGCAGGGGCCAGGAATCGCTGTCGACGTAATGACCGTCGCAACGTATGCGGGCGTAACCGCGGCTCGCGGCCCAGGCGGCCAGCTCCTTGTAGATGCCCTTGCGCCCGACCACCATCGGGGCCAGCAGATGCACCTGCTGACCTTTCCAATCGGTGAGGATGCGCGCGAGGATCATGTCGCGGCTCTGCGGGGCGATGGCCTCGTCGCAGCGCGGACAGTGCTGGGTGCCGAGCTTCACGAACAGCAGGCGCAGGAAATGGTAGATCTCCGTGAGAGTGGCCACGGTGCTCTTGCGGCCGCCTCGGCTGGTGCGTTGTTCGATGGCCACTGTTGGCGGGATGCCGTGGATGGCGTCGACGTCCGGGCGTGTGGCAGGCTGCACGAACTGGCGGGCGTAGGCGTTGAGGGATTCCAGATAGCGCCGCTGGCCTTCCCCGAAAATGATGTCGAAGGCGAGGGTGCTCTTGCCGCTGCCGCTGACGCCGGTGATCACGGTGAACTTGTTCCACGGAATGCTGACGTCGATGTTCTTGAGGTTGTGTTCGCGGGCGTGGTGAATCTGGATGGCCTTGGTCGGCGCGACCGCAGGTAATGATGCCGCCGCTTCCTGTATCAGCGCCGCAGCCCGGCCACGGGTGTCCTGCAGGCTCTGTTCGTACTCGCGCAGGGCTTGTGCAGTGAGGCCCGTGCCGTGCAGCAGGAACTCCTGTGGCGTGCCTTCCGCCACCAGCGTGCCACCTTTGTCACCGCCTTCCGGGCCGATGTCGATGAGCCAGTCTGCGGCGCGGATCACGTCCAGATTGTGCTCGATGATGAGCAGGGAATGCCCGGCGTCGAGGAGCTTGCGGAAGGCGCTCATCAGCACGCTGATGTCGTGGAAATGCAGGCCGGTGGTCGGTTCGTCGAACAGGAACAGCAGGCCTTTGTCCGGTTTGGCAGCTCCGCGTTTGCGCGCGGCACTGGCTGATTTTTGCTGGCCCTGCGCGATCTCCGCAAGATGGCCCGCCAGCTTCAGGCGCTGGGCCTCGCCGCCGCTCAGCGTTGGCACGGCCTGGCCGAGCTGCACGTATTGCAGGCCGACATCCAGCAGCGGCTGCAGACAGGTCAGCACAGCGGCGTCGTCGGCGAAGAAGGCCAGCGCCTCGCTGACCGTCATCTCCAGTACGTCGGCGATGGTCTTGCGGCCGGGCGTGGCGCCGGAGATCCGCACCTCCAGAATCTCGCGCCGATAGCGCTGGCCATTGCATTCCGTGCAGCGGAGGTAGACGTCGCTGAGGAACTGCATCTCCACGTGCTCGAAACCGTTGCCGCTACAAGTAGGACAGCGGCCATTGCCGGCGTTGAAGCTGAAGGTGCCGACGGTGTAGGCACGTTCCTTTGCCAGCGGTTCGGCGATGAAGCGCTGACGGATGACATCGAAGGCACCGACGTAGGTGGCCGGAATGGAACGGGTGGTCTTGCCAATGGCGCTCTGATCGACCATGACCACGTTCTGCACAAGCTCCAGACCGCTGATAGCAGTGTGTGCGCCGGGCGCTTCGGTAGCCTGCCCGAAATGTTTGCAGGCGCCGCGAAAGAGCACGTCGTGAATGAGCGTGGATTTTCCCGAACCGCTGACGCCGGTCAGGCAGACCAGTTTGCCGAGCGGGATGCTCACGTCCATGTTCTGCAGGTTATGCTCGCGGGCGCCGGTGATGAGGATGGTGCCAGTGTCAGAGAGATCGCGGGCTAGGCCCGCTCCCACAGGTGCTGCGCGTGTGGGAGCGGGCCT
>JBBTKA010000172.1:6997-17564 GCA_038059145.1 Pseudomonadota bacterium
CACTCGCCCATCGGGCTCGACCTCGGAGCGTCGACGCCGGCCGAGACCGCGGTGTCGATTCTCGCTGAGGTGCTCGCGGTGCGACAGGGCGCGACGACCGAGGCCCTGGCCACGAGAAGCGGGGCGATCCACTAGCCCGCGATTGGCTCTCCCGCGATTGCCCCGCCCGCGATCCGTCCCGCGAAAAATATTCAGCAGCAGCCTCTGCAACACCACCAGCCTGCTTCGGCATCACCAGATCCAAGACCGAGCGCTGCCCGTTCAGATACTGCGCCGTCAGGCTGTCCTTGTGGCGCAGCAGCTGCGCGGGCGTGCCCATGAAACGGATCTCGCCGCCATCCTTGCCAGGCCCTGGCCCGATGTCGAGGATGAGGTCGGCGGCCAGCATCACCTGCGGGTCGTGCTCGACGACAATCAGTGTGTTGCCCGCGTCGCGCAGACGCTGCAGGATGCGAATCATGCGCGTCATGTCGCGGGAGTGCAGGCCGATGCTTGGTTCGTCGAGCACGAACAGCGTATTGACCAGTGAGGTGCCGAGCGCCGTGGTCAGATTGATACGCTGCACCTCGCCACCGCTGAGCGTGCGCGACTGGCGGTCCAGCGTCAGATAGCCGAGGCCGACGTCGAGCAGATAGCCCAGCCGCGAGCTGATCTCCGTCATCAACAACTGCGTCGCCTCTGTGGGAGCGTGCCGTGCTGTGGGAGCGTGCCTTGCACGCGATGGACTATTCAAATCGCTTGCAGGCAAGCTCCCACAGTCAGTGGCATCGCTTGTGGGAGCGTGCCCCGCACGCGATGGACTTTTCAAATCGCTTGCAGGCAAGCTCCCACAGGAAGACAAGCTCTCAGCGGCGACGCTCGCGAAAAACGCCGCGCAGCGCTCCAGTGACAGCGTCATGATTTCGTGAATGTTGTGGCTTTGGCCACCCCCATGCAGCCGCCACCACTGACTCTCGGCTTTCAGGCGCGTGCCTTGACAAACATGACACTCGGTATACGCCCGGTACTTCGACAGCAGCACGCGGATGTGCATCTTGTAGGACTTGGTTTCCAGCCACAGGAAGAAGCGCCGCACGCCGTACCAGAGGCCGTCCTCGGACGAGCCTTCGCCTTCGAGTACCCACTGCTGTTGTTCGTGGCTGAGTTGCTGCCACGGCGTGTTGACCGGGATGCCGCGCTTGCGGGCAAATCTCAACAGGTCGTCCTGGCACTCCTTGAAACTCGGTGTCTGCCAGGGCTTGATGGCGCCCTCTGCCAGCGTCTTGTTTGCATCCGGAATCACCAGCCCGAAATCCACGCCGATGATGCGTCCGAACCCGCGACATTCCTCACAGGCTCCAATGGGCGAGTTGAAGGAGAACAGGCTCGGCTGCGGCTGGGCGAATTCGATGTCGCAGTCGGGGCAGTGGTGGTGGGTGGAGTAGCGTAGAGGGGCGGTGGTGGGTTGATTGGCTAAGTCATCGCGGGCGGGGCCCGCTCCCACGGGGTCTGCAGCAGGATAGACGACCACGCGGCCATTGCCGTGATGCATGGCGACTTCCAGCGCTTCGCCCAGGCGTTCTCGGTTGTCGGCGTTCAGGCGCAGCCGGTCCTGCACAGCCTCGACGACATCCCCCGTGCGCGAGTGAATGCGGGTGTAGCCCTGCTGGCCGAGCAGTTGCACCACTTCCTCCTCGCTGAAATTGTGCGGGACGCGGATCGGCAGACAGACGGTCAGGCGCTGTTCCGGCGGCAGGCGCTGATACAGATCGGCGACAATGCTCTGGGCGCTGTCCTTGCGCACGATGCGCGCACAGCCCGGGCAGTGCAGCACGGCCAGGCGGGCGAAGGCGAGTTTCAGGTAGTCATTGAGTTCGGTCATCGTGCCAACGGTGGAGCGCGAGGTGCGCACCGGATTGCTCTGGTCGATGGCAATGGCCGGCGGGATGCCGTGAATGCTGTCTACAGCGGGCTTGTCCATGCGGTCCAGGAACTGCCGGGCGTAGGCGGAGAAGGTCTCGACATAGCGGCGCTGCCCCTCGGCGTAGATGGTGTCGAAGGCGAGGGTGGACTTGCCCGAGCCGCTGACCCCGGTGATGACGATCAGCTTGCCGGTGGGCAGTGTCAGGCTCAGGTTCTTGAGGTTGTTCTGCCGAGCACCCTTGATGACGATGCCTGTGTCGGGACTGTGTTTGGCGGACTGCTCTGGATGCATGGCTGGACCTGTGCTGGGCTGAAGATTGGCCGTCGGTTGGAGATCGTGGGCTGTAACAATATACAGTAGCGTGGCGATGGAAGACAAACCGACCTTGGGAGAAAAATCGGAGTGCGGATATTCGCCAACAATTGCACGAATTGGCGAATGATGCCCCCGACGATTTCGCAAAAACCCGTAATAAAAGTTGATAAAACAGCAGGTTGAAACAAAAAAACGAGTTGGCGCAGATGTTGCTGAATCGTCTCTCAAAGAAAGTCGCAACCGCTGCCAAAGCGTAAAGGCTTCACCAACACGCTGACCACCGGGCTTTTTACGAATATCAACCTCGAACAGATTGGAGACTATCAGTAATGGAAACACAAACGACCCGCCACGGCCTGTCACTCAAGAAACGCGTCACCCTGCTCACCACATTCCTCATCCTGCTGTTGCCGATGATGGTGGTAGCGGATGTCTGCAGTTATGAAAAAACCATCGCGTTCACGGTGCCCGTCGATGCGGTGCAGCGACTGAGCGTCCGCGCTGAAACCGGCGCTCTGGCCGTGCACGCGCTGCCAGCACAGGCGGGCGGGCAAGATGAGGTCCGCGTCGAGGCCCGTGTCTGCTCTGCCAGAAAGGCGACTCTGGAGTACATGGATGTGGGGCACGCCCTGAATGGCGATGTCGTTTCGGTGCAGACAGTCATACCCGAGATCGAGTCTGCTTTCTGGATCAATCATTATCCCTACATTGATCTGGATGTCGGCGTACCGGCGGGCCTCGCAGTCTCCATCAAAGACGGCAGCGGCGACATGCAGGTCAGTGGCACCGGGGCGCTGCAGATTGATGATGGCTCGGGCAGCATCGTCGTCAACAACATTGTTGGCGACGTCCGCATCGAGGACGGCTCTGGCGAGATCAGGGTGGAACAAATAGACGGCAGTGTGGACATTGAAGACGGTTCTGGCGCCATCGATGTCAGTCATGTGCTGAGCGGTGTGTTCGTGGATGATGGCTCAGGCGAGCTGCGCATCGCTCAGGTGGGCGGCACAGTCTCGATCAGTGACGGTTCCGGCAGTATCGACGTCATGGATGTGGAACAGGCAGTGACGATATTGGAGGATGGCTCTGGCGGGACCGAATACCGCAACATCACCGGAGATATCTTTCAGCCTTGATGCAGACGGACAGAGAGTAGAGCTGCTAACATCGACCGCGTTGTTTGCAAGCAAAAGTTGCTCGTCAACACTCTTTGTCATCTCTCGAATACTTCTTGCGGTCATGCGATGGAAATTCTGATTGCCTGTGCAGTTGTCATGCTGGGCGCATTTGTGCAGACCGCCCTGGGCTTCGGCCTGGCGGTCGTTGCCGCGCCGATTCTCTACTTCATTGATCCCTACTACGTGCCTGCACCCATCACGACTTGTGCGTTGGTATTGTCGGTCTTCAATGTCCTCAGCATGCGCCAACAGGTGTCTTTTCGGGGGCTTGGCAACGCCGTGATCGGACGGGTGCCGGGGTCATTGCTGGGGGCCGCGTTGCTGTTGTGGATCGACAAGGACTGGCTGGCGTTGTGGATCGGCCTTTCCGTATTGCTGGCGGTGGCGGTGAGCATGACGTCGCTGCGCTGGCAGCCGACGCCGGGGCGCATGCTGCTGGCGGGTTTCATGTCCGGTTTCATGGGCACCAGCTCGTCGATCGGCGGGCCGCCCATGGCACTGCTGTGGCAGCATCAGGAGGTCAATCTGATCCGCGCCAACCTCTCCGCGTTTTTCGTGATCAGCTGCATGATGTCGCTGATCGTCCTCGCCCCCATCGGCCAGTTCGGCAGCCGGCAGATCATGCTGTCACTGCCGTTGCTGCCTGCCACTTATCTGGGTTTCGTCATCGCCAGACGCAGCATGAAGAGCATTCCGCATCAGCAACTGCGGATCGCCTCGCTCGCGCTGTGTGCGCTGGCGGGGCTCGCCGCAGTGCTGTCGTTCTGGCTCTGACTTTCACTCTGACTCTGACTCTGACTCTGACTCTGACTCTGACTCTGACTCTGACTCTGACTCTCACTCCAGTGGATCGAACTCCGGCAGCGTTGCCACACCGGCCCGCATGCTGGCCGTGAGGGCCAAGGTTCTCGGCAGCAGGCGTTCGAAATAGAAACGCGCCGTCACCAGCTTGTTGCGATAGAACGCGGCGTCCTTCTCGGCTGGATTGTTCTGCAGCGCAGTCTCTGCCACATAGGCAGCCTGCGCCCATGTCCATGCCATCACCGTGTACCCCGCGAACATCAGGTAATCGTAGGCGGCGGCGTTGATCTCGTCGGGGTTCTGCAGAGCCTTCACTCCCAGTTCGCCGGTCAGCGCCGTCCACTGCTGCACGAGTTTCTGCAGTTGCGCGGTGTAGGCCCCATCGGGGTGTTGCTGACAGAAGCCGCCGACCAGCAGCAGGAAGGGTTCGAGCGCCTTGCCGCGGCTGCCGAGGATCTTGCGGCCCAGCAGGTCGAGGCCCTGAATGCCGCTGGTCCCCTCATAGATCGAGGTGATGCGGGCATCGCGGAAATGCTGCTCCTGTCCCCATTCACGCACATAGCCATGGCCCCCGAGCACCTGTATGCCATAACTGGTGGCTTCCACGCTGACCTCGGAGAGGAAGCCTTTGGCGATCGGCGTCAGCAGAGAGAGCAGGGCCTCGGCAGTCTCGCGAACCTGGGCGTCATCGCTGTAGCGCTCGCGATCCGTCTGCATGGCGAGGAAGTAACTCAGTGCCCGGCCACCCTCGGCGAAGGCGCGCTGGGTGAGCAGCATGCGGCGGACGTCCGGGTGTACGATGATGGGGTCGGCGGCCGCCTCGGGATTGCTGCGCACGCTGGCGCGGAATTGCACGCGTTCGTGGGCATAACGCAGCGCGGTCTGATGCGACACCTCGATCTGCGACAGCGCCTGCTGTGCCACGCCCATGCGCGACTCGTTGATGAACGTGAACATGCAGCTCATGCCCTTGTGGGGCGGGCTGATCAGATAGCCCGTGGCCTCGTCGAAATTGATGACACAGGTGGCGTTGCCGTGAATGCCCATTTTGTGTTCGATGGAGCCACAGCGCACGGTATTGCGGGCACCGCGCTGGCCTTTGTCGTCGACCATGAACTTGGGGACCAGAAACAGCGAGATGCCCTTGATGCCGGGAGGTGCATCGGGCAGGCGCGCCAGCACGATGTGGACAATGTTGTCGGTGAGATCGTGCTCGCCGGAGGAGATGAAAATCTTGCTGCCGCTGATGCGATAACTGCCATCGGCGGTGGGGGTCGCACGCGTGCGCAGCAGACCCAGATCGGAACCGCAGTGCGCCTCGGTCAGGCACATGGTGGCAGACCAGCGTCCGGCGATCAGGTTCGGCAGGTAACGACGCTTGAGTTCGTCATCGGCGTGCGCCGCGATGGTCTGGATGCCACCCAAGCTAAGGCCGGGATACATGGTCCAGGCGTGGTTGGCCGAACACATGATTTCCATGCAGAAACCGGCGAGCGAAGGGGGCAGCCCCTGGCCGCCCAGCTCAGTCGGCATCGCCAGCGTGGTCCAGCCGTTGGCGATGTATTCCGCATAGGCTTCCTTGAAACCTGGCGGGGTCGTGACCTCGCCATCGTGCCAGGTGCACCCGATCTTGTCGCCGACCGCATCCAGAGGTGCCAGGACTTCCTCGGCAAACTGCGCGGCGCTTTCCAGCACGGCGGTGACGATATCGGGGCTGGCCTCGCGGCCCTGTGGAAAACTGGCGTAGTGAGAGGTGAAGTCGAACACCTCTTCGATGTTGAAGCGCATGTCGCGCAGAGGTGCCTGATACTGTGACATTGTCTGCCTCCTTTTGAGTGCGTTGGGCGATGCTTTGTCGTGTGTGTGGGGCTTGCCCGGAGCATATCACGACCGAGCGCTCTGCGGTTTGTGATGGAGGTTCCGCCAGCACTCGCTGCCTGCGAAAACTGTTTAATTCACGTCGGGGATGAGATTACACTGACGCCTTCTTTTTACGGAGGCTCAGTGATAATGGACCAATGGCCCGCAGAGATCAGTATTGATGCATTCCGACGCACCTGGGTGCTGGAGGGCGAACCACTGTGGCGCCGGGTTTTCGAGACTCATCGGGACAAAATGCAGATCAAGAATCCGCATATTGCCCTCGGCAATCTGGAGAAGATTTTTACCTGTACTTTCCGCCTCGCCAACGCGAAGGGGTTTCAGGCCATGAGCCTGCGTGATCTCAGTCGCGAGACCGGCATCAGCATGGGCGGGCTGTACGCCTACATCGGCAGCAAGGATGATCTGGCGGCCGCCATCGAGGAAGTGCTGCGCCAGGCCATCGACGATGTCATGTCTGATCAGGCGGTGATCAGTCTGAATCGGGTCAACCGGCTCAAGGCAATCATCTACGGCGATATCTACATGAACGAAATCATGCATCCCTGGTATTACTTCTGTTATCTGGAGGCAAAGGGCTTGTCGCACGAGCAGCGCGAGGCGGCCATGCAGATGGAGCTGAAGTTTGACGAACGTCTGCGGGATACTTTCCAGGCGGGTGTCGCAGCCGGCATCTTCGCCGCTGACAAGATTGCGCTGCTGGCCGCCAACACCACTTCGATGCTGCAACAGTGGTACCTGAAGCGCTGGAAGTTTCAACTGCTGGGCGTGCGGACCGACGACTATGCCGCGTTCGTGTTCGAGACGACGCTGCGCAATCTCAAGTGTTCTCCGGATTGATGCCCGTCTTGTCGGCATAGAACGCCCGAATGGCCGGCATGTCGGTTTCGATCTTGCCGCTCGGGTGAAAAAAGTCGGCAAGTCCGGCTTCCTTCTTGGCGGCGTCGATATACCCCAGCAGGACCGGCACGCCGGCATTGACGGCGATGTGGTAAAAGCCCGTCTTCCACTCCTTGACCTTGCTGCGCGTTCCCTCCGGTGGAATCAACACCACCATTTCCGGGTTTTCATGGTATTGCCTGACGGTATGCTCCACCAGATTCTGATTGCGACTGCGGTCCACCGGAATGCCGCCGAGCCATTTCATCAGCCCGGCGAACGGGAAGGGAAACAGCGAGTTCTTGCCCATCCAGTAGACGCGCAGGCGCAGCTTTAGCACTACCAGCAGCATCAGCACGAAATCCCAGTTGCTGGTGTGAGGCGCGCCGATCAACACGAAGCGGGCGTTTTCCAGTGGTCTGCCCACGGTCTTCCAGCCAGTGAGCTTGAGCAGGCCAATGGCGATGATCCGCAACAGCGGTGTCAGCACGGGAGTTGAGAAGACGGTGGTACGCATCGTTGTGTTGCTCGTTAGTTTGTTCTCTACCAGCGTTTGACGAAGTCGTCGATTGCGAGCTCGCGCAGCGGACGGGCGCTACCTTCCGGCAGCCCGATATACAGAAAGCCGATGATCTTTTCGTTCTCACTCAGTCCTAGCGCCTCGGTGACTACCGGGTGCGAAGCCATGGGGCCGGTTCTCCACACCGCGCCGAGTCCTTGCGCATGTGCCGCCACGAGCATGGCGTGCGTGGCAGATCCGGCCGACAGATCCTGCTCCAGCACCGGAATCTTGGCGTGCGGCGCTGCGCGGGAGATGCTGACGATAATCAGCGGTGCACGCAACGCCTTGCTGCCTGCGCTCTGCTGTTCTTCCGCGCTGAGGTCTGGATTGTCCTGCTTGGCGGCCGTCGCGAACAGGTCGGCGAGCCGCTGCAGTGAGGCGCCTTCGATGCGCAGAAAGCGCCAGGGGCGCAGTTGACCGTGATCCGGCGCTCTCAGGGCCGCTTTGAAAAGATTGTTGATGGCGTCGTCGTCAGGCAGTGTGCCGTTGACCTTGCCGACTGAGGATCTGGTGTGCAGTGCACTGAGTGCGTCCATGAAAAGCCTTTGTTCCGGGTGGTTGTGGCGAGGTTGTGGCCACGTTGTTGCGACAAAGAATAGTGGAAAACCGGGCCGATGGAAACTCGCCAGCGACGCGTCTGCGGCCGACAACAATCGGCAAATTTTCAGGGATGTTGTTCGATATTTTTGTGGTACTATTTCCCACTAAATTAGTCGGGAATACAGTTACGCGACCATCGAGCGTCGCACGACTGTCCCCCGGGAAGGAACTGCAACTGGAGCCAGAGCCCGCGTATGAGTTCAATAGCCGATGTAATCGCCGTAAGTTCAGACCGCCCCATGTATCCCCAGGCCAAGTCGCGCTGGTTCGGCAAGGCGGCGGGCAAGAAGCTGCGTCTGGTATTCAGTTTCTATTCTCCGGATGGTAACGAGGTGGCGATGCCGCTGGCGAGCATGTCAGCGTATCTGAAGCGGGACTTCCCGTGGGTCGAAGTGATTCTGAAGCCGATCCTGATCCTGCGCGACGCCGAAGCCTACAATCCCGAGAATTACGCACGCAGCATCGTTGCATTGCAACCGGACCTGATCGCCTTCTCGGTGATGAGCCCGCACTGGTATCCGATGGAGCCCTATTTCCAGGTGCTCAAGTCACTGATGCCGGAATTGCCGATCTGCATCGGTGGCTATCAGGCCATGCTCTCTCAGGAGCAGACCATCGAGAATCCGAATGTGGACTTCATCTGCGTTGGCGATGGCGAGTATGCCATCGGCAATCTCGTGCAATTCCTGCGCGGCAGCAAGGACGGCCCCGTCGACGGTATGTGGGAGAAGCTGGCTGATGGTGAAGTCTTCAAGACCGAGCCGCATCAGATCGGCGATCTCGCCTCGCTGCCATTCCCGGACTACGACATCTTCGCGAAGGATGGCAAGTTCACCGACGTCAACACGTCGATCTTCGGGCCGAAGGAGAAGGTTGTACTGCCGGTGATGACAGGGCGCGGTTGTCCCTATCGCTGCACTTATTGCTGCAACACGCCGCTGCTCGATGGCTGGAAGACCAAGAAGGAATTCCTGCGCAAGTACGAGCCCGAGGCGATGGTCGATGAACTGATTCGTCTGCGGGACCGCTACAACGTCGGTTATTTCGAATTCTGGGATGAGCTGTTCCTCTCCAACCTCAAGTTCGTGCGCGCCTTCTTCGAGATCTACAAAGAGAAGATTCATCTGCCGTTCTCCATCAACTCCCGCGTGGAAGTGATGAACGAGAAGTTCTGTGAGTCGGCCGCCGATGCCGGGTGTCACACGATCTGGTTCGGTATCGAGAGTGGTGACGAGAAATATCGCTCCACCATGCTGGGTCGCAAGATGACCAACCAGCAGGTGATTGAAGCGGCGGAAAATTGCAAGAAGGCGGGCATCAACCGGCTCACCTTCAACATCGTCGGCATGCCGCTGGAGACTGCGGAGAACATGCGCCAGACACTGGAACTCAATCGTCGTATCGCCCCCGAATTTTTCTTCTTCTTCCCCTACATTCCATTGCGCGGCACGCCGCTCTATGACCGAGCCAAGGCCGAAGGTCTGCTGCTCACCACCAAGAAGAACCTGCACTACCTGTCTGCCGCCAACGACAAGCAGTTCACGCTCAACATGAAGGAGCGCCCCGATCTGCTGACGGCGGAGGAATACAACTCCATCTGTCAGGAAATGCTGGCCTTCCAGGAGAGCAACAACCGCCTGAGTTTTGCGGATGATGCGGGAGAGCAGGTGATCGCGAAGGTTGAGGACAAGAGCTTCAGCATGATCGACGACGAGCAGAAGGCGGCGTTTGCCGCAGTGGCCGCCGAGCCGGTCGTGAAGGAGTATGTGCCACCGGTGGTCGTTGCAGAGCAGAGCAAGGGTGAGCAGGGGGGCGGCTTGCTTTCCAGCATTCGCAACCTGTTCAAGAGCTGAGTCAGGCTCGCCTGATTGTCGGGCACAGCCAGGTCAAACGAACTTCATGGCGCTCTTGAATGTGCGCCATGACAGTGCTGCCATGATGACATTGCCCAGCAGGGCCCCGCCGTAGAATCCCGCCAGTCCGAACAGCATGCTGCCGATCCAGGCCAGCGGCACATAGAACACAAAGAAGCGGGCGATGCTCAGGTACAACGCCATCATCGGCTTATGCAAGGCGTTGAACGCCGAATTGGTGAGGATCACCACTCCCTGCAGTCCATAGCCCAGCGGCAGAATCCAGATGAACAGCCGTATGGCGCTGGCCACCGCTTCATCCTCCGTGAACACCGCCGCAATCACCCACGCCAACAATCCCATCACGACATAGACAATCATCTGCCAGACGAGGATGAACTTCATCGTCAAGCGGTAGGACTCCATGATGCGATCCATGCGCCCGGCTCCCAGGTTCTGGCTGATGAAGGGGGGCAGGGTAGACGACAGGGCCAATACCAGCAGGCAGGCGATAGACTCAATGCGTGACCCGACGCCGAACGCTGCCACAGTGCTCTCCCCATAACTGGCGGCAATGGCGGTCATGATCCCGGCC
>JBBTKA010000173.1:0-3241 GCA_038059145.1 Pseudomonadota bacterium
CTCAATCTGGGCGGCTTCTACACCCATGGCACGCACGATGAGGATCAGACTGCCGCGCTGACGCTGTTGCTGGAGGGCATAGATCACCTGTGGGAACAGCTGGTGCTGCGCGGCCTGCAGGATCGCGTGACCGTGCTGATCGGTTCCGACTTCGGCCGCACGCCGTTCTACAACACCGGCGACGGCAAAGACCACTGGAACATCACCAGCATCATGGCGATGGGGGCGGGTATCACCGGCAATCGCGTCATCGGCGCGACCGATGCCAACTTCGAAGCGTTGAAGCTGAACCCGGACACGCTCGAACCGCATTCAGGCGGCATCATCGTCACGCCCAAGCACGTGCATCGCGCACTGCGCGACTTCCTCGGCGTGTCTTCGGAGCTGGACAAGCTCTATCCACTCAACGTGGAGCGTCTGGCACTGTTCGCCTGAGGATCTCCTCGCGCCGACCCTACGTCACGTCGATATGCGGGTTGTCAGATCTTGCAACGCAGGCGTAGTATAGCCGCGCCTCGCACACGGATAGTCCTCGACGGACGGTGACAGGCACTCGGCGGCCTCCGATCCTGCTGGCCTGTTTTGACCTCTCAGTGTTGAAGGTGTTCTCTTGAATATTGCCACCGATACGGTGCAGATATCCGACAAGGATAAACGCACCACGCTTATTGCCCTGCTCATCGTTTTCCTCCTCGCCGCTCTCGATATGAGCATCCTCTCGACCGCCATGCCCCGCATTGTTTCCGAACTCAACGGCCTTGAACTTTATGCATGGGTGACGACTGCCTACATGCTGGCGTCCACTGTGCTGGTGCCGATCTATGGCAAGCTCGGGGATCTCTACGGCCGTAAACTCATTCTGGTCATTGGCGTCAGCATCTTCCTGCTGGGCTCTGCACTGTGCGGCATCAGCGGTGAATTCGGCACGCTGCCGCTGCTCGGCGACGGCATGCATCAGCTCGTGATCTTCCGCGCCGTCAAGGGCATCGGCGGTGCCGCGCTGTTCACCAGCGCCATGGGCATCATCGCGGACTTGTATCCGCCGCTGCAGCGCGCCAAGTTCATGGGCCTGTTCGGCGCAATCTTCGGCATATCAAGCATCATCGGGCCGGCCATCGGCGGTTTTCTGACAGACTTCGCCACCGTGACGATGTTCGGGCACGAGATTGCGGGCTGGCGCTGGGTGTTCTACGCCAATATCCCGCTGGGACTCGTGGCACTGTTCATGATCGCCTTCAAGACGCCGCGCCTGAATCATGGCAGTCGTGGCCCCATTGATTTCGCCGGAGCCTTCCTCCTGCTGGTCGTCTTCATTCCCTTCCTGCTCGCCCTCACCTGGGGTGGCAGCAAGTACGAATGGAACTCGCCGCTGCTGATGGGGATGTTCGCCCTCAGTGCCGTGTCACTCTTGTTGTTCATCTGGGTGGAGTCGCGTGCGAAAGAGGCGATCATGCCACTGTCGATGTTCCAGAATCGCGTCTTCGTCATTACCAATGCGACCTCGTTCGTGATCAGCATGGCCTTCCTCGGCGTGGTGATGTTCATGCCGCTGTTCATGCAGGTGGTGCTGGGAGTTAACGCCACCAACAGCGGTTTCTCGATGTTCCCTTTGATGCTCGGGCTGATGACCAGCAGCATTCTCAGCGGGCGCCTGGTGTCCCGCAGTGGCAACTACAAGCTCTACATGAGTGGTGGCGCTGCGGTGCTGATTGTCGGGGTGTTCCTGCTGGGCAGCATCGGGCCGGAGACGACTCTGATGGACTTGTCATGGCGTATGGTGGTGGTCGGTCTCGGTCTCGGGCCATCGCAGAGCCTGGTAAACCTGATCGTGCAGGCGGCGTTTCCGATGTCACAGATCGGCGTGGCCACCAGTTCCACGCAGTTCTTCCGGCAGATCGGCAACACCGTGGGCGTGGCGATTTTCGGCACGCTGCTGACGCTGAACCTGACGGCCGAGCTGCCGAAGCAGGTGCCGATGATGGCCTCCCTTGCCAGTGGCGGTTTCGACATGAGCTAGGCACAGACGAGCGTGATGAACCCTGGCGCACTGCGGTCACGCATCGAGAGCTCCTTCGAAGAGACGCTGACGACAGTGGAGCGTGGCTATGCGGGCGACCCGGCCGCCATTGCCAGCGTGCGAGATAATCCGCTGCTGCCAGACCAGCTCAAGGAACAGATGCCCGCCACGCCCGAGGCGGCCTTGCCGGCCGCCGAGATCGCGCAGCGCATGACAACCATCCGCAACATGATGGCCACCGGTGTGGAGCAGGCAGTGACCCGCATCGAGTCCGGCATCAAACTGGCATTCTCCAACGCGATCACGGGCATGTTCAGCACCAGCCTGTGGATCATCCTCATCGGCTTCGTGATGAGTCTGTTCATTCCGGTGATTTCCCTGCATCGGGAGATGCCGAAAGCCGCGGCGAAAGAGGCTGCGGTTGAAAGCCCGCAGAGCTGAAACCGTTCTCTATCGTTGCGGTGTTCCTTTGTGGCGCCGCAACGATTAGTATTCGGCAGTCCATTGGCTCCAGAGACCCCAGATGCATCGCCTGAATTCCTTTTTTCTCATCGCCGTCCTCGGCTGGTCCTGTGCTCACGCACAGCCCGGCGTGGAAGAGATCGCCTATGATCCGGGCGGTGAGTTCAATTTTGTTCGGGTGCAGTTTGATTCCTATTCCAGCCGCATGGGCGGTTTCGGCGGCGGAGGAGGTTTCGGGGGTTTTGGCGGATTCGGCGGCTATCTGGGTGACGGGGGACCTGCGTGGTCCATCGATTTTCCGGGCGCCGACTCCAACTTCCTGCGCGGCGTCTCGCGGCTCACCAATATTCGGGTGATGCAGGACCCCATCGTGCTGCGCTTCGATGACGCGCGCATCTTCGACTATCCATTTCTCTACATGCTGGAGGTCGGGCAGGGCGGTGGCATCAGTTTAAGCACCGAGGAGATCGAGAACCTGCGTGAGTATCTGCTGCGCGGTGGCTTTCTCCTGATCGATGATTTCTGGGGCACACGCCAGTGGGACAACTTTCAATCCGGGTTTTCGCAGGTTTTTCCGGATCGCGAGATCGTCGAGCTGCAGCCCGATCACGAAATTTTCCGTACCTATTACGACATCGACGGCCCGAAGATGATCCCGGCGCTGAGTCGTAGCGATGCGATGGGCGAGCAGGACATCGATGTCGCCAGCAACCACGCCATCCTGGATGACTGCCGAACGGTGGGATTGTCGCCGGAGAAGAC
>JBBTKA010000173.1:3251-10800 GCA_038059145.1 Pseudomonadota bacterium
CGGGTGATGGTGCTGATCAACTGGAATTCCGACATGGGCGATGGCTGGGAGCATACCTATCATCCCGATTACCCCACGCGCTACGCCAACTCAGCCTACCAGCTCGGTATCAATTACCTGATCTACTCCCTCACACACTGATGCGCTGACGCACGCAATTCCTGCCGGCCGCTTTCGCCGCGTAAAGCGCTTCGTCGGCAGCTTTGATGAGGTCCGTCACCGTTACCATATCGTCAGTGTTAGTGGCGACACCCACGCTCACACTGCCTTCCCAGAAAACACCTCCGGCCGCGACGTGCAACGTATTGACCTGGTCCAGCAATTCCTGCGCAAAGCTCAAGTCGTTCTGCGGTTTTGTATTCGGACAAATGATCATGAACTCATCACCGCCGACCCGGCAGGCCAGGTCGTCGGTGCGCGAAGATTCCCGCAGGGTGCGTGCCAGGCGTTGCAAAACCACATCACCGGCGTCATGACCCCATTGATCGTTCACCTCTTTGAAATGATCGGCATCGATCATCAGGCAGGAAATGGGTTGCTGCTCTCGTTGCAGCCACTGTTCTTCCAGAAAGCGCAGCGCACTGCGGCGATTGGGCAGGTTGGTCAGCGAGTCAGTCAGGCTGAGCTCCTGCAGGCGGCTGTTGATGAGCTTGAGATCCTCACTGAGCCGGAGAATTTTCTCCTGGTCTGTCTCCAGGCGTCGCATGGCCGCCTGCAGTTCCTGTGTGCGCTGCTGTACCCGGGTTTCCAGCGAACGGTTCACTTCCAGCAGTTTCTTGTTCTGGCTGGTGACTTCCTTGAATAGCCCATTCAGTGCTTTGAGCAAAGGCTTGGTGGAACTGTCCAGCTCGTCATTCTCCAGTTCATAGGCGCTGGCAGGGGATTCGCCTTTTTCGATACGATGGACCTGCGCCGCCATGTTCTGGTCCACTCCGAGAATGTGGTAGGCCAGCCAGTAAGTCAGATAGTTGAGGAGTGACCCTATTTCGTTGTCGATGTCCGACAAAGTGTTTTCATACAGCGGCAGCAGGTCATCCACAAACTGGCGGTGCTCTGCCTGATGATAGCGGATGTGACGAGGGTCGAGCCGATGCAGCACCATCAGACGCTCTTCTTCCGAGAAGTGGTATTGCGCGTAGTCAGTCAGTTCCGCGAAAAGCTGCTCGACGGTCTCTCGCGGAATCGTCTTGCCGGAAGATGCCAGAGCGGCCAGCCCGTTGATGAGATTGACCAGGTGGAGATGCTGCTTGTCGACATCATGCAAATGGGTGACGTAATACGAATCCCACACGAATGGGTGAATGACGGTTTTCATTGTAAACTCCGAAAAAACAGTCCTTCTACGGTAGCGCTTATGAAAAATAAAAAACAGCTGCGTTTCTTCGCATCCCTGACAGTGTCGATGGTGGCGAGCCATCCCGTGTACTCCCAGAGTGCAACGACGGCAGAAGGGCTGGACGAAATCATCGTGGTCGGCACCACGCCGGGCAACGGACTGGGCGTCGACGTGCGCAAGCTGCCCTTTGCCGTGCAGAGCGCCAGCGCGGCGGCGCTGCAAAACAGCCAGAGCCTCGACCTTTCCGAATTCATGAACCAGCAGCTCAGTGCCGTGAGTATCAATTCCGCACAGAACAATCCCTTACAGCCCGATGTGCAATTTCGCGGCTTTACAGCCTCGCCCCTGCTCGGCCTGGCTCAAGGGGTTGCGGTGTACCAGAATGGTGTGCGCATCAACGAGCCGCTCGGAGATGCGGTGAACTGGGATCTGCTGCCGGAGTCGGCTGTCGCGGGGATGGATCTGATCAGTGGCGCCAATCCCCTGTTCGGGCTCAATACGCTGGGCGGTGCGCTGGCGATCCGCATGAAGGACGGCTTCGGATTCACGGGGCACGAGGCAGAAGTGACCACTGGCTCCTGGGGGCGCAGACTGGGCACACTGGAGAGCGGCGGCAACGCGGGCAGCTGGAGTTATTACGTCAATCTGTCGCGCTTTCAGGAAGAGGGCTGGCGGCAGCTCTCGGCTTCGGACGCCACCAATCTCTACGCCAATCTCGGCTGGCGCCAGGACGAACTCTCCGCCCTGAATCTGCATCTGCAGAAGGGCGACAGTGAATTGCGCGGCAACGGCGCGGCCCCGGTCGGGCTGCTGGCCTTGCAGCGCGACGCGGTGTTCACCGCACCGGACGTCACCGCAAATGATCTTAGAATGGTCACGCTGGAAGGCAGCCATTTCCTGACGCCGACGCTGCAGATCGCGGGATCGGCATTCCGGCGCGACAACAACACGGATGCCTTCAACGGCGATGCCTCGGAGTTCGAGCTGTCTGAACTGGAGGAGATGGCCGACGACCTTTCCGGCACCGGGATTATCAGCGACGAGGCCATCAACAATATCAGCACGCGGCGGCAGGAGAGCCGGGGCTTCGATGTCAAACTGATTGCCCTCGATGAGCTGTTCGGTCGCGCCAACCAGTTGACCGCCGGGCTCAGCTATTTCGATGGCCGCACCGGCTTTGATTCGGCGCTCGAACTCTCCGAGCTTGATCCGCTGACGCGCAGCACCTGGGGTCTGGGCACCGGCACCTTCCTCGACACGGCGGCGACTCAGGTCGATACGAGAACGACGACGGCGAGCCTGTTCTTCAGCAACACCCATGACCTGAGCGCGCAACTGGCGCTCACCGTGGCGGGCCGCTACAACGACAGCCGCGTAACGCTGCGTGACCGCTCCGGCATGCGCCCCGAACTGAACGGCAGGCATCGCTTCCAGCGCTTCAATCCCTCCTTGGGGTTGACCTTCATGCTGACAGAGGATGACAACCTCTACGGCTCGCTCAGCGAGTCGAACCGCATTCCGACACCGATCGAACTGGCCTGCAATGAAGGGGTCTTCGAAGTCGCGCGGCGCTTCGCCATTGAACGTGGCGATGATCCCGATGACATCGAGTTCGAGTGCCGACTGCCCAACGCGTTTCTCGCCGACCCACCGCTGGACGACGTGGTGACCCGCAGTGCCGAGATCGGCGTGCGCGGGGCATGGGCTGACATGGACTATCGCGTCGGGCTCTATCACGCCGTCAATCGCGACGACATCCTGTTTCAGACCACCGGACGTGCCACCGGCTTGTTTGCCAACGTCGACAAGACGCGCCGCCTCGGCTTCGAATCGTCACTCAACGGCACGCTGGAGCAACTGCGCTGGTACGCCTCCTACAGCTATATTCGTGCTACGTTCGAACAGGACTTTGAGGTGCTCAGCCCCAATCATCCGGATGCCGACGCCGACGGGGTCATCGCCGTGAGCCGTGGTGATCGACTGCCGGGTATTCCCGAGCACTTGCTGAAACTGGGGGGTGACTATGACCTGGCACCGGGGCTCAGCGCCGGTGCGGAACTGGTGTATAACTCTGCGCAGTGGCTGCGCGGCGACGAGAGCAATGCTCTGGACACCGTCGATGGTTTCGCGGTGCTGAATCTGCACGCCAGTTATGCGTGGTCGCAGACGCTGACGGTGTTCATGCGCGTCAGCAATGTGTTCGACACCGATTACGAGAGTTTCGGGCTGCTGGGAGAGGATCCCACGGAACTGTTAAGCGAACTCACCGACGCGCGTCCGCTGTTTCTGGGAGCTGGGGCGCCCAGAGCCGGATGGCTGGGCATTCGGCTGCGGCTGTAGAATTGCTGGAAAATTGAAAACCATATAACAACCAACACACAGGAAGGGCGAACGAATGAAATACAAGCGACTCGGTAGAAGCGGCATCGTGGTATCGGACATCTGCATGGGCACCATGACCTTTGGTTCGCAGGCCGACGAGAAAACCTCTTTCGCCATTCTCGACAAGGCCTACGATGCGGGCATTGATTTCTACGATACGGCCGAGTCTTACCCGGTGCCGCCTGACATCAAGTATGTGGGGCTCACCGAAGAGATCGTCGGACGCTGGATGAAGACCAAGGATCGAGACTCACTGATCATCGCCACCAAAGTTGCCGGTCCCAGTCACGGCTGGTTCAAGGCCCCGCAGCGCGCGGGCAAGACCTGTCTCGATCGTCACCACATCGTGCGTGCCATCGAAGGCAGCCTGCGTCGCCTGCAGACGGACTACGTCGATCTCTACCAGACCCACTGGCCCGATCACGACATGCGTTACGAAGAAACACTGATGGCGCTGGAAGAACTGGTGCAATCCGGGAAGGTGCGGGTGCTGGGCTGCAGTAACGAAACTTCCTGGGGGCTGACCAAGAGTCTGTGGATGGCGGAGCTGCATGGGCTGACTCGCTACGAGACCATTCAGAACAATTTCAGTCTCAACAATCGCCGCTTCGAAGACGAGCTGGCACAGGTATGCCGCAAGGAAGGGGTCAGTCTGCTGCCGTATTCGCCACTGGGCGGCGGCGTGCTGAGCGGCAAGTACAACGACGGGCAGCTGCCCGACAACGCCCGCTTCAGCGGCTATTTCAAACTGAACGAGAAGCGTCAGCTGACCATGGCGCAGCGCTTCGTCAACGAGAAGAGCACCGAGTCCACCAAGCGCTTCATGGCAATTGCCGCCGACATCGGCATGACCGCTGTCACGCTGGCCACGGCCTGGAGCAAGCAGCATGATTTCGTGGCCTCCACCATCGTCGGCGCCACCCGACCGGAGCAACTGGACGAAATTCTGGCGGCGGCAGATGTTACCTTGAGCGCTGAGACTTTGAGCAGGATCAACGAGGTCACCAGAGACATTCTTTATCCGATGGGGTAGGGGCGATCTCAGCGGGTGCAGGAGGGGGCTATCGCTCTCCCTGCTCGCCGGGCCCACTAATTTCATGGAATGCTGGTATGGAAAAAAAGGATGGTGATACTCTTGGCCATTGGATCACGTTCACCAGGGAAGCAAAGTGACGAATCTCTTTTTCGAAAAGCCCATCCTCAATTCTCCTTATGCATATCCTGCGCGGCATTGGGAGCTTGATAAGCAAGGCCAGCCCACGCAGCAGATCATTGATCGCCGTCGGCGGGCTGAGTTCATCACGCCCATCCCTCAAGCGAAAAAGCAGAAAGGCAAACCCAAGCAAGAGTCACTGGGCTTCGACGAGGGCAAAGGCCTCTCTACTCAAGATCAGCGCTACGACCACACCGCCATCATCAATGCCGTCCGCATTGAGGTAGACAAATGGCGACAACTCCCCAGTAATCTCTGGCGTGTTACCCCTGAAACGGCGCGTCTGCTGCAACACTGGCGGCATCATAAATTCAGCGGCGTTCGTCCGTTCTTCTGTCAGGTGGAAGCGGCAGAAACTGCCATCTGGCTTACCGAGGTGGCACCGCAATTAGGCAAGACCGGAGAGAAGTTTCTGGAGCATCTTGCCAACGCCAACCATGATGCGAACCCCGAGCTGATGCGGCTGGCATTGAAACTGGCCACCGGTGCAGGCAAGACCACGGTCATGGCCATGTTGATTGCGTGGCAGACCATCAATGCGGTACGCAAGCCCGGCAGCAAGAAGGTCACGCGGGGTTTCCTGATAGTGGCGCCCGGCCTCACCATCAAGGATCGTCTGCGCGTACTTCAGCCGAATGACCCTGACAGCTACTTCAAGAGCCGCGAGCTGGTCCCCAGCGATATGCTGCCGGACTTGGACAAGGCCAAGATCGTCATCACCAACTATCACGCATTCAAGCTGCGTGAGCGATTAGAGTTATCCAAGGGTGGCCGACTGCTACTGCAAGGTCGTGGTGGTGAGAAGCTGGAAACGCAGGAATCCGAAGGCCAGATGTTGCAGCGGGTGATGCCTGAACTGATGGGGATGAAGAACATTCTGGTCATCAATGACGAGGCTCACCACTGTTACCGTGAAAAACCGGATCATGAAGACGAAAAGCTGAAAGGCGATGAGAAGAAAGAGGCCGAGCACAACAACGAAGCGGCGCGGCTGTGGATTACGGGGCTGGAAGCGGTCAATCGTAAACTGGGCCTGACCCGGGTGCTCGACCTCTCGGCGACACCATTCTTCCTGCGCGGCTCAGGCTATGCAGAAGGCACGCTTTTCCCGTGGACCATGAGCGATTTCTCGCTGATGGACGCCATTGAGTGCGGCATTGTCAAACTGCCGCGAGTGCCGATCGCCGACAACATTCCGGGCGCAGAATTGCCAATGTTCCGCAATCTGTGGGAGCACATCAGTAGCAAGATGCCCAAGAAAGGTCGTGGCAAAGCCGAAGCGCTCAATCCTCTCGATATTCCCACGCAATTGCAGACAGCGCTCGAAGCACTGTACGGGCATTACGAGAAAACTTACGAACTCTGGGCCAACGAAAAAATCTCAGTCCCTCCGTGCTTCATCGTGGTGTGCAACAACACGTCAGCATCGAAATTGGTCTACGACTACATCTCTGGATTTCAGCAGCAACAGAAAGATGGCAGCAGCAAATTGGTGGAAGGTCGGTTGTCGTTGTTTCGCAATTTCGACCAACACGGCAATGCGCTTGGACGTCCTCGTACTTTGCTCATCGACAGCGAGCAACTTGAATCTGGCGATGCGCTGGATGATAGCTTTCGCCATATGGCCGCTGATGAAATCGAGCGGTTTCGCCGCGAGATCGTCGAGCGCAGCGGTGATCCCCGCGCTGGTGACAACATTACCGATCAGGATCTGCTGCGCGAAGTCATGAACACGGTCGGCAAGGCCGGGCGTTTGGGCGATTCCATTCGTTGCGTTGTCTCGGTTTCCATGTTGACGGAAGGCTGGGATGCCAACAATGTCACTCATATCCTCGGTGTGCGCGCCTTCGGCACGCAGTTACTCTGTGAACAGGTGATAGGCCGCGCGCTACGCCGCCAATCCTATGAGCTGAATGAAGATGGTCTCTTTAATGTCGAATATGCGGACGTGCTGGGCATTCCCTTCGATTTCAATGCCGAGCCAGTGGTGGCGCCAGCGGAAAGGCCGCGTGAAACCATTCAGGTCAAGGCCATGCGCCCTGAGCGTGACCATCTGGAAATCCGCTTTCCGCGTGTGCAAGGCTACCGCGCCGAATTGCCGGAGGCGCGCCTCACTGCCGACTTCAATGCGGACTCCGTCATGGAACTCACGCCAGACCTCGTCGGCGCCACCGAAACCCGTAACTCTGGCATCATCGGCGCGACGGTCGATCTGACGCTCGTACACACCGACGACGTGCGCCCTTCTCAAGTAGTCTACGAGCTTACTTCGCATTTGGTCCTCACTAAATGGCGCGATGCCAATGGCGAGCCGCAGTTGCATCTGTTTGGTCAGCTCAAGCGCATTGCGCGGCAATGGCTGGATGAATGTCTGATCTGCAAGGGCGGCACTTACCCAGCGCAGCTCAAGTACAAGATGCTGGCCGATATGGCCGCCAGCCGTATTACCGATGCCATCACCCGCTCTGCTGCAACGGACTCACGCCCGATCAAAGCAGTGCTCGACCCCTACAACCCGACTGGCTCCACAATTCACGTCAACTTCAATACATCCAAGACCGAACGATGGCAGACCAGCGCTGACCGCTGCCACCTAAACTGGGTCATTCTGGACAGTG
>JBBTKA010000174.1:0-8694 GCA_038059145.1 Pseudomonadota bacterium
GTCAGCGCCGCCGAAGCCGGAGACCCCACCCGCATCGTCAATATCCTGCAGGAGCCGCGCCACCGCCTCATGCATCAGGACGGCGACATCAAAGTGCTCGACGTCCAGATCAATCCGGGCGACATGACACTGCAGCACACGCACGACGCCGCCATCATGTACGCCTTCATCAGCTCGGGTGAAGGCCCGTCCGGTGGCCGCGTCACCAGCAACACCGACTATGTGACCGAGAACTTCACGCACCAGGTCAGCAATGAAGGGCCTGGCCTCTTCCGCATCATCGCGCTGACCAACTATGGTCCGCCCATGGCTGAGCTGACCACCGACCGCCCGACCGGCATCGAGGGCGAACCCCAGCTCGAAAACCTCTGGTTCCGCTCCTACCGCATCACCCTGGCACCGGGCGAGAGCACTGCCATGCAGATGCACCATAACCCGAGCCTTGTCGTACAAGTCACCGACGGCATGACCCATGTCACGCGCGAAGACGGCATCACGGCAGAATTGACGGCGATGGGCAGCTGGGCCTGGCGCAATGCGCACAGCACCTACCAGGTCCGTAACGTCGGCACAACGCCGGTCGAATTCGTGATCCAGGAAGCGCGTCGCGCCATGTAGTCCAGGGGCAGTTGAGGAAAGAGCATGCAGACCTTTACTAAAGTGGTGCTGTACACGGACCCGGACGGCCGTGCACAGTTTCGGACGGAAGAGATTCCCTTGACCGAGGGCACTCCTCAGTCAAGGTTGTCACGAGAGTTTGCGGCACAAGGACTGGTGCTCAGAGAAAGCCCGGTGGGTTTCAGAAGCGCCATGCATTGCACTACGTCGCCGCAATGGCTGTTCGTGCTGCAGGGGCAGATGGAAATCGGTCTTGCCGATGGGAGCTCGCGAATCTTCAAGGCGGGAGAACATTTTTATTCTGCCGACCTGCTCCCGCACGGCGCGGTGTTCGATCCGGCTATTCACGGGCACTGGAGCCGCCAGCTGGGTGGTGAACCGCTGGTGACGCTGTTCGTCAAAGACTAACCTGTGGGAGCTTGCCTGCAAGCGATTGCCTGTTACTGACCGTCTAAGGATGGTCGCTTGCAGGCAAGCTCCCACAGACTTCGATCACCAACTCCTTCAGAATCAAATCATGCAGCCTCAGCCGCTCTTGCGCGCTGGCACTGGCATGCAATACATATCCGGCATCCTGTCCGAGCCCGCTGCGCGCATCAATGACGTCGCCCGGCTTCACTTTGATGCGAAACTCCCGCACACCCTGTTCGGCGAGCACTGTCGACTTCCCGTGCACCGCCGTCACCCGCCCGGCTCCCGGATGCAGGACTTCGGCAGCAGCGTAGCTGATTGGCTGCGTCGGAAATGCAAACTCTTCACCCAGCTCCATTGCCAGAAACGCTTCCCAGGGATTGAAATCCCAGGCGTGCTGTAACGCATTCATGATGTAGCCGCCGGGAGGACGCAAGGCGATTTCACCAAATAGCGGCCCTTTCGCTGTCAGGTAGACTTCGAGGTGAGTCATCCCCCAGCCGATGTGCAGCGCCTGTATGACGCGCTCATTGAGCGAGCGTAGCGTTCTTTCGCACTCAGCATCGAAGCAGGCTGGCACGAAATTGGTGTGGCCCTTCACCTGATAGCGGGTGATATTCGTAAAACGGATTTGTCCATCGTCGATGAAGGATTCGACACTGGCCTCCGGAGCATTGATGTAGCGCTCCAGAATGGAAAGGCCATGGCTTCCCGGCACAAAATCTTCAGGACGTCGGATGAGTTGCAGGCCTTTGCCTCCCGAAGATTTTCGGTACTTGCGCACCACCGGACTGCCCAGTGCAGCGAAGACCTCCCCAGGATCAATGTCTGCACGATCAGCCATATAACGCGTCATCGGAATGCCGAAACCGCTCAGATATTCTTTCATCAGCAGTTTGTCGCGACAGCGATTGCCCGTCACGGTGCTGGAGAGCCTTGCTCCCAGCTGACGACGCGCAATCGACGTAGGCAACACCCCGGCTTCAGTGCCCGCAATAACGTGGGTGAACTGCTCCCTCGGAAATGAGGTGCGAATCTGCTCGCGGATTTTTTCAGGGGAATTCCACAGGGGTGCGGTGACACTCTTTTGCGGAGCGGTGGCCACAAAATAGTTTTTTTCCTGCCATACAGAAAATGGGATGGCGCGCGCGCGCAATGCTTCGATGAGCCCCCGCCGCGGCCCGATTACCAATACCTGATAGTCTGTCATCTGTCCCAACACACTCGGCGGGCATTGCCTCAGCGGACTAAATCACGCTCTGCTGTGCCCGCCCGCAGGGCAGGCACAGGAGCTTTTCAAGGATCAAACCTGGAGCGCCTTATTCTCCTCGGGTTTCTTTCTTGGTTTTCTTGGCTACCTTCTTTTCCTTCATCGTCAGGGCCGGTTTCTTTTTCACTTCTTTCTTTGCGTTGCGCTCTTTCGACATGATGATGACTCCTTGAACTGTTGAACGTTGGCGACGCAGCCTCAGGCTGCTGCGCCTGTACTCTACCCCTTAGTCAGAGAGAGTTTCAATACGAGTTTGGGGAGGCACAGAGGAATATTCGGTAGAGAGGATTTGGCAGGAGGTACTCAATCAAACCAGGGCTGGCCGTCCCTGATGGCGACCAGCCCCGCAATGCGGAGTCAACAACCAATCAGCGCTTGATGCGTGACTTGTATTCACCTGTGCGAGTGTCGATTTCGACGTAGTCGCCAATCTCACAGAATGCAGAGACCTGCATCTCATGGCCGCTCTTGAGTCGGGCAGTCTTCATGACCTTGCCAGAAGTATCGCCACGCGCTGAAGGCTCGGTATAGACGATTTCGCGAACGATAGTGTTGGGCAGATCGATGGAAATCACTTTGCCGTTATAGAACACAGCGTTGCAGACGTCTTCCATGCCTTCTTCGAGGTAGTCGAGCACGTTGTCCAGATCGTCTTTTTCAATCTCGATCTGCTCATAATCGGTGTCAACGAAGACGTACATCGGGTCTGCGAAGTAAGAGTAAGTCACTTCCTTCTGATCGAGAATCACCATCTCGAATTTGTCGTCAGCCTTGTACACTGTCTCGGTCTGAACACCATTGAGCAGGTTCTTCAGCTTCATCTTGCAGATGGCAGAGTTACGACCTGATTTGGTGAACTCGCTCTTCTGCACTTTCCAGGGCGAACCGCCGATCATGATGACCTGTCCGGCTCGGACTTCTTGCGCTGTTTTCATGAATATTTACTCGGAATTTGACGGGCTTGGCCCAATATTAACGTTGCGAACTGCTGCTTGAACCTCTGACGACGGCGCTGACCGCCGCTTGCCCAGGCAATGCGCGGTATCGTAAAACTGCACTAGATTTTCAGCCAGATCAGGCAGTTGCACCAGCTTCTGTCGCCATTTCCCGGCATGCTGACGCAGTCCGGGAAGTTGTGGGCGCAGATGATGCCACAATTCTCGGCAATCTTCACCCAGATTCCAGAACCGGAAGAACTGCCGCCACGCGCCCAGATCAGCCCGGTCCCCCTCTCCGTAGGCACGGAGATCCTCATCGAAATACAGCGCCAGAAACGCATCCAATTTTTCCAGATGGACGTCATCCTGCTGTGGGTATATGTGCCAGATCAATGGCTTAGCCGCCCACTGCGCGCGCACGAAGGAATCCTCCCCGCGCACCAGATTGAGATCGCAGAGACTCAGCAGGCGGTCGTAGTCGTCCTGCGAAAGGAAGGGCAGCACCATAATCGTCAGAGCGCCGTACTTCACGAACTCGCCGCTTTTCGGCAACTCATCGAGTCTCAAGACGTCAGCGATGTTTTGCAGCGCCCGCCCCTCTGGCACCAGACACAGCGCTGGTGGCTCCTCCTCGCCCAGCGCCGATAACCAGCTCGCAAACGCCGGACTCTCATAGGTGAAGACGGATACCCACAAAGCGCTCACGTCGCATGAACGGGGCAGATTCAAATCGGACATCAACTGCAGGCGAGCCGCTCGCTCATCCAACTGCCAGGACGCATGTCGACTGAGGACATCCCTCTCCCGCAGCAAACCGCCCGTGCCTTGCTCAAAACCCGGGAAGAAAAATACCTTGCGCAGTGTGACGATGGCTGGGGCAGCGTCCGGCTGATTCGCGTCCTCGACAGTGACGCTGTGCATGGACTGCAAAAGGTGACATCCGGCCACCCAGGATTCGGCACTCAGATATTCAAGATTGATCCACAACGGAGGCCGCGCCTGGCGAGCCATGACGGCGATGACCGGCACCGGCAACTCGCAGGCGAATGCCTCTATGACGACGGCAGAATTAGCAATCTCGGCATTGGTGTGTGCTGACTCCTGCCACGGAGAATTCCAGTGGCGTACACGCACACCGAATTGCTGCTTCACACTGTCCGCGGACCTCCTGTCTGCGGACCACTTGGTCGCCCGCAGAAACCTCGCAAAGGCACTCAGGTCATCGATCCAGAGAGTCACCTCGAATCCGTACTCATGGACCAGTTGCCGAGCGAGGCGCCAGCACACTCCCATATCGCCAAAATTGTCGATCACCGAGCAGAATATGTTCCACGACCCGGCGACGGGCGACGCAGGCGAGGGACTGTCAGCAGGGACGAGATGGGACACAGGAGACTCTTCGCGGGAGGGCTTTGCGGCAAGAATACCCCAGCAGCAGACATAAGGAAATTGTGGTTAAAAACCCGGCGCAGACACAGATTTTAGCGACCGTTGCGGCCCTGAGCTACGCGCGCGGCTCTGGATTTCAGGAGGCATTTGTTTTATCCTGCCGCTCCACTTCTCCTCAGCAGACCTGGGACTATGAAACAAAGTACTAAGACCAGCAGCACCAGCAAAACCACATCCAAAGCGGCAGCTCCCGCGAAATCCACCAAGAAATCTCAATACGTATACAACTTCGGCCGTCAGACCGATGGCAACGCCAGTATGCGCGAGCTGCTCGGTGGCAAGGGCGCCAATCTGGCGGAGATGGCGGCAATCGGCCTCCCGGTCCCTCCCGGTTTCACTATCAGCACTGAAGTCTGTACTTACTTCTATGCTCACGACCGCAGCTACCCCAAGTCGCTGGCTGCCGATGTCAAGACAGCCGTAGGCCTGATTGAAGCGCAGATGAAGAAGCAATTCGGCGGCAAGGATAACCCCCTGCTGGTCTCGGTGCGCTCCGGCGCCCGCGACTCCATGCCTGGCATGATGGACACCATTCTGAACCTCGGCCTGAACGACGTGACTGTCGAAGGTCTGGCGGCGATCTCCGGCAATCCCCGGTTTGCGTGGGACTGCTACCGCCGTTTCATCCAGATGTACGGAGATGTAGTGATGGGCGTGCAGGCGGCCGATGAGGAGTCACACGATCCGTTCCACGAACTGCTGGACGCGCTGAAGAAGTCCCTGGGCAAGACTCAGGACAACGACCTCAATGCCGGTGATCTGCAGAAGCTGGTCACCCAGTACAAAGAACTCATCCGTCAGCGCACGGGCACTGCCTTCCCGCAGGACGTCTACGAACAACTGTGGGGCGCCACCGGTGCCGTATTCGGCTCCTGGAGAAACGAGCGCGCCATTCTGTATCGTCAGCAGTACGGCATTCCTGCCGAGTGGGGCACAGCGGTCAACATTCAGGCGATGGTGTTCGGCAACGCCGGTGACGACAGCGCCACCGGCGTCGCCTTCACCCGCGACCCGGCCAACGGCGAGAAAGCCTTCTATGGCGAATACCTGATCAATGCCCAGGGCGAAGACGTGGTGGCCGGTGTCCGCACACCGAAACCCATTGCCGCCATGGAAAAGGAAATGCCCGACAGCTTCGCAGCTCTGGAGAAAGTGCGTGCCAAACTGGAGAAACACTTCAAGGACATGCAGGACTTCGAGTTCACGATCGAGAAGGGCCGCCTGTTCATGCTGCAAACCCGCAATGGCAAGCGCACCGGTCTGGCCGCTATCCGCATCGCCGTGGAAATGGTGAAAGAGAAGCTCATGGACCAGCGCACCGCGCTGCTGAAGATTCCGGCCGAGTCTGTCGACTCGCTGCTGGTGCCGATCTTCGATACGAAATCGCAGAAAGAAGCCACGCTGATCGGCAAGGGGCTCCCAGCGGGTCCTGGTGGCGCCACCGGTCGCATCGCCTTCACGGCAGCTGCCGCCGAGATCGAAACCCGCAAAGGCAACAAAGTCGTGCTTTGCCGTACTGAAACCTCCCCGGACGACCTCAAGGGCATGCTTTATTCCCAGGGCATCCTGACCACCCGTGGTGGCGTATCGTCACACGCCGCACTCGTGGCACGTCAACTCGGCAAGGTCTGCGTCTGTGGCGCAGGTGAGGTCACAATCAATTACGAGAAGCGTACTCTGACCGCCGGCGGCCATGTGCTGCAGGAAGGCGACTACATCTCCATCAACGGCACCACCGGAGCGATCTACAAGGGCCTGATCGAGAGCGCCGACTCCGAAGTGAAGCGCGTTCTGGAAGGCACGTTGAAGCCAGAGAAGAGCTACACCTACGAACTGTTCCAAACCGTGATGGCGTGGTCTGACAAGTACCGTCGTCTGCGCATCCGCACCAATGCCGATACCCCGGCTATGGCGGAACAGGCGGTGGCTTACGGCGCCGAAGGTATTGGTCTGTGCCGTACGGAGCACATGTTCTTCGAAGGCGACCGCATCGACTACATGCGCCAGATGATTCTGGCCGTCGATCAGGTGCAGCGCACCGAAGCCCTTAAGAAACTGCTGCCGTTCCAACGCAAGGATTTCGTGGGTCTGTTCAAGGCCATGGCCGGACGCCCCGTGACCATTCGTCTGCTGGACCCACCTCTACACGAGTTCCTGCCGCAGGACGACGCCGTGCGTCGTCAGCTGGCCGACAAACTGGGCCTGCCACTGGAGTTCGTGATCGAGCGCATCAAGGCGCTGCACGAAGAAAACCCGATGCTGGGTTGCCGTGGCTGCCGTCTGGGCATCCTCTATCCGGAAATCACCGAGATGCAGGTGCGCGCCGTATTCGAGGCTGCCGCACTGGTGCTGACGGCGAAGACGCCGGTTCCTGTGAATCCAGAGATCATGATTCCATTGGTCGGCTTCAAGGCCGAGCTGGCGGATCAGCTGGCGATTGTGCATCGCGTCGCGAAAGAAGTGATGGCGAAGAACAACATTGAGATCGACTACATCGTCGGCACCATGGTGGAAGTGCCTCGCGCAGCCATCACAGCAGAAGAGATCGCGGTACAGGCCGAGTTCTTCAGCTTCGGCACCAACGACCTGACCCAGACTACGCTGGGCCTGAGCCGTGACGATATGGGACTCTTCTACGACGAGTACCAGCGCAAGGAGATCTACAACAAGAACCCCTTCGCGAGCCTCGATCAGACGGGTGTAGGCAAGCTGATGGAGTTCGCGGTAGCCAATGGTCGCAAGTCGCGCCCTGATCTGAAGCTGGGCATCTGCGGCGAGCACGCGGGTGATCCTGACTCGATCGACTTCTGTCACCGTCTGGGTCTGCACTACGTAAGCTGTTCACCACCCCGCGTGCCCATCGCACGTCTGGCGGCTGCACAGGCGGCGTTGCGAGAGAAGAAGTAAGCGTTGCCCTGAAAGCATAAGTGCCTGAAAGCAAAAGCCCCGGTTGTCGATGACAGCCGGGGCTTTTTCATTTGGATTGCATGGAAATGCCGGAGTTGCTAGCAGCTTCGAACGGTGTCGGGAGGCAGGGGGCGGCACTGCGGCTGACCTGCGCCCCTCCGGGGTGCCCTCGCTACGCAAAAAGCCTAGGGTCTTTTTGCTGCGTTCGGCGCTGGTCTTCTATGCCACAGAGCCGCCCCCTGCCTCCCGACACCTTGGGAAAATGCCAGACGACTGGAGTTGCAGATTCTGCTGAAAGCTCAGGGTTCAACTGCAGTTGATCTGTCCTGTTCGTGCGTTGCATCTGCCGCTTGCCAAGGAGTGTTGCCCAGGCCCGCAGACGACAATTGGGGCCTGCGCCGAGCGCAGCAAAAAGACCTTGGGCTTTTTGCGGAGTGAGGGCACCGCGGAGCGGCGCAGGACCGTCGGCTGCGGGCCTGGATGACGCTCCGGGACATCCAGTAAAAATCATCGCGGGCTAGGCCCGCTCCCACAGGGGGTTAGCGGGTAATGGTGTTCCAGTTTGCCGCTAGATGCTCAGCAGTGCGCCACGCGAGAGCTTGTGCGGTCAGCGTCGGATTTCTCGCCCCACTGGTCCCCATCACGGACGCGCCCAGCACACCAAGGTTAGGAGCCTCGTGCGCGAAACCGAAACGATCGGTCACATTGGTGGTCGGATCGTCGCCCATCCGCGTGCCACCATAGGCGTGCGTCGAGGGCCCCATCGCGGTGCCGAGCCCTGTGCGAACAATCTGTGTGGCGCCCGCCGCTCGATACCACTCCTCCATCTTTTCCTGAGTGAACGCCGCGATGCGCTTCTCGTTATCCCTGAGTTCGGCAGTGATGCGGATGACGGGGAAGCCAAGCTTGTCCTTCACCTGCGGGTCCAGATCGAGGTAGTTGCCCTTGTAAGGCAGCGTCGTCTTCTGGATGTAAGACGTATTGGTTCTGTCAGCATTCTCGCTGATAAACGCTTTCCATTTCGCGCCCCAGGTCGGCACCAGATCGAACGTCGACATCTTCGCCGCCGAGATCGGCTTACGATCGGTATGTTCCCACAGA
>JBBTKA010000175.1:0-12582 GCA_038059145.1 Pseudomonadota bacterium
TGCCGGTTTGTGGCCGGCACAGTGAGGAACTTGATGCGCGATCTCAGCTGGATGGTGTTGGTGCCCCATTCACGCCCCGAAGGCACTTCCTGGCCATACAGACCGAAAAAGCGCACGGGACTCCACTCGACAGTACCGTCGGCCTGGTAGAGCGCCGTCGCAAATTGCACATTCAAATCCGTGTCGACGCGGCACTGAAACAGCCGATCCTGGTCATCGACATGCACATAGTTGAAGGCCCGCAGATATTTCCATGTACCCTGCAGCCCCTGCTCGGCGACCTGGCCACTGGCATTGGCACATACAAGGCACAGTAGAGCAAACTGCGTCAGTCTTCTCATCATTTCACATTTCTCCCGAAGATAATCACTGCGGCAATATGCTCGTTGTTACTACCCGACAAAGCAAGCCCGACGCGGCGCAGACACCAACAAGTCTCTGTTGCAAATAGACTTGTTGCCGGAGTTCCGCTAACCTCTGGCTGGAGTACGCCGTTCCTGTCGCAACATCTGCGAAAGACATGCGCGTCACTCGTCACACTTGAAAAGGTCGCTCAGGTACCCACAACATGAAAGGCAGCCTTGCCCCGCTCCGCCTGCGCCACACATGTCTGCGCCGCAGCATTTCGATAAGCTCCCTTCTTTTCGCCGCGATGCACATTGTCTTCACGTCACCTGTGCTGGCGCAGAATGTGGGAGGCGCTCCCTTGTATGGCACCGGCAGTCTGGACGGAGGTTTTTCCCCTGACCCATTTCTGATCGAAGTGGAAGCAGGCGGCAACGACCTCGCCGATGACAACGGCGCAAGCTGTACAGGCTATATCGCCAGCGCCCAGCCTGACTACAGACTCACGTATACCCCAACGGATTATCCACTGGGCATCTTCGTCGCTGCCGATGTCGATACCACGCTGATCATCAATGCCCCCAACGGCAGCTGGTATTGCAATGACGACGCCAGTGCACTGGATGCATCCAATCCCGGTGTCCTCTTCAACAAACCGCAATCCGGGCAATACGACATCTGGATTGGCACCTATAGCAGTGACGATAGCGGCGCGGCTGCCACACTGGTCATCACCGAGCAGGACGACGAGCAATGGGCAGCGATGGACATCGGCACAAGCAATCAGCCGCTCGACGACGAGGAGTTCGAGCAGCTGGTAGCAGAGCTTTCCGATCTGCTGGGTGAGGATGGCAGTGGCGCACTGAGCAACACCGGCACACTGGAAGATGGCGACGCGACGCTGCCTGGATATGGTTTTGCGGATAGTTTCACCTTCACCGGCGAGGCAGGACAGCTGGCCATCGTCGATTTGCGCTCTGACGATTTCGATACCTATCTGGTCGTGGAAACTCCCAGCGGCGAACGCCTGACCAATGACGACTACGACGGCAGCACCGAGCGCTCGTTGCTCTCTTTGCCGTTGAGTGAGTCGGGCACCTATGCGATCACCGTCTCCAGCTTCATGGCCGACGAGACCGGCGACTACGAGATGTCGATCAATGTCGACGGCAGCAGCACCGACACAACTGCCTCAGCGCGCACCGAACGCGGCGAGCTGGTGGCCGGCGATGAGACGCTGGACACCGGGGAATACGTGGATGCTTACGAAATCGAAGGCAGACCAGGCCAGGTTCTGTCACTGGATCTGCGCTCCGACAACTTCGATACCTTCCTGATTCTGCAATCCCCCTCCGGTGAGCGCGTTGAAAATGACGATACCGATAGCACCAGCCGCAGCTTTATCGAGAGCAACCTCAGCGAGGTCGGTACCTACCGGGTCCTGGTGACGTCCTATGGATCAGGAGTCGGCGGCGATTATGAACTATCGATGAACCAGGATACGGCGAGCGCAGCTGCCGTGGAGCGCGACGTGATCGCGCTGAACATTGGCGAGTCCGCCAGCGGCGACCTGGAGAGCGCAGATCTGCTTAACGACAGCGGCATGTATGAGGATACATACGCCTTCCAGGGCAGCGCCGGGGACACGCTGCGACTGAGCCTCAGCTCACAGGACTTCGATACCTACCTGCGTCTGATCACACCGAGCGGTGAATCCATCGACAACGATGACTTCGAGGGTAACGTCAATCTGTCGGCTATCGAACTGACGCTGCAGGAGAGCGGCCGTTATCGCGTGGTCGTGACCTCTTACTCTACCGGCGGTACCGGCCGCTATGAATTGAGCGCCGCTCCACAGAGCAGTCGGGTGATCGTCGAAAATGCAACCGGAGGACAAATCTACGGGATATTTGCCGGCATCAGCGACTACCCCGGCACTGACTCCGACCTCAGCTACACCGATCAGGACGCGACACGCGCCCGGGACGCGCTGATCAACGGCGCCGGAATGAGCCCCGACAACGCCGTCACTCTGCTCAACGACCAGGCCACGATCGGCAACCTGCGCGCCGCCATTGACAGGCTCGCCGCACAGATTGATCCCGAGGACACCTTTGTGTTGTTCTACTCCGGACACGGCAGTCGCGCCGACCGTTCCAGCGGTCCCGACAGCGCCGATCCCGACGGCATCGACGAAAGCATTGTGCTTTATGACGGCGAAGTGCTGGACGACGAACTGAACGGTCTCTTTGCCAATGTGTCGGCCGGGACGACGCTGCTGGTGCTGGACTCCTGTTTCAGCGGTGGCTTCGCCAAAGACTTTATCTCTCGCCCGGGCCGCATGGGACTGTTTTCTTCGGAAGAAGACGTGACTTCTCAGGTAGCGGCAAAGTTCAGGGCGGGCGGTTATCTGTCCGTGTTCTTTGAGGAAGCCCTGGAGGGCTACGCCGATTTTGATGAGAACGGTGAGCTCACCGCGCTCGAATTAAGCGAGTATCTGCACAACCGCTTCCGTGTCGACGTCAAGTCGGCGAGCCTCGATCAGTACGTCAGCACTGGAGGGCCGCAATCCGGCTACCAGCATCTTGTCGTCGATCGCGGCGGAGTCGGTCCTTACAACATTCTTTTCAATCACCGGTAATCATGCCAGCCAGTAAATTCAAACCTTTGTCCGACCTCATGGACCTGCTCATGGACGCCGTCTGCATCGTCGATACAGATGGGCGTTTCGTATACGTCAGCGCGGCCAGCGATCACATCTTTGGTTACTCGGCCGCGGAAATGCTCGGCAGACCGATGCTTGAACTCATTCACCCGGAGGACCGCGAGCGCACTGAGGCAATGGCACGACAGATCAGCGAAGGCCAGCCGATGAATGGCTTCGAGAATCGCTACATACGCAAGGATGGCAGCATCGCGCATGTGCGCTGGTCGGCGCGCTGGTCGGAGGCAGATCAGGTGCGCATCGCCGTCGCGCATGACATTACCGGCCGCAAGCGCGAGGAATCTGTCCAGAAAGCGCTCTATCAGATCTCCGAGGCTGCCCACACGGCCGATGACCTTGCCACCCTCTACCGGCTCGTTCACGGAATCATCGCAGATCTGCTGCCTGCCGAAAATTTCTTCATTGCGCTGTATGACGAGAAAACAGAAGAGGTGAGCTTTCCTTATTTCGTCGACGAGTACGATGAGCAACCAGCCCCGATATCGCTGCAGAGCAAGGCGCTCTGCGCAGAGGTAATTCGCACCGGTTGCGCTGTGCTGCTGAGCGCCGAAGGGCGCGAGCGCAATGATGGCAGGGAAGTCATCGGAACGCGGGCACTCAATTGGCTGGGAGTCCCACTGAAAAATCAGCAACAGACAATCGGCGCACTAGTCGTGCAAACCTACGCAGGCGACATTCACTACAACGAGGCTGACAAGGAACTGTTGCAGTTCGTATCGACTCAGGTGGCCTTTGCCATTCAGCGGAAACAGTTGCATGCCCGGCTGCTGTACGCAGCTGGTCATGACGCTCTTACTGGCCTGGCCAATCGGGCGCTGTTCCAGGACCGCCTGCAGGGAATTATGGCGCGCGTGCGGCGCGAACACGCCCGCTTTGCACTGCTATATATCGATCTGGACAACTTCAAGGACGTCAACGACGAATACGGCCATGGCGTTGGCGACCAGCTGCTTCAGGAAGTGGCACGTCGACTCCGCGGCTGCATCCGCGAATCCGATACGATTGCGCGCTTTGGCGGCGATGAGTTCGTCGTACTGCTCGACAGCATTGTCTTGCCAAACCACGCCCTGCACGTAGCACGCAAGATCAACGCGGCACTCACTGTGCCCTTCGATCTGCAAGGGCAGCAATTGCCAATCAAGCCAAGTATCGGCGTCGCGGTTTATCCTGAGAATGGCGACAATGAGGCTGAATTGCTGCGCTACGCCGACGAGGCAATGTATGCGAGCAAGCGGCGCGAAGGTTAGGTTCTGCGCGCGTCGAGATAGGCAGACAGCGCCTCGCGCTGCGCGGTGTTGAAGCGTAATCCGAGTTTGGTGCGCCGCCACAGAATGTCATCGACGCTCTGTGCCCATTCGTGGTCACAGAGATAGTCCACTTCGCGCGCGTACAGCCCGCCACCGAAGTCCTGCCCCAAGGCCGACAATTCCAGGCAACCGTCGAGCAATTGCCGTGTCCGCATTCCGTAGCTACCCACCCAGCGCTGCAGCAGGTCCCTGGAAATCCAGGGCCAGGATTTCTCGAACTCCGAGAGCAGCGCAACCTGAGACGTGAATTCTCCTCCCGGCAATGGCGCCAGCTCTGTCCAAGCTTCCCGCATCTGCGGAAACAGTGACTGCAGTTTCGCCAGAGCATTCTCGGCCAGGCAACGGTAAGTCGTAATCTTGCCACCATAGACTGTCAGCACTGGCGCGGGCTCGACCGCCAACTCCAGCGTGTAGTCCCGCGATACCTTGGAGGCGTTGGCCTCGTCACTGCCAAGCAACGGACGGACGCCGGCGAAGTGGTGCACGACGTCTGCTGCAGTGATTTTGGTTCTGAAACACTCGTTGACGATATTGACCAGATAGTCGATTTCCCACCGCGCAATCTGCGCGGTGGAGGGATCGCCGTGGAAGTCTTCCTCAGTGGTACCGATCAGACTAAAGTCCTGCTCATAGGGAATCACGAACACCACGCGCCCGTCGCTGTTTTGCAGCAGGAACGCCTCGGGTTTGTCGTGCAATTTCGGCACGATGATGTGACACCCCTTCACCAGCCGGACGGCATGGCGAGGAATCTGCGGCAGCATGCTCGCGGCCAACTCACCCACCCATGGACCACTCGCATTCACCAGCACGCGACTGCGCACGTGCTCTCGATTCCCGGTGCGCTGATCCTCCAAGGTCACACGCCAGTGCCCATCCTCAGCGACAGCCTCCACGCACCGCGTGCGGACTCTTATCTGTGCGGAATGTTCACGTGCCTGCATCGCGACCAGCACTACCAGCCGGGCGTCATCGACCCAGGCATCCGAATACTCGAAACCGTATTTGAATTCTGGCAGCAACGGGCCGTCTGCGCCAAACTCCAGACTGCGCGACCCCGGCAGCGTGACTCGCTGGCTCAGATAGTCGTACAGGAATAGCCCTGCACGAATCATCCAGCGCGGGCGCAGATGCGGCCTGTGCGGCAGCTGAAAACGCATGGGGGTAATGATGTGAGGGGCGTTGCGCAGCAACACCTCGCGCTCCGCCAGCGCCTCTCTGACCAGACGAAATTCGTACTGCTCCAGATAACGCAGGCCACCGTGAATCAGTTTGGTACTCGCAGACGAGGTCGCTGAAGCCAGGTCTCCCATTTCGCACAGCAAGACATCAAGACCGCGGCCGGCCGCGTCAGCAGCGATACCGCAGCCGTTGATGCCCCCGCCTATGACAAGCAGATCATGAATTGTGGAATTTTGACTCATGAGGGTAATATAGCCTGCCTTGGCAAAACCTGCATGAACTAAACGGCCACAGCGCCCAATTGACAACGACAAGCGCGTCCACGCGCAGACTTACGCGGACCTTAGAGCATGACGGATTATCTGCTTGCGTTCGATCAAGGCACTACCAGCAGCCGCGCAATTATTTTCAACGCCAACGGTCAGCGCATGGGCGCGGGACAGGAAGAATTCCCGCAGCATTTCCCGCAAGACGGCTGGGTCGAACATGATCCCGAAGATCTTTGGCAGACGTCGTTGCGCAGCTACCGCAAAGCGTTGCAGGAATCGCATCTGCGCCCACAAGACCTGCGAGCCATCGGCATTACCAATCAACGCGAAACTACTTTGCTGTGGAATCGCCAATCCGGTCAACCCGTGTACCCCGCCATCGTCTGGCAGGATCGCCGCACCGCTGCCTGGTGTCAGCAGATCAGTGAACAACTGCTTCAAGAGGGACGCAGTGACATCATCCGAGACAAGACGGGCCTGCTGCTCGACCCCTATTTCTCTGCCAGCAAGATTCGCTGGATACTCGACAACGTGCCCGGTGCACAGGCCGCTGCAGAGGCAGGCGAACTTGCTTTCGGTACGGTCGACACGTTTCTTCTATGGCGCCTGACAGGCGGCAAAAGTCATTGTACGGATGCAACCAACGCCTCACGCACCCTGCTCTTCAACATCCACTCGCAGTGCTGGGATGAGGAGCTGATGCAGCTCTTTCGTATCCCCTCATCTTTGCTGCCCACGGTACTGGACAGTGCGGCAGATTTCGGTGCCAGCGACCCACACGTGCTGGGCGCGTCAATTCCCATCACTGGCATTGCAGGTGATCAGCAGGCAGCTGCCTTCGGACAATGCTGTTTCGAGCCCGGGATGGCCAAAAGCACCTATGGCACTGGCTGCTTTCTTCTGCTCAATACGGGAGACAAGGCGCTGCAGTCGGAGAATCGCCTGCTGACGACTATTGCCTATCGTCTCAACGGCAAAGTGACCTACGCACTGGAGGGCAGCATCTTCATGGCGGGCGCCACCATGCAGTGGCTGCGGGATGGCTTGCGCTTGTTCAAAGATGCGGCCGAGACCGAGCTGCTCGCCCAGCAGACTGACAGCAACATGCATGTCATATTCGTTCCCGCCTTCACTGGCCTGGGAGCACCGTACTGGGACGCCGACGCACGCGGGGCAATCTTCGGGCTGACGCGGGATATCGGAATCAAGGAACTGGTGACGGCAGCGCTGCTGTCGGTGTGTTATCAGACTCGCGATCTGCAAAAAGCCATGGAAGCCGATGGCGTGCGACCTGACACTCTGCGCGTGGACGGTGGCATGGCCCGCAATGACTTCGTGCTGCAGAACCTGGCCGACTTGCTTGATTGCCGGGTGGACAGACCCCGTGTCACGGAAACCACCGCACTGGGTGTGGCGTGCCTCGCGGGTCTGTACTGCGGGGTATATGACTCGCTGGACGCTATCACGCGCCAATGGCAGCTGGACAAATCGTTCTCGCCGCAAAAAGACGATGCGTGGCGTGCGGAACGCTATGCGCTGTGGCAGGATGCGGTGAACAGAACACGCAGTAAACTGATATGCTGAGCTGCCGTTGCTAGTACGGAAATGAAGCGCGAGGAGGCTGCAGATTGAGAATTCACCTGATCCGTCATGGACAGACTCATTGGAATAAAGAGAGACGGGTGCAGGGGCAGACGGAATCGACGCTCTGTGAGGAAGGACGTGAACAGGCAGCAGCACTGCGTCCGGTTCTCAATCGGTTAACGATCGACAAGGTGTATTGCAGCACCAGCATCCGCACTCGTGAGACCGCCGCCATCCTCTTTGCCGACAGAGATATTGAGACGGAGTATCGCGACTCATTAAGGGAAATTTTGCTCGGCCCCTGGGAGGGTTTTCTGCAGGCGGAGGTGAAGGAGAAGTACCCGGAAAGCTTCGAAGAATTCTGGCACTTCCCGCATCGTTTCGCCTTGACCGGAGCAGAGACCTTCGAGCAGGTGCAGCAGCGTGGCATGCAAGAATTGCAGCGTGTAATTGATGAAGCGGCCGGGCAGCATGTGGCAATCATCAGCCATGGCGTGTTGATCAAATCAATTCTTTGCCATCTGGAGGGCCGTCCGCTGGATCGCCTTTGGGAGCCACCAGTCATGCACAACTGTTCGCACAGTATCATCGCTGTAGACAAGGACCGCAGCACGGTCCCGCAAATCATTCAGTACGCAGAAACGGTGCAATAAGCTGTTGCTCCGGCAGGTCTCATCAACGTCAAGATAATCACTCAACAAAAAGGATAAAACGCAATGAACGCAACTTCCGATAACCAACCCGCTTCGGGCACAACGGGCAGCAAAGCGGTAACCACCGTCGCACTGCTGACTCTCGTCGCCGGTCTGGGTTTGGGCGCTTATGCTCTGTTCGCCTCCCTCGGGGTATGGTTTGGAATGTGGGACTTCCGCACCGGCTTCAATATGCTGCGCACCGTCAACGCGAGCGCCGATTGGGTAGCGTGGATATCCCTCGCACTCACGATTGGCGTGTTTGTCGCCGCTCGCCGCATTGCTCCGGCGAACGCGCAAAAGCTGGCGACCTTTGCAGCAATCGGCACCGTGGCCGCAGCACTTGCCTACGTAGTTCCTGAGACATATCGCGCCCCGGAAGGGACCCCGCCCATTCATGACATCACCACGGATACCGACAATCCTCCGCAGTTTGTGGCTGTCGCTCCGTTGCGTGCGAATGCACCCAACTCAGTCATCTATGGTGACCAAGCCAACTGGGATGCCACGACAATGGCTGCAGCCCAGAAGGAAGCCTACCCGGAGATCGTGCCGCAGGTATTTACTGAATCAAAGGAAGAGGTTTTCAACCGTGTGCTTACGGCCGTGGACACACTCGGCTGGGAGCTGGTCGATCAGAATCTGGCAGAAGGACGCATTGAAGCAACTGACACAACTTTCTGGTTTCGCTTCAAGGACGACGTGATCGTGCTGATCACCGAAACTCCGAATGGTACCGTGCTGAATGCCCGTTCCAAGTCCCGCGTCGGCGGCAGCGATATTGGCAAGAATGCCGCCCGTCTGCGCGCATTGTTTGCTGAGATCCAGTAAGCCTCCAGCCAAGCGGCTGTCATCACCGGCGCGATCAATGCTGATCACGCCGGTGATGGTTCAGGCGCTTGACCAGCCAGCGCCGCAGGACCGGGATATCTGTCGCCAGTAACGCTATGCCCAGTGGGATCATCCAGAATCCCAATACGGGCAGGAATCCCAACAAGCCTGCGATGATCAATACCAGCCCTAGAAATCCTCGGAGTACCGGCGGCAGGTAACGCTTGCCCTGCTTCAGGAAGCGGTAGGACATCACAACAAGCCTGCGCCTGGCGCGGCTCTTGCCACGCGGGCGCGAGCCATGCCGATCCTCTGCTGGCCGATTCGCTTCCTTCTTCAAAGACACCTCAGGTTCATTTTCTCGTCTCACTCCAGCCACGGCCAGCTCTGCTTCAATGAGTGAAATGTGCCCGGCTGCAGCCGTGTGCTATTCTTACGGCCCGTTCCGAAGGCAACAATACAGGTAGCAAAGTGTCGCGATCCAGAACTCAACAAATGACGATATTCAGCGCTATTGCATTGACGGTGATGCTCGTCTCGCAGATCGGCAGCTATCTGGTCAACAGCATGATTCCGATGGGCAGCACAGTGGAATGGACTCCCCTCGTGCACCTCACTCATATTCGCAATATGGGGGGAGTATTCGGGATGTTCCAGGGCCGAGGCTGGCTCTTCGCGATTTTCAGCGTTGCGTTGATCGGTGGACTGATTGTCTACCTGTTACGCAGCACCAGTGTGAAGCCCTACGAGTACGTATGTTTCGGGTTTATTGCGGGCGGTGGCATCAGCAATATCCTCGACCGCTTGATCTACGGAAGCGTAGTGGACTTCATCAACGTCCAGCATATCCCCTACTGGCATTACATCTTCAATACAGCGGATGTGATGGTTCACGTCGGCCTGTGGCCGATGCTTTACCTGAGCCTGTTCGAGCGCGACAACCATACGGCATGACACCGCCACTCACGGATTCAGCTGCGATAATATTGCGCGGCCACGTGAGACGCTTTGCCAGGGTTGATATCAGCACCTAGCGACAGCAGTGTTTCCTCGAGTGCAGACAGACAGAACATCACATTCCTCTGCTGACAGGCAAAGCCCATGAGACCAATACGCCAAACCTTGCCAGCCAGCGAACCAAGACCAGCACCAATCTCCAGGCTGTAATTTTTCAGCAGTGCGCTGCGCACAGCGGCTTCTTCCACCCCTTCAGGCACGCCGACCGCGTTGAGTTGAGGCAGACGGCTGTGGGGTGCCACAATCAATTGCAACCCCATGGACTCAAGCCCAAGCACCAAGGCCTTGTGGTGGTGAATATGCCGGCGCCAGGACGCCTCCAGCCCTTCCTCCTGCAATATAAGCAGCGCTTCATGCAAGGCGTACAACGTGTTGACCGGCGCAGTATGGTGATAAGCACGCCGACTTCCCGCGCCCCAGTAGTCCATGATTAGATTCATGTCGAGAAACCAGCTCTGCACCTTGGTACGACGTTTTCGTATACGCTCCACGGCCTGCGAACTGAAGGTAATGGGTGAAAGCCCTGGGACGCAAGACAGACACTTCTGAGACCCTGAATAAACGACGTCGAGCCCCCAGCCATCCGTATCGAGTTCGATTCCGCCAAGAGAAGTGACAGCGTCGACAACGCTCAGACACCCGTACTGAGACGCCAGCGCGGCCAAGGCGCGTGCGTCACTGCGCACACCTGTTGAGGTCTCGGCATGCACAAATGCCAACACGCTTGCGTCCGGGTGCTGCTTGAGCGCGTCCTCAACCTTATCGAGATCAACTTCCAAGCCCCACTCATCACTGACGACAACAGCGGTCGCTCCGCAACGCTCGACATTCTCCTTCATGCGACCGCCAAACACCCCGTTCTGACAGACAATAACCTTGTCGCCACGCTCCAGCAAATTGACGAAAGCCGCCTCCATACCAGCAGAGCCGGGTGCCGATATGGGCAGAGTCAATGGATTGGAGGTCTTGAACGCGTACTGCAGCAATACCTTGATTTCATCCATCAGACGAATGAACTCAGGATCGAGATGTCCGATGGTAGGTCTGCCAATTGCAGCGAGAATTCGAGGGTTCACATCTGAGGGCCCAGGCCCCAGCAATGTCCGCAGTGGTGGGTAAAATGAAGTCGCCATGAATTGCCTCCTGAAACCTCGCTTCGAGAAATTCCGATGCTCAGAAATTCAAACTTCCAGAAACGCAAAAGCCGAGTAAAACCCGGCTCTTGTCATTCACTCTATCAGCGCTCTGATCAGGCTTCGGAGGAATCGCCATCCACGCCATCAGGACGATCAACCAACTCTACATAAGCCATCGGGGCATTGTCGCCTGGACGCATTCCGCACTTCAGGATGCGGATGTAGCCACCTGGACGCTCGTTGTAACGAGGACCGAGGGCCGTAAACAGTTTGCCAACGGCAGCCTTGTCACGCAGACGATTAAAGGCCAAACGGCGATTGGCTACGCTGTCGCTCTTCGCGAGAGTGATCAGCGGCTCTGCTACCATACGCAGCTCCTTCGCCTTGATCACTGTAGTCTTGATGATTTCGTGCTCTACCAAAGAAACAGTCATGCTGCGCAGCATGGCCTTGCGGTGAGAACTGTTGCGGCTCAGTTGACGTCCACTTTTACGATGACGCATATCTTCTAATTCCTGTTCGTACCATCGCGCCTGCTGGCACTCGGTCACTCTTCGTTAAAAACCTGATTGAAACACTCTCGCGAGTATCTAGTCAGCCGATTGGTGCTCAGCCTCGATCGTCAGAACGGAGGCTCGACGGAGGCCAGTTTTCGAGACGCAGGCCCAGTGAAAGGCCACGTGTCGCGAGCACATCTTTGATCTCTGTCAGTGATTTTTTGCCAAGATTCGGAGTCTTGAGCAGCTCTACTTCGGTACGCTGGATCAGGTCACCAATGTAGTAAATGTCTTCAGCTTTCAGGCAGTTGGCTGAACGCACTGTCAGCTCAAGATCATCTACCGGACGCAGCAGAATAGGATCGATCTCGTCTTCCGGCTCATCTGGCACACTCGCAACCTGACTCTGCAGATCCACAAACACTGCCAACTGGTGTTGCAGAATCGTGGCTGCGCGACGAATCGCTTCTTCAGGATCAATCGTGCCATTGGTGCGCAGATCAATAATCAGCTTGTCCAGGTCGGTACGCTGCTCTACACGAGTGCTTTCTACAGAATAAGCCACTGTGGTCACTGGCGTGTAGGAAGCGTCCAGAAACAGTCGACCAACAGCGCGAGTCTCATCGTCGTTGGAAACGCGTGTATCGGCAGGCGCATACCCACGGCCCTTGCGTACTGTCATTCTCATGTTCAGCTCACCGCTGTCATTGAGATTGGCGATCACGTGATCAGGATTCACAATCTCAACGTCGTGGCCAACAGTAATGCTGCCCGCTGTGACGACGCCTGCACCTTTGGCGCTCAGCGTGATAACGGCTTCGTCCTGTCCGTTGAGAATGACGGCGACACCCTTGAGGTTCAACAAAATCTCAATCACGTCTTCCTGAACGCCCTCGATAGTACTGTACTCGTGTACAACCCCGTCTATCTCGACTTCTTCAATCGCACAACCGGGCATTGAGGAGAGCAGAATCCTTCTCAGAGCATTACCCAAAGT
>JBBTKA010000176.1:0-7708 GCA_038059145.1 Pseudomonadota bacterium
CCAGGAATGGCTTCCCAATTGGAGCCAGTCTCATCGCCCTGCGCCTTGAAGGTGTTGGGACGATTACGAAATGCCTGCGCTGTTTTCTCATGCGCGATGACAGTGCAATCCATGGCGCGCACACCAAGTGTACGGTCGGGATGCGCATCGCAGAACGCCGAGAATTCTTCCGCAGGACATGCCAGATCCAGCGAACAGGTGGCTTCCAGCGTAGGCATGAGAACGGTTTTGTCAGGACTGAGAATACACGCAGTCTCGCCCATGAAACGCACCCCGGCCACCACCAGTGTCGATGCCTTGGCGTCACGACCGAACCGTGCCATCTCAAGTGAGTCAGACACCACGCCACCAGTCTCCTCCGCAAGTTCCTGCAGCAGTGCGTCCGTGTAATAGTGCGCGACGAGCACTGCATGTTTTTCTTTGAGGAGAGCTTTGATCCGCGCCTTGTAATCGGCAATTTGCTCAGTATTGAGGACTTGCGGGAGAGAGATGCCCGCCAGGTGCTGTCTGACCAGCAGGGTGTCGGCTGCCAGGTCAGCATTCAGTGAATCACGGGGTAAAGGATTCAAGATGGAGCAGATTGTACTGGTCATAGCCGCTACTTCAAATACGCGAAGACTGCCACAAAAAGCATTCTAATGCAGCTCTCCTTCGCAATCATAAGACAGCCAATCTCCATCGCTGGCCGCAAACTGCGTCAGGTCAAAACAATTGGACAAAGTCAGGATTTGAATTTTTTAAAAAAGGCGGCGGTACCGCCTTTCAGACAATCACCGTAGTGCAGCGTGGCAGCATTACGGTGTTCTTGAAAATGGTGGGTCGTGTGCGACTTGAACGCACGACCAATTGGTTAAAAGCCAACTGCTCTACCGACTGAGCTAACGACCCATGAAAGAAGGGCGACATAGTACTATCATCAGGAAAAAAGACAAGTACTTTGTAACGAAAAATCACCGCTGTAGCTTAACACTGACAAATGCCAGCGCTCACACTTGGAAGTATCGTGTGGGGTCGACAAGTCCTGCCTCAGAAAATCCTTTCTTTCTAAAGCGACAACTGTCACAACGACCACATGCCCTACCCTGATCATCAGCCTGATAGCACGACACTGTGTTGCCATAATCGACACCCAGCTGCATACCAATCTTGATAATCTCAGCCTTACTCAATGCAATCAGAGGAGTTTGAATTGAAATCGGCGCCCCTTCCAATGCCGAACGCGTTGCAAGATTGGCCATCTTCTCGAACGCCTGAATGAACTCAGGACGACAGTCAGGATATCCCGAATAATCACGAGCATTCACGCCAATAAAAATTGCGCGTGCTTCGAGCACCTCGGCAAAACCCAGCGCATATGAAAGAAAAATCGTATTCCGCGCGGGAACATAGGTGATCGGAATTCCCTCACTTTCTTGCTCTGGTACACTCAAATCATGATCAGTCAGCGCAGACCCACCTAGCTCCCCAATACCCAGGGGTATAACGAGATGTTTGGCGACTCCCATGGAAGAAGTGATTTTACGTGCCGCCTGCAACTCGCTGGAGGAGCGCTGGCCATAGTCGAAACTCAGGGCATAAACTGCGTAGCCTTGCGCTTTGGCAATTGCGAGACAGGTAGTTGAATCAAGACCTCCAGAAACCAGAACCACAGCGCGTCGCGGCAAGTCAGATGGATGCATGTTAATAATCGAATGCTCTCCAGAACCACCTTTGCTATTCATTAATGTGCTCACCGGCCCCTCGACCAGTTCTTGGATAGGATAACTCAGTGACCAGGTTGATCACCCCATACCAGCTTATGAAGTTGTAGCTGCATGCGAACTTGCAAATTATCTGCAAGAATCCACTCCGCCAGCTCTTTGTAAGAAACCTGGCCAAAACTCGGCGAGAAGAGAATATCACCGACCCTGCTGCGAAGATCAAACTGATCGCAGCGAGCCTTGGCCCATTCGTAATCTCGCCTGTCACAAATAACAAACTTTACCTGATCTATTGGTTTCAGAAATTTTATATTGGACTCAAGATTCCGATCACACTCATTTGAGCCTGGCGTTTTCAAATCCAGCACTGTAACAACTCTGGAATCGACGTTCTCTATCGACATCGCACCACCCGTCTCAAGAGAAACCTCGTAGCCTTGATCACACAGCTTCTCAAGAAGACCGATACAGTTTGGTTGCGCCAAAGGCTCCCCGCCAGTCACCGTGACGTAACGAGCACGATAGTGAGCAACCTTGGCAAGAACTTCTTCCTGGCTAACAATATCGCCTTTATGGAATGCATAGGCTGTATCGCAATATTGGCAGCGCAAAGGGCAGCCCGTCAGGCGAACAAAGACTGTAGGAATCCCTACCGTTCGGGTTTCTCCCTGCAGGGAATAAAAAATCTCATTGATGCGAAGGGTATTTGAGTCGCTCATGAACGCGGTCTCGACGACCATCAATTCATTGAGCGGAGATAAATGTCTGCCAGATTGGCAGCGGAGGTGTTGGGGTAACGCGACTGCACCTGGCGCAAAAGCTGCCGGGCTTTATCAGTGTCGCCAAGCTTGTCATAGACGGTACCCAGAGAGTACATGGCGTCATCTACTTTGCGTCCGTCCGGATACTGATTGACTATCACTTCGAATGCGTCACGAGCTTCATTGAGCATAGCCAGATTCAGATATGCCTGCCCTTTCCAGTAGTATGCATTGGTGATAAATCGACCGTTCGGATACATGCTCAGATACTGATCGAACTCTGCGACGGAGCGCTGATACTGTTCTTCCTGCAAGAGTGAATCCAGAGCGACCTGATACTGTTGCTGCTCTGAAAGAACAGTGGGCTGCAGCGTGGGAGTTGTCAAAGTAGTGGCTGCGACCGACGCAGCAGATGCCACCGGAGAAGCGGCAACAACAGCAGGCTCTGCTGCAATAGGAACCGATGCAGCGTTAATAGCGCCGGCCGGAGTCGGAGAAGTCAATGTCGATGTTGCTGAAGCTGGCGCGGTCGCCGTTGGCTGAATGCCAGTCTGCTGGACTGTCGCCACTGGCGCCGCCGGAGCGATAGCTCCTACGGGCCTGGAACTCGCAGGCTGCTGTGCTCCACCAAGACCCGCTGCGGCTGAGCCACCCGCTGGTGCTGGCGTGGCAGACGACAAGGCACCGAGCCTTGCGTCAAGATCTGTATACCGATCCAGCGACTCGCGCTGGAGGTTCCTCAAGTCATAACCTTGTTCTTCCACAAGACCGCGCAGGGTCTCCAGTTCAGCACGCATTTCCCTGAACTGATCCAGAAGCATGACCAAGGCGTCATTCGATGAAGCACTGTCCGGCTGCCCCCCTTGAGGGGGCTGGCCGGGCAGGTAAGGCTGTGCTTCCACAACCCCGGCAGCACTCATTACAGAAGTACTGAGCGTAGCGGTCTGTACTGCTACAAAAAGCGCTGCGAGGTAGTGTTTCATACTGTTAGATCTGCCTTATCGGTATTACTTGATTTCCACTCGACGATTCAGACGGTAAGCAGCTTCTGTCTGACCTTGGTCGGCTGGTCTTTCTTCACCGTAGCTCACAGTTTCGATCTGTGACAGTGATGCACCATTGACTACCAGGTAGTCACGGATGCTGTTGGCACGACGCTCGCCCAGGGCAAGGTTGTACTCTCTTGTACCGCGCTCGTCTGCGTGACCTTCCAGGCGCACTCGGGTGCCTGAATTCGCAGCCAGGTTACGACCGTGAATGGCCAGAACATCGCGATCCGATGCCATGAACTCAGACACGTCGAAGTCGAAGTAGAACACTTTCGTGTTCAGTGCAGCTTGCTCGATGCGCTGCTGAGCTTCACGCTCACGCGCCAGACGCTCGGCTTCTGCACGTTGTGCTGCTGCTGTAGTCGCGTCGATACCAGAAGTATCGGCTGTCTGAGCGGCTGCTTCTTCGTCGCCAGTCGAACTACAGGCCGCCAGGCCCAGAATCGACAAAGCCAGGATCATTGATTTAAAAACTTTCATGCTGTGCGTACCCACTCTGTAAGTCCTCCAATAGGCTGATGCTATCAAATGTATGTATAACAACCTTCAATTTAAGAACGGGGACCAAGATGGTTCCCGAACATCGCCCTGCGCGGATGGTAAACGGAACTTCACGCGGCCGTCAATGGAGACGGCGTCGAGGATTCCTCGGCCGTTCACCTTGGTAGCGAACATGATCATACTTCCGTTTGGAGCCACGCTGGGAGATTCGTCTAGCGAAGTGTCAGTAAGTGTAATGACCCGTTGCGAATCCATATTGAACACAGCTATGCCATAGCTGTTGTCCTCGCGGGTCTCACGTCTGACGTGGACAAGATTCTTGCCGTCCGGCAGGAAACGTCCCTTGGCACAATAAAAACAATCGAAGGTCAGCCGCTCGGCAAACCCGCCGGGACCACCGGCAACGGGCACCATATATATCTGTGGCTGCCCGGTTCGATCTGATGTAAACACTACGGAGCGACTGTCTGCAGTCCAGCTCGGCTCTGTATCAACTCTTGGATGGTCAGTCAGTCGCGTCAACTGATTGCTCATCAAATCCATCACATAGATGTCAGGACTGCCGTCCTTGGAAAGCACCATGGCCAGCTTCGTACCATCGGGCGACCACACCGGCGAACTGTTGATGCCGGGGAAATTCGTAATCTGACGACGCTCGCCAGTGCCGATTTCCTGAATATAGATTCTTGGCAAATCCGTCTCAAAAGACAGGTACGCAATCTGGCGGCCATCCGGTGACCAGGCCGGTGACATCAGCGGCTCCTGCGATTCCACCAACACCTGCGAGCGGTGACCATCGTAGTCCGCCTTCTCGATCCTGTAATACGTCAAGTCCTGAGAAACAAACTCTGCGGACACATAAAGTATCTCTGTCGAAAATGCACCACGATTACCCGTTACCTGCTCGTAGACAACGTTACTGATCTCGTGAGCGATGTCTCTGAGCTGCTCAACGGAACCAGTCAGCACCTCACCAATAAGCTTCTGTTCGCGCGTGACATCAAAGAACTCATACTGCACCTGCACGAGCTGGCTTCCAGGAGAATGATTGATCTTGCCGATCAACAGATAATCCTGTGCCAGGATACGCCAGTCGCGAAAGTAAACTTCAGCCGCCTCATCGGGCATGCTCAGCATATTGGCACGTCCCAGCGCGCGAAATTCTCCTACCTGCTGCAAATCAGCCGACACCACTGCCGCGACATCCTCACCTAGAGCGTTCGCCCCTTCCCAGGTGAAAGGCACAATGGCGATAGGAATCGGATTATCGATTCCCTGCGTAATCTCAATATTCAAGTCAGCAGCCGACGCCACTCTGGTAAACAGAAATCCCAGCAGCAGAAACTGAAAAACGTTTTTCATCAATTCAATAAATCCTCGGGTCTGAACGTTAGCCGAAATGTTCTGAAGTTACGCTCAAAAAGCGAGTAAGGCATACCCTGCAATTCGTTAAATCTGTTGACCTTCCTGACAGCGGTATCGGCCGCACGGTCAAATGCAAAATCACCACTGGACTGCTCTATCACAACGTCCAGAATATCTCCGGTTGGCGCAAGCGTTATCCGCAGCACTGTCACCATTCCGTTCCTCGCACTGGGCGGACGCGACCAGTTCTGCTGTACCAAATCATGGATCAGAGACGTATATGACATCACTGCCTCCGATTCCTGCGCAGCGATCTCACTGGCCTCGGCATCCTTCTGAGCCTGCAGCGCCTGCTCCTGACGGACACGTTCCTGCTCGGCAGCCAGCTCCTGCTGTTTGCGCTCTTCCTCTTGCTTGGCCTGTTCCTGCCGTTGACGCTCTTCGCGCTCTTTCTGCTCTTCTGCCTCTTTCTGGCGCTCAGCCTGCTGATTGCGCTCCAATTCCTGCCTCTGCTGAAGCGCATTGCGCTCCTGCTCGGCGCGGCGCTCAGCTTCCTGACGCTGCTGTTCCTCTCTGGCCGCAATCTCCTGTTGCTCTTCCGCACGACGCTGCTCAGCGCGCTGCTCTTCTACGCGCCGTGCCTGTCTCTGCTGCTGCACCTGCGAGTTCTTGACCTGCGGATTCTCACCGACCAGCGTTGCCTTGATCGCTGGCGGGCTCACAACATCAAGCACTTCGGTATTTGCTCTCTGAAACACAAACAGAGACGCAAGCACTGAGCAATGCAGCACCACAGCTAGAAAGATCGAGAATGGATAGCCATTGAACGCGGTCACAACAGAAATTAACTATTCCAAAGGTTTGGTGATCAAATTCGGACTTGCGACTCCGGCTGCCTGCAGAACTGACATCAAATCGATGAAAGAACTGTAACTGCTCTGCCCGTCCCCCTCGACAAACACCTGAATCTGCGGATTAGCCGCAATAATCTTGCCAACTTGCTCCCCAATCAATTCCAGCGCGACTGGCTCTGGATCTTCAGCCTCTGTAGCCCCCAGGCTGAGATAAAACTGACCATCGGCACTAATGGAAACCACAAGAGTCTCCGTATTCTCATCAACCTCAATCGGCTCGGACGAGGCCTGTGGCAGATCGACCTTCAAACCTTGCGTCAGCAAGGGAGCCGTCACCATGAAAACGATAAGCAGTACCAGCATCACGTCAATGTAGGGAACCACATTGATCTCAGCCATTGGCCTGCGACGCTTTCTAACTGTCTCCATAATTTCCGTACCGACGCCAAGCGCTACAGCGCTCGATCACTAAGCCTTGCCTGGATTGCTGTACAACTGCCTGTGCAGAATACTGGCAAACTCTTCCGTAAAAGTCAGATAGTTGTTGGTAATCGATTCGACTCGCGACGAGTATCGGTTGTACGCAACCACCGCAGGAATGGCTGCAAACAGCCCCATTGCGGTCGCAATCAAAGCCTCAGCGATGCCGGGCGCAACTACCTGCAGACTGGCCTGACTCTGACTGGCCAGACTGATAAACGAATTCATAATCCCGATTACAGTTCCAAACAGACCAATGTAGGGGGTCACGGAACCTACTGTCGCCAGAAAAGTCAGGTTTTTTTCCAGCTTCTCTTCTTCACGGGAATACGCCACGCGCATCGCACGCTGAGCCCCTCCCATCACCGCATCAGACTCAATCCCGCCTTGTTGACGCAGACGCATGAACTCCTTGAATCCCGCCCTGAAGATATTTTCCATACCACCAGTTGGCTTATTGTCCTTCTGCTGGCTACTGCCTTCCCGAAACAACTGGCTGAGATCCATTCCCGACCAGAAGCGTTTTTCGAATATTGCCATGCCACTCTCTGCCGCCGTGAGCACCAGCCAGCGCTGGATAATCATTACCCAGGAAGTCACCGAGGCTGCCAACAGGATGAGCATCACCAATTGCACGGGCAGAGTCGCCTCAAGGATCAGACGCCACACGTTCAACGAATCACTCACTTGGACTTCCTCTCAGCATAGAAAAACTGTCGGCATTATAAGGCATGTTTCGTGCTTCTCATACACAATCCGGTGTTTTACAAAGAGTTTTTGCCAAATTCTGCGTCCGGTTTCACAGCCAACGATTAAACTATGACAATCTTGCTACGGATCGCACCAATACTGGCTCGCAAAAGGCAAAGTGTGGCGCAATAAAGACCTTCCCGAGCAGGGATGAAAGGCACTGACAGACCATGCGATCGATCAAATCTCGACGGGATTTCTGATCGACTCTGGCGGGCGCAACCCGAAGTGCAGGTATGCGTGTGGGG
>JBBTKA010000177.1:0-15039 GCA_038059145.1 Pseudomonadota bacterium
CCCAACATACTTCTCTGGGTTTTTGATGATTTCAATTTGTTCTCTGGTAAATTTAAGCGGCGGGAGATCGGGTTCTGTCTCGATGAGGATTCACGCATGGCCAGCTCCTTTTATCGGGTTCTTATTGTTTGGTCAGGCTCACTTCTGTAACGTTCGTGCGGCGAGTCTATCATTACGAAAACTATATTTGGAAAAAAGCATGAAGCGGTTACCTGACAATGTTATCCCTTACAAAAGAACGCCCGAGTTCACCGAAGAGAGCATCCCGAGCGGGCTTCTGCATGCGCATCAGACCAAGGAGTCAGTATGGGCAAAAATCGTGGTGCTTGAGGGAGAGCTGCAATACACCATCAAAGAACCCGAGACAGAAGTTGTCGTGCTCAACGCCAATACTTTTGGCGTGGTGGAGCCGACTGTTTTGCACGAGGTGAAACCACTTGGCGAGGTGCGGTTCTACGTCGAGTTTCACCGCTGAGGCGAGTTCAAAAGGAGAAAAAAATGATCAAGACTTACCAAGGCAGTTGCCATTGCGGAGCAGTCACGTTCGAGGCGGATCTGGATCTCGCCGAGAGCACCTATCGTTGCAACTGTTCCATCTGTCGTCGCACGCGCTTCTGGCCTGCGGTGGCGCGCGAAGAGGGTTTTCGGCTGCTAAGTGGTGAATCGGAGTTGACTCAGTATCTGTTCAACAGCAAGAAGAACCAGCACTACTTTTGCAAACACTGCGGAGTGCGCTCGTTTGGAATCGGTACGGAGACGCCGATTGGAAAAATGTACGGGGTGAATCTTGGTTGTTTGATTGGTGTGACTGAGGAAGAGCTGGCGGGACTCAAGATCACCTATGTCGATGGCATGCATGATCAGTGGCAAAAGTCGCCAGAGTTCTTCCGTCATCTGTAGCGGGTCGGTGACGGCTTTACAAATTATTCTTTGCCTGGAGACCAAGTGAACAACGAAACGATGGAAGGAAAATGTTTGTGCGGAGCCGTCGCAGTTGTCGCCAAAGTGGCCACAGATGTTGAGGTGTGTCATTGCGGCATGTGTCGCCGGTGGGGTGGTGGGCCGTTGATCGCGATTCACTGTGGAACCGACGTGCAGATTTTCGGTGTTGAAAACATCACGCAATATGCGTCATCGGCGTGGGCCGAGCGGGGATTCTGCAAGACCTGCGGTACGCATTTGTTCTATCTACTCAAGCCTGGCAGTGAGTACATTGTCCCGGCGGGGTTGTTCCAGGATCAGCCCGGGTTGGAATTGAAAGAACAAATATTCATCGATAAAAAGCCTGCGTATTACGACTTCGCGAACAGCACCAACACGCTGACCGAGGCGCAGGTGTTTGAGAAGTACGCGCCGTAGGGATTGGTTAACAAGCAGGGTGAAGGAGAAGACGCATGAGTGAGAGAGTGAGCCAGATAGCAGAGTTCGTACTTCAATTCGATGGGTTGAAGTCAATCAATCGTCGGACCTACATCAATGGAGGCGAGCGTGTCGAAAACTCCGCCGAGCACTCCTGGCATCTGGCGCTTGCCTGCTGGGCGTTCGCCGAATTGCTCAAAGATGATTTCGATTTGCTGAAACTCATACAGCTTGCTCTCGTTCATGACCTCGGTGAGATTGATGCCGGCGACACATTTCTCTATGGAAGCGCCCGCAGCACCGCGCATGTTGAAGAGCGCAAATGCGTCAACAGGCTTGCATCCCACGCGGGAAATCCAATAGCGAATCTGGTCGATGTCTGGGAGGAGCAGGAGGCTGGTCAAACGAAGGAAGCAAAGCTGCTGAAGGTGGTTGATCGGTTGCTGCCCTTTCTTCACAACATGACCAGTGAGGGCCGCGCGTGGAGAAACAACGGCATCACGAAGAGTCAGGTATTGAAGGCTCACCAGTTCATCGAGAGTGAGAGCGCAGAAATTTATCAGTGGTTCATCGCAAAACTGGACTTTGCTGTGGAGCGGGGATGGTTGGCAGTGTCTTGAGCGAGAAATTGAAATTGAAAATTGCTGAACAACACCCCGAGTGTTCAACGATATCCCCTAAAGTTCTGGAAGCTACCAAGGAGGTTCACCATGACAGACCGATATGTGATGTGCGCACGTGCAGTCAGCAAAGGATCTTTCACCACCGAGCCGGGGAAAACATTGTACCTCGTTGTGCCACCCGGCGTCCTGCCGGAGCCGCAGCATGCTGTCCGGCGCGAGGTGTGGCTCAAAGGGCTGCTGGAAGCAGCTGCCTGGGGCATCGATGCGCGGGTGGGAGCGGGAGTGCCGCGTGGTGACATTCTCTTCTTCGTGCACGGTTACAACAATGATCAAGAGACGGTGATGAAGCGGCATGACCGGCTGGCGTCCGATCTGGACACGGCCGGCTTCAAGGGCGCGGTGGTGTCCTATGACTGGCCGAGTGATGACAAGGCGCTCAATTACCTTGAGGATCGGCACGACGCGAAGCGCACGTCGATGCAGCTGGTGTCCGATGGCATTCATCTGCTGTCGAAGGCGCAGCGGCCGGATTGTGCGATCAACGTGCATCTGCTGGGGCATTCGACCGGCGCGTATGTGATTCGTGAAGCCTTCGATGATGCCGACGATGCACGTCTGGACAACAATGCCTGGATGGTGAGTCAGATCGCCTTGATCGGGGCCGATGTGTCGGCAGGTTCGATGCGCAAAGACAATGCGACCACGGATTCGCTGTATCGGCATTGCATGCGGCTGACCAATTATTCGAATCTGCACGACTCCGTGCTCAAACTCTCCAATGCGAAGCGGGTGGGGATGGCGCCACGTGTCGGGCGTGTCGGAATGCCTGATGACATGCCGCCCAAAGCAGTGAACGTGGATTGTACGGATTACTTCGCCGTGCTGGATTCGGATCCGGCAGTGCGAGAGCGGGATCAACGGGAGGAGATTGGTTCTTTCAATCATTCCTGGCATATCGGCAATCGGCACTTTGCGCAGGACTTGTTCGAGACGCTGATTGGGGATGCGGATCGGAATGTGGTGTCGACGCGGCGGGTTGGGACGGATGGTGGTTTGCGCCTTACCGTCCCGGATGGGGAGTAGTGTGGGAGCGTACCCAGAGGGCATAAATGCCTGCACGCGATGCTCTGTCGGAAAAAAAGCCAATCGCGTGCAGGCACGCTCCCACATGGGATTTGTGCCGGAATCGAATTGAGCGTTTGACGCTGCCGGGGCGTCGGATTACGATCCGCGCGTGCATTTACCGGAGTAAGCGTCTCGATGGGCCCCATAGTCAGTAATGAAGCGATCCTGCGGGCCTTGCTGGTGGCGATCATCGCTGCCGGCCTGTTCTTCTTCATCGGGTTTCTCGTCCCAGGGCTGGCTGCCCTGATCATCTGTTTCGCCAGCTGGCCGATTTATCAGCGCCTGCTGCGCGCCTGCGACGGCAATACCACCTGGGCTGCGTCGCTGGCCTTGTCTGCCATGGTACTGGGCATCGTGATTCCGCTGGCGCTGGTGTTTTCCTACGCGCTCGACGAAGTGAGGGAGTGGATTCGCTGGCTCACTCATGCCAATGAGAATGGTGCGCCGGTGCCCGACTGGTTGACCGCCGTGCCGATGATGGGACCGACGCTCGCAGAGCAGTGGGAGATCTATCTGGGGGAGCCGCATCAGCTAGGGCAGGTATTGTCACTGGTGAGCGGTGCGCAGATCAGCGGTCTCTCGCGCTGGGTGCTGGTGTTTGGCTGGGGAACGGCAGGGCTGCTGCTCACGCTGCTCTTCATGCTGATTACCTTGTTCTTTCTCTACAAGGACGGTCACATCATGTCTCGCCAGCTGGACACGCTGGGTGAGCGGATTCTGCCTGAGCGCTGGTATCAGTTCTCGCGCGTCGTGCCCGCGACAGTGACTTCCACCGTGGTGGGCATGACCGTCATCGCGATTGGCGAGGGCATCATTCTGGGGATCGCCTACTGGATCGCCGGGGTGCCATCTCCGGTCGCCTTCGGTGTGTTGACCGGTTTCATGGCGCTGATTCCCGGCGGTGCGCCGCTGATCTTCAGTGTGATCTCGATTTACCTGCTCGGCTCCGGTGAAATGGCCGCAGGCGTTGGCTTGTTTCTCTGGGGCAGCGTCGAATTGTTCGTGGTCGACAAGACCATCCGGCCACGGCTGGTGGGCGGGCCGGTGAAGCTGCCATTCCTGCCGACCTTCTTCGGCCTGATCGGAGGTGTGAAGACCATGGGCATCATCGGCCTCTTCGTCGGTCCGGTGCTGATGGCACTGCTGGTGTCGATCTGGCGCGAGTGGTTGCGCGAGGAGACGTTATCTCCTGAGCGCTTACCTCAGCCGCCCGGTCCGAATCAGAACGAACCCTGATTGCCCCTCGCAATCGCCATCAATGTCTCCTTGAACGCGGGCAGCAGATAGCCCTTGCGGATCAACTCATCAGTCGCCGCCTCGTAGCGGCGCAGATAATCCTCGAATCCTGAGTACAGATCGCTGATCGCGATGCGTGGGTCCTTATTGGCCTCTGCTTCTTCGGGTGTGCGCGGGAAGGGCACATAGCCACCGGCCAGGCGTGCCAGCTCCGTGTCTGCGCCGCTGGCGACTGAGCGCAGATTCCACGGCACGAAGGTGCCCAATGGCACCGCGGTCAGCGCAGGCAGCAGCGTGTTGCCGGGTTGATCGTTGTTGTCGCGGCCGACGCGCGGCACCATCGGTTCGTAGTACTGATCCGTGGTCGTGGGGTGATGATCGACAATGCCTTGGCTCAGGAAGCGTTCACCGAAGTTGGCGTAGCCGACCTTGTACATGGCCTTCGGATGCTTGACGCCCGGCAGTGGATTCCACGCGGCGAAGTTGATCGTGCCATCGGGCAGATGCGAGGGCACCAGCGTGCCGTCGGCAATCTTCGGGTATACGCTTTCCGGGGGCAGTGCCTCATCCTTCACCCAGTTCACCAGGGACACCAGCAAGGAGTCCGCGAACGGTGACCACATGTTCGGATTGTTCGGCAACTGCCCGCCGCTCGGGGCGCCGGGGCGGCCACTGCCCGAGCCATGCTGGGAGCCGCCAATGGCGTAGAAGCGCACGTTGTCGGGGATTACGGCATCGCTCTCGCCCAGAGGATCGGTGTGAGGCAGCGAACCACCTCTGATCCAGTATTCGTTGGAGGTTTGAATGTGCATCACCTTTGGTTCGGTGTCCGAGCTGCGCGCCTTTGCCAGAATGCCATCGGTGCGACCGGTGTAAGGATCGGTGCTGTCGCCGTAGGTGAAGGGGAAGTAGTCGTTGGGGTAGAGCTGGTTCTCATGTTGACCGTTGGTGCGGGTCGGCATGGCGAAGCGGTTGTTGAACATGCCAAAGCCTGCGCCTGCAATGACTGGCATCACGCCATCGAACACGCGGCGTCCGTCGAGGTCAGCATTGAAGCCCTCGTAGAGGAATAGTCGCAACAATCGTCCGCTCTGAGAATTGCCCCAGCTCACACTGTGCTCCAGCGCGGGAAGCCCCAGCGTAGCGACCTGCGTGGTCAGCGCAACATCGTTGGTGCCGTAGCGCAACAGCGACACGATGTCGCGGATAGCGGCCATGCCCGCGCCGCCCAGCACCGGGTCTTGCGCCTCGTAAATCAGTTCGTAGATCACGCCCGGCTGCAGGCCGCCCTTCAGGTTCAGCGTCACCAGCGGTTGATTGGCGCCTTCGACCGCACTGACGTTGAGCGTGAAGTCTTCGCGTGGCACCGGCACGCGCGGGTCGCTCTGGTTTAGACGTGCCGTCAGTGTGGCGTTGAGCAGTCCGGCGGCAGTGGGCGTGTAGGCCAGATGGCCTTCGCCGTTAATGCTCTCGTCGTTGCCTGCACTGCCGACGATGATCTCGTAGCGGACCTGGCCAGTGACTGGCTCGGTCTCTGTGCCGACGATAGGCGCGTGCAGGCGGTAGCGATTCTCGCCGGGGGTGAGCTCGTTGATCCAGCCGGTTACCAGATAGGTATAGCCCAGTCCCGTCAGCGGATGCGTCAGGGATATTTCCGGTGGCAGGCGACTGCCACCGCGATTGTTGACGTGATAGAGCAGGGCGTCGCTGGCAATGGCCCGGTCCGGAACCAGCAGTTTAAAATCGCTGGAGAATTCGACGAGGCCGTCGGCATTGACCGGCGCGAGGCCGATGTCGTGGACCCTTTGATTGCCCGGTGCGGACGGGTCGAGGGTGAAGTAGAGCGTTCCGTAGAGTGCCTCGTAACGGACACTGGTCTGCTCCGAACTGAGTGTCTCGCGCCGTTCGAACTCGATGCGGGAAACCTCCGCTGCCAACTCGCTGGCATAGGTGAAGAGGAGTATTGCCAGCGCCAGTCGGCGGCCGATTGTCAGCATCATGGTTGCCCACCTTGTTTTAGGAAAGTTGATCCTCCCGAGCACGGTAAATCAGATAGGCGCCGAGCGCAATTGGCGCGATTGGCCACCAGTCGTTGAGCCACTCCAGCGGCAGATTGAACAGCGTGTTGGAGAGTGCGATGACGCCGCCGACCACTAACGTTGTTCCCGCCACCGTACTGCCTCCCAGCGTAGGTCCCTGCATCTCGTCAGGCAGTGGCATGTTCTCGATGCCGTCCAGTGTCAGGTTGATGAGTGTGGTGCGGCGCAGCGCATCGATCTGATTGAAGAGCCAGAAGAAGGGAATGAAGGTATAGAGCAGGGGGCCGAGTCCGTCGATCTGTCCGGATGAGGCCAGCGAGATCGTGCAGCCGAAGACGACGAAGTGAATGAAGCCACGCTGGTAGTAGCCCAGATAGATATGCCCAAGCCCGGGCATCAACGAAAGCAGGCCGGTGAGAAACAGTGATTTGCGTCGCGGATCACTGGGCAGGTAGGTGCGCGGCGCGGCAACGGTGCGCGCTTCTCCCACATGACTGGTTGGCGCTTCTTCGCGGTAGTGCGTGTCGGCTTGCAGGCTGGCGTCGTTCATGGTGTTGCTCCTGTGGTGTCGTTCGATGATGAAGGCAAAGCGGTCTCTGCCGCTGTTTTAATGCTGTCGATCCATGGGGTGTTGTATAGCTGCAAACACTCACTGATGTTCTGCGTAAGCTGGCTCCAATCCTCTCGACTATTCTGGTAGGTGCGTTCCAGCAGAGAGAGGTTTTCATTCCGAGCAAGTTCACCCTGGTGAATCAGCTGTTGCAGTCGTGTCAGCTGTTGATCGATCTGCACGTCAAATTGCAGTGCAAGATGCTGCACGTCGACGGCGTTGCTGACGGGCAGGCCGACGACGAGCACAAAAAGCAGGCTGCCAAGGTAGGCGCTCTCAAGCGCGAAGCGGGGGCGCAGCAGCCAGTGCTGGAGTCGCGACAGCTTGCGCAGGCGTTGTGGTGCCTGCAGGCCTGCTGTCTTTTGCAAGGTGCGCTCAAGCAAGCCTGCCGGTGCCTGCCGATCGCGCAGCACCGGCAGGCCGCTCTGGCTCAGCAGCAGCGCCGCCTGGAGCGCACGGCAGGATTCGCAATGCTGCAGATGCTGCGCTAGAAGCGACAGAGGTTGTGAAGGCGGAGGCGCAGCTTCGATCCACGCATTCTCCAGCAATTGCTCCTGTGCAGCCGCGCATGGGTCCAGTTGCAAACGGTCCAGCACGGAGCGAGTGAATGTCGCCGGCGGTGTGGGATTGTGAGTGGGATTGAGAGTGTGATTGTGATTGTGAAGGTCGCTCATGTTGCGGCCCCCTTGGGCAGCGGCGCGCTCGACTGGCCGGGAGCGCTCAATTGCACGATTGTCTGCGCCAATTCCAGCTTGGCGCGATGCCATTTCGATTTCACGGTACCCACAGGCAGGTCCAGGATGTGTGCTACTTCCTCAATCTTCAGTCCCTGAATATCTTTCAGGAGAATCAGATCCCGCGTCTCGGGGCTGGTCTGCTGCAATGCCCGGTAGAGCAAGTGCGTTTCCTGTTGACTCGCCAGTGCGTCCTCCGGTGAGAGCGCATTCGTATGCCACGGTGCGTCGTCCTGCTCGGCACTTTCGCTGTTGCTCTGTTGTGACGTTGTGCCGAGTGGTTGCGTCGACAGACGCGCGCGGTTGTGACGCTGGCGATCAATACAGCAGTGGCGGGTAATTGCGAGCAGCCATGGCGTCAGCCCGGCCGCTGGCCCGCTGAATTGCGAAAGGTTGCGAAACATTTGCACGAACGCCTCCTGCGCCAGCTCTTCGGCCTCGGCATTATTGTGCAGATAGCAACAGCACAGCGCGTACACCCGGTCCTGAAAGTGCCTGACGAGAGCTTCCCACGCCAATGGGTCATGTCGGCGACACGCTGTGAGTAGCAACTCGATTTCGATGGCAGCAGCCTCGTGTGTTAAAAATGAATGTCTCTTGAAGATATAAACGCAAGTTACAGCAAAAGGTTCCCGTGTGCGGAGTAATTGAACCGACAGTCCACAGGTCGATAGACATCTGCCGGCAAGCTCCTTACACTCGCTGACGCGATCCCCCTAAATGCTAGTCACAATAAGAGAGGAGTGATAACAATAATGAAAGAGCTCATCAGACACGCGCGGACCGTCACAGCCGGAGGATGCCTGCTGGTCATGGCCGCACTGCATACGACTGCCATGGCGCAGACACTCACAGTCCCTTACATGCCGGAGGACGCATCCGGTCCCGAAGTGCCCGAAGGCGTGGCACAGTTCGCCGTCGACCCATTCTGGCCGAAGCCGCTGCCGAACAACTGGATCATCGGTCAGGTAGCCGGTACTGCCGTGGATGCCGACAACAATGTCTGGATCATTCATCGTCCCTGGACCGTGCAGAGCACCAATGCCGGTTCTACTCCCTTGCAGACTGTCCGCGATCAGACCTGGGGACACGCCGTTCTGCAGGCCGAGTGTTGCACTACTGCACCGGCGGTTCTGGCCTTCAACCCCGAGGGCGAAGTCATTCATGCATGGGGCGCCAGTCCCACCAATGCCTATCCCTGGTTCAACAGTGAGCACGGCATTCATGTCGATCACAATGGTTTTGTCTGGGTGGGCGGCAACGGCACCGATGACCACATGATCCACAAATTCACCAAGGAGGGCGAACTGGTCCTGACCATCGGCGGCGTCGGCATGAACGAGGGCAGCAATGACACCGATTCTGTAAACCGTTCTGCGGTAATGGAAGTAGACCCGACCAACAACGAGCTGTACGTGGCTGACGGCTATGGTAACCGCCGCCTGATCGTGTTCAATGCGGAAACCGGTGCGTATATCCGTCATTGGGGCGCTTATGGTGAGCGTCCTACCGACGACAATCCCGGCCCGTGGGATCCGAATGCTGCGCCGAGCCGAACCTGGCGTACGCCTGTGCACGGGGTAGCAATTGCCAACGATGGTCTGGTGTATGTCAGCGATCGCCCCAGCAACCGTATTCAGGTGTTCCAGAAAGACGGCACTTACGTGAGTGAGAGCATTCTGCGTCCGCAGACTTATGGGCCCGGCTCGACCTGGGAGATGGAGTTTGATCCGCTGGATACCGAGCAGCGCTTTGTGTACGTGCCGGACGGCACCAACAATGTGGTGTGGACGCTGGATCGTCGCACGCTGGAGCCTGTGTACTCATGGGGCACCGGGGGGCGTCAGCCTGGTCAGTTCGACTGGCTGCACAACATGGACTTCGACTCGAACGGCAATCTGTTTACCGGTGAGGTGCAGACTGGTCACCGCGTGCAGAAATTCATCCGCCTGAACGGTCGCTAATCTCTCGATGGAAATTCGGGGTTAAATTTGGGTTCAGAGTAAAAAGACAGCCTGTATTTTTACTCTGAACCCAAATTTTCTGACCCAGATTTATAGATTGACCTGCCAATACCCCACGTCCAGCCAACGGTCGAATTTGAATCCCACCTCGTTGAAATGAGCTACCTTTTTCATGCCGAATTTCTCATGCAGAGCCACGCTATGCAGGTTTGGCAGGGCGATGCAGGCGACTGCCGCATGCACGGGAAGCGCACGTAGCTTATTAAACAATGACTTATACAGGTCCGACCCGCGGCCGGAGGAAATGGCGTCGTGGGCGAGGTAGATGGTGACCTCGACCGTGAAGCGGTAGGCATGGCGGGCTTTCCAGGTGCTGGCGTAAGCGAAGCCCATGACGCCGCCGTCTTCCTCGCTGACAAGCCATGGCAGGCCGCGTGACTCGATCGCCTGCAATCGCGCGGACATTTCCATCGCGGACACGGCTGTCTCCTCGAAGGTGATCGTGCTGTTGAGGACGTAGTAGTTGTAGATGTCCGTGATGCGCTGTGCGTCATCGTGGCTGGCGGGTCTGATCATTTGCGGATCTCTTTATGGCAATGTCTGGTGTCATCGTGCGGTGTGATTCTATAGGCGATCATAGCAGGCGCGGGGGATTTGTTTGTGTGCCTGCATTCTCATCCGGTGCGGACTGTGATACACAAGGCAGGCATTGCGGCTTTCTGAAAATTGATCCCGGGCGGGCCTTTATGCCCTTGGGCACGCTCCCACAATAGAGGTGTAGAACACCCATGCTCAACTCAATACGAATTCGCTTCAATTTGCTGGTGCTCAGTCTGTTGACGACGGGGTTGCTCTTTGCCGGTTCGCCACTGACGGCACAGGCTGCTCCTCCAGGCTGGAAGCCATTACTCGAACCCACTGAGCTTGCCGCCATCATGGGCGGTTCCCGCTCTGTGCGCGTGATTCACGTGACAGGTGACTTCGCTGCCAGCCATATTCCAGGGGCTGCCAATGCACCCTATCCACAGTGGCGCGGACCGCAGGAGAATCCAGGCTCGCTGCCAGCCATGGAGAAGTTGACCGCTCTGGTGCAGAGTCTCGGCATCAGCGCCGACACGCCTGTCGCCATCGTGCACCAGGGGACCAACCCTGCCGACATGGGTACCGCAACGCGTGTTTACTGGACGTTGAAATCATTGGGCATCACCGACCTCGCCGTCGTCAACGGCGGCTTTGCTGCGTGGACCGAGGCGGGTCTGCCGATCAGCAGTGTCGCCGATCAGATTGCGCCCTCCCGTTTTGTGCCGCAGTGGAGCGACAAGTGGCGAGTCACTACTGCCGAAGTGGAGACGCTGGTCAGCGAAGGCAGTGCCCGCCTGATCGACGCCCGCCCGGAAGGATTCTTCAGAGGACTGCAGTCATCGGCAGGGCGCCCCGGCACCATTCACGGTGCTGGCAACCTGAGCTTCGAGTCCTGGTTCGATGGCAACCGTTTGAAAGAGCAGCCGCAGATGAGCAGCATCCTCGCCACCTATCCGGTGCAGGAGGCCCCCCTGACGGTGTCGTTCTGCAACACCGGGCATCAGGCTTCCGTGAACTGGTTCGTTCTCAGTGAATTGCAAGGCGTGCCCAATACGCGCCTGTATGCCGAGAGCATGGCCGAATGGTCACTGGCCGATCGCCCTATGGATAATCAGCCAAGTCCCGTCAAGATCTATTGGGATATGACCAAGAGCTGGTTCAGCGAACTGCTGGGTTCCTGACCGATGAACGCCGGATTGTCTCTTCCCGTTCGTCGCACTGGCCTGGCCGTGCTGGGGCTGCTGCTGGTGGTCGGCAGTTTTGTTACCGCCGGGCCGCGCGCGGCGCTGCTCATGATGGTTGGTCTGGGCCTGGGGCTGGCGCTGGAAGGTTTGCGCTTCGGCTTTGCGGGTCCCTGGCGGGTGATGGTCACCGAACGAGATGGTCGTGGCCTGCTCGCGCAGTTTGTCGCCATCGGGCTCGCCGCACTCGTGGCCTTCCCGCTGCTTGCCAGCTTCCCGGATGAGCTCAGCGGCGCACACGCGCCGGTAGGCGTCGCCATGATTGCCGCCGCCTTTGTGTTCGGCGCCATGATGCAGATCGTGCTGGGCTGTGGCTCGGGCACCTTGATCAACGCCGGCAGTGGCAATCTTCTCGCGCTCGTCGCTCTGATCGGCTTCATCGCCGGGAGCTTTTTCGGCACGCTGCACCTGCAGTGGTGGACGGGGCTGGGCAGTTTGCCCGTGTATACCCTGCAGGGGCTCTTCGGCGAGAGTGCCGGATTGGGCGTGACGCTCGCCGGTCTGGCGGGGCTGGGAGCGCTGGTGTACAGGAAGTCGGCGCCGGACAAGCGGCGCATTCCCCGGCGGCTCTGGGTGGCGGCTCTGCTGATTGCCCTTCTCGCGTCGCTCAATCTTGTTATTGCCGGGCAGTCCTGGGGCGTGGTCTACGGACTGGGGCTGTGGGGCGCCAAATTCGCACAGGCGGCGGGAATGGACGTGGCAGCGACCACGTTCTGGTCTGCCCCCGCGCACGCGCTGCGTCTGCAGCAGAGCCTGCTGACCGATGTGACGTCGCTGACTAATATCGGTCTGCTGGCCGGGGCCTTTCTGGCCATGCGCTGGAAGCACAATCCGGACCCGCAAGTCGAGGCGCTCAGCGCCAGCAGCTGGGCGGTGATCCTGTTGGCAGGCATCATCATGGGCTACAGTGCCCGCGTGGCGCTGGGCTGTAATGTCGGCGCCTTCTTCAGTGGTGTTTCCACGGGGAGTCTGCATGGCTGGGTGTGGTTTGTGGCCGCGTTTGGCGGATCTTATGCGGGGCTGCGATTGCGGCCTCGTCTGTTGACGGCACGCAGCGTGGTCGCGACAACGGCTGGAGGCAAGCGCGTATGAATGATCCCATCAAACATCAAGGACAGCTTCCCGGTCGTCCGATAGTAGGCATGCTGGCGCTCGGATTCATCCTGTTGCTGCTGGTGGTGGACGACGCAGAGTCCACGCCCATCAACCCTTTCAATGCACCTCCCGTGATCGCTCTGGGTTCGGGTGAGGCACCCAGCGGTGCGCACTGCACCCAACCCTGATCCGTAACTTCCGGCATGAAAAAAGGGCCAGTGCATCACTGCACTGGCCCTTTTGTTTGGTTACTTACTCTGTTCCTGCTCTTACATCTCGTCGTTGTAAGTGTAGGTCAGGTAACCCGCGAACATCTCATCCCAGGTCTGCTCGCCGCCGTTGGAGACTTGCGTCGGATCCCACGCACCGGGGTTGTACTCGGAGTTGTCGAAGGCGCCATCGATCATGATGCGCGAACCCGCTGGCAACACCATTGGCTCGGTCAGACGATACGTGGGCTGCCAGCCGAAGTTGTAGTTGGCCACGTTGAGCAGGTCTTCAGTGGTGTTGTCCGGGTAAACCACCTTGAAGCGCATTTCCTTGCCACGGGTGTGCATGTGCGGACGGAACGCATACATGGTGATCTCTTTGTCGAACACATAGCTGGCATACATGCGGTGGTCTCTCGCGCCAGGCGGGATCACCAGATTTCGACCTTCGTGAGACAGGCGGTAAGTGCGGAACTCGTGCTCGGGCACCTCGTCGGCCAGGTAAATGCCGATGGCAGTATGATCGCGCACTTCACGGCCCATGGTGGTGTAGTGGGAGTCCAGACGGATCTTGTGACCCTTCGGAATGAACACGCCCGTGCCTTCCGGGAACACCGTGGCCTGCTCTTTGCCGGGGGCATAACCCTCCATGAAGCGCACTTCGCCACGCTCACTGGCATCCATATCACGGCTGTACTGTGGCTCAACAACGCTGGCGATCATGTGGTGAACGACAGAACGCTCGGTCGGAATGAACTGCACGGCCTTGACCCAGACATCTTCTTCGAAGGGCAGGTCGATGATCGGGTAGCGGTAGTCAATTACACCAGTGGCGGGAACGACGAAGTCCTCTGCGTATACCACCAGATCCGGCTCGCCCAGTTCCCAGCCTTCCTGGAAGGTCAGGCCTTCAAGCGGGTCAGTGGTGAAGTTGCCTTGCGGAGCACCGGCGTCGATCCAATGCACCAGCGTCTGCAGATCCTCATTACTGATGTAACGGGCATTGGAGAAGTGTTTGATGTCCGGGTCGACCTGCGCGGGCGGCATGCGCTTGGTCATCAGGGTCTCACGGATCATCGGTGACCAGCCCTGCACCATGGCGTGGCTGTCCATCGCGAACGGTGCAATGCCCCCGACACGGTGGCAATTCACGCAATTCTCTTTCAGGATCGGCGCGATGTCAGTGGCGTAGTCAGGTGTATTGGACGCATGCAGCTCCCGGGCGGGAAAGCTGATGTCGCAACCGTCGGGCTGTGTCACGACCGTTTCGGCGTCGCGGGTGCCATCGGCGATGGCCACCTGAATGGCGTCTCCCAAATGCGTGACCGATGGAGCAGTCGGATCGCGTGGAATCACGTCAAGTCCACCTCGGTACAGAATCTGCAGGCGCTCCGGATCCAGCACCACAATCTCGCCAGCACGGGTGATTCCTAATGATTCGGTCACCAACTGCGAACCGTCGAGCAGCACCGGCCAGCTGTAGTCGTAGGCGGCTGCTTCGGCCTTGACGGCATCGCGGCTTTCACCCGCCACGTTCAGCATCATGATGGAGACCCCCTTGTCCTTCCAGGTGGTTTCCAGCAGCTTGTACTTGTGGTGCTGATTGTAGTTGGCCTCGCAGCCATTGGCCTGCGCTACGATGACGACGGCATTCTGGTAACCGTACTTGTTGAGCTGGTGGAAATCGCCGGTGGTGTCCAGCAACGCAAAGTTGCCGATCCGGTCCGCGGCATTGGCGGCGGGGAGCGCCAGCAATGACAGCATCGCGGTACACAGCAGGTGCTTCCAAGGGGTGGTTTTCATGAGGGTCTCCTATCGTTCTTGTTGTTATAGGGCTTGTCACAGCATTTTTTTGCCTGGCCGAATTCTACTCCCACAATCAGCCTGGCGGCCAGCGTTTCCGTTGCCTCTAGCCCTGTATTCCTGTCAGCTCGACGGGCGTAAGTTCGCGGCTCTGGCCCGGCGTCAGTGCGGGGTCCAGAGGCAGATTTCCGATCGCCGTGCGGTGCAGGGCGAGGACAGGATTGCGGAAGCGCCCGAACATGCGTTTGATCTGATGGTAACGCCCTTCCACCAGCGTGACGCGGGCAAGCCGTTCCTCCAGTATTTCCAGTCGGGCAGGGCGGGTGATGATGTCTTCGTAGTCGAAGTACATGCCCTCGGCAAAGGCTTTCACATAGTCCGACGTCAGGGGATTCTGCAGGGTAACCAGATAGACCTTG
>JBBTKA010000178.1:0-7007 GCA_038059145.1 Pseudomonadota bacterium
TATTGCCAGTGCTGCCTCCAGATCTGCGCCCGATCGTGCCACTGGACGGAGGACGTTTTGCGACTTCCGATTTGAATGATCTGTATCGTCGAGTGATAAACCGAAATAACAGATTGAAGCGACTGCTTGACTTGAATGCTCCCGACATCATCGTGCGCAATGAAAAGCGCATGCTGCAGGAGGCTGTTGATGCCTTGCTGGATAACGGTCGTCGTGGTCGTGCAATCACTGGATCTAACAAGCGCCCGCTCAAGTCTCTGGCGGACATGATCAAAGGTAAGCAGGGACGATTCCGTCAGAACTTGCTCGGTAAGCGAGTGGATTATTCAGGCCGTTCGGTCATTGTGGTGGGGCCAACCCTTAAGCTGCATCAATGCGGTCTACCCAAGAAGATGGCGCTTGAACTCTTCAAGCCTTTCATCTTTGGTAAGTTGGAGCGCAGAGGGCTTGCGACAACCATCAAGGCAGCCAAGAAGATGGTAGAGCGCGAGACAGCGGAAGTGTGGGATATTCTCGCCGATGTTATTCGTGAACACCCGGTCTTGTTGAACCGTGCGCCCACTCTGCACCGACTCGGCATCCAGGCGTTCGAACCCGTGCTGATCGAAGGTAAAGCGATCCAGCTGCATCCGTTGGTTTGTGCTGCTTATAACGCCGACTTTGACGGTGACCAGATGGCTGTGCATGTGCCGCTGACGCTGGAAGCGCAGCTCGAGGCGCGTACATTGATGATGTCCACCAACAACATTCTTGCCCCCGCAAGCGGTGAGCCGATCATTGTGCCGTCCCAAGACGTTGTGTTGGGGCTGTACTACATGACACGTGCGCGCGTTAATGCCAAAGGCGAGGGCATGATTTTCTCTGATGCGGCGGAGGTTCAACGTGCTTATGAGACAGGTCATGTCCATTTGCAGGCGCGTATCAAGGCTCGTATCAGCAGCACTATCATCAACAGCGAAGATCAAAAAGTGACTTCGCGTGAGATGGTCGAAACCACCGTGGGCCGAGTCCTTTTGTTCAATATCGTTCCTGCAGGTCTGCCATTCTCGATGGTCAATCAGAAGATGACCAAGAAGCAGATATCCGGCATTTTGAATGCCTGTTATCGCTATGTTGGGCTGAAGGAAACTGTGATTTTCGCAGACCAGCTCATGTATACAGGTTACAAATATTCAACTCGATCCGGTTCTTCGATTGGCGTAAACGATTTCGTCATTCCAGTCGAGAAGGCGGCCATCATTGCACAAGCCGATTCTGAAGTTGAAGAAATTGAAAACCAGTACGCTTCTGGTCTTGTGACTCAAGGTGAAAAGTACAACAAAGTCATTGATATCTGGTCGCGTGCCAACGATCTGGTCGCGAAATCAATGATGGACGGTCTTTCTACTGAGCCGGTTATCAATAAGGAAGGAAAGGAGGAGCGTCAAGAGTCGTTTAACTCTGTGTATATTTATGCAGACTCTGGTGCTCGAGGTTCTCCTGCGCAGATACGTCAACTCGCCGGTATGCGAGGCCTGATGGCGCGTCCAGACGGCTCAATCATCGAAACGCCAATTACGGCGAACTTCCGTGAAGGCCTGAGCGTGGTGCAGTATTTCACTTCTACTCACGGTGCTCGAAAAGGTCTGGCTGACACCGCATTGAAAACCGCTAACTCTGGTTATCTGACGCGTCGTTTGGTTGATATTTCGCAGGATCTGGTAATTACAGAGCACGACTGCGGGACAACGGATGGGTTGACGATGCGACCTGTTATCGAGGGTGGCGACATCATTGCTCCTCTTGGTGATAGAGTGCTTGGTCGGGTGTTGACACAAGATGTCGTGGATGACTCCACTGGTGAAGTCATCGTCGAAGCCGGCGTTATGGTTGACGAGCGTCTGGTAGAGAAGCTTGATGCGCTTGGGGTTGATGAGGTGCAGGTTCGTTCGCCTATCACGTGCGAAACCCGATTTGGTATTTGCAGACTCTGCTACGGTCGTGACCTGGCCAGGGGGCACATTGCCAATGTCGGTGAGGCGATAGGCGTTATCGCTGCGCAGTCCATCGGTGAGCCAGGTACCCAGTTGACCATGCGTACGTTCCACATTGGTGGTGCTGCTTCGCGAGCTACTGCGGCGGACAATGTCCAGGTGAAAACCAAGGGCAGCGTGCAGTTGCATAACATGAAGACAGTAGAAAACATCCAGGGAGCGCTGGTGGTGGTCTCTCGCTCTGGTGAGCTGCTGGTCAGTGACGAGGGCGGTCGTGAGCGTGAGAAGTACAAACTTCCGTACGGCGCAGTTATCACGCTTGGGAAGAATCTCAAAGTGGATGCTGGTCAGATAGTCGCGACCTGGGATCCGCATACTCACCCGATTATTTCTGAAGTGGCCGGTAAGGTGGCGTTCGCCAACATGGAAGAAGGCATTACTGTGCGACGTCAGACGGACGAAGTGACGGGACTCTCCAGTCTGTCCGTTATCGACCCTGCAGAGCGATCCTCCGCTGCGAAAGAGCTTCGTCCTGCTGTGACGTTGCTGGGAAGTAACGGTAAAGAGCTCTGTATCCCTGGCACCAACGTGCCAGCGCACTACTTCTTGCCAGCGAATGCAATCATCGCGATTCAAGATGGTGCAAATCTGAATATTGGTGACGTTATTGCCCGTATTCCGCAAGAGGGCTCCAAAACGCGTGACATCACTGGTGGTCTGCCGCGAGTTGCCGACTTGTTTGAAGCGCGCAAACCCAAAGAGCCCGCAATTCTTGCGGAGATATCCGGCACAGTCTCGTTCGGTAAAGAGACCAAAGGTAAGCGTCGTCTGATTATTACACCGAAAGATGGTGTTAACCCGATCGATGGCAGTTCGTTCTATGAGGCGCTGATACCCAAGTGGCGCACCATGACAGTGTTTGAGGGTGAGTATATCGAGAAGGGGGAGGTCGTATCTGATGGTCCACCCTCTCCGCACGACATCCTGCGACTGAAAGGGGTGGAGGCTCTATCCGAATACATAGTCAATGAAGTGCAGGAAGTTTACCGGCTTCAGGGTGTGCGAATTAACGATAAGCATATTGAAGTCATTGTCAGACAGATGCTGCGCAAGGTGGAGATTGCTGAAACCGGTGATTCCGGATTCATTAAAGGCGAACAGGTAACGTTGACTCAGGTCGCCGAGGAAAACGACAGAATGCGTGCCGAGGGCAAAGTGGAAGCTCGCTTCCACCGTATGCTGCTTGGTATTACCAAAGCGTCTCTGGCTACCGAATCGTTTATTTCTGCCGCGTCCTTCCAGGAGACTACTCGTGTCTTGACCGAAGCTGCAGTTACTGGCAAACGTGACTTCCTTCGTGGGCTAAAGGAGAACGTGGTGGTAGGACGGTTGATCCCCGCAGGAACTGGTCTTGCTTATCACGAAGCGCGTAAGAAATTGCTTGCTGAAAATGCCTCCTCTGAGGGTTCTTCAGTCAGTGCCAGTGATGTTGAGGCAGCATTGACTGAGGCTTTGAAAAGCGGCGGTTGATGAAATCGAGCACTGCGCCTTATAGTAAGAAGTTGACTATGAGGTGTCGGATCATTAAACTCTCGCATCCTTTATTCTGGGTATTTGTGAAGCCTGTCATTCTAATGACAGGTTGCTCACTCCCTTGATGCGAGAGCTTTGGCTCTCGCAGTACGAATATCTCTATATGCTTCTGAGGTTCTAGAAGTTTCCTGAGGATTCCGGGTTGATTTCCCTCGCCTGTTTGTTGGGGGATAACTTAAATAGAAAGCAAGTGTCGGTTAGGAGTATTGAATGGCAACTATTAATCAGTTGGTCCGCAAACCAAGACAAAGCAGGGTCTCCAAAAGTGACGTGCCAGCTTTGCAGGGTTGCCCACAAAGAAGAGGCGTATGCACTCGTGTATATACCACCACGCCAAAAAAGCCAAACTCGGCGTTGCGTAAGGTTTGTCGTGTGCGTCTGACCAATGGCTACGAAGTGACTTCCTACATTGGTGGTGAGGGTCACAACCTGCAGGAGCACTCTGTTGTATTGATTCGCGGCGGCAGGGTGAAGGATCTTCCAGGTGTGCGTTATCACACAATTCGTGGAAGTCTGGATACTTCCGGGGTTTCTGATCGTAAGCAGGGTCGCTCCAAGTACGGTGCAAAACGTCCAAAGTCCAAGTAATAAGATTTGCCCGTAGCTGAAAGGTTTCGGGTTCGATGAACATATAAAGTAAGGCTGAATGTCTGCAGTGCACTCCGTGCTGCGGGGGATTTCAGATAACCTGAACGCAAAGAGGTGAGTTATGCCAAGAAGACGCGAAGTAGCAAAACGAGAAATTATTCCTGATGCCAAGTACGGAAGTAAAATACTTGCCAAGTTTATGAACCACGTAATGGTCGACGGAAAAAAATCTGTTGCCGAGACCATTGTGTACGGCGCGCTTGAGGTCGTGAAGAAGCATTCAAGCGATCCTCTCGAGGTTTTTGAAAAGGCGCTGGATGCGATTGCCCCCATGGTTGAGGTCAAGTCTCGGCGAGTAGGTGGTGCGACCTATCAAGTTCCGGTTGAAGTGCGTGCAGAGCGCCGTGCTGCGTTGGCAATGCGCTGGCTGGTTGAGCATTCCCGTAAGCGAGGTGAGAAGTCCATGGCGCTTAGGCTTGCTGGTGAAATTTCTGATGCGGCTCAGGGCCGTGGTAGCGCCGTCAAGAAGCGTGAAGACGTACACCGTATGGCTGAGGCCAACAGAGCGTTCTCTCATTACCGTTTCTGATAACACTGAATTCAAATCATTTAATTAATTGAAGGTACGATCGTGGCCAGAAAAACCCCTTTGAGCCGATATAGAAACATCGGAATTGTAGCTCACGTGGATGCAGGCAAGACCACAACCAGCGAGCGAGTTTTGTTCTATACCGGTGTTTCTCACAAGATTGGTGAGGTTCATGACGGCGCGGCGATCATGGACTGGATGGAGCAGGAGCAGGAGCGCGGAATTACAATTACGTCGGCTGCTGTAACCTGTTTCTGGTCGGGCATGGGAAAACAGTTTCCCGAGCATCGTATTAACATCATCGACACCCCGGGGCACGTGGACTTCACCATTGAAGTCGAGCGTTCTCTGCGTGTGCTTGACGGTGCTGTTGTGGTTTTGTGTGGGTCCTCAGGTGTGCAACCGCAAACCGAAACCGTCTGGCGACAGGCGAATCGGTATGAGGTTCCCCGGCTGATTTTCGTTAACAAATTGGACCGAACCGGAGCTGATTTCCTGCGCGTTGTTAAGCAGGTTAAAGAGCGTCTTGGCGCTGTTCCAGTGCCAATGCAACTCCCGATCGGGTCTGAAGATACCTTCAAGGGCGTGGTCGATCTGATCAAGATGAAGAGCATCATCTGGAATGAGGATGACCAGGGCACTACTTTCAAGTATGAAGACATTCCTGCAGACATGCAGCAAGCCTGTGGCAAGTGGCGTGAGCATATGGTTGAAGCGGCTGCCGAAGCTAACGACGAGTACATGGACAAGTACTTGGGCGGCGATGAGTTGACAGAAGAGGAGATCATTCTCGGTCTTCGCAAGCGTACCTTGGCGAGCGAGATTGTGCCTACGTTCTGCGGCTCAGCGTTCAAGAATAAAGGCGTACAGGCTGTGCTTGATGGCGTTATTCAGTATCTGCCGGCCCCGACTGAAGTGAAAGCTATCGAAGGTGTTTTGGAAGACGGCACAGTCTGCGTGAGAGAGGCTGATGATGCTGCACCATTTGCCGCATTGGCGTTCAAGATTGCAACAGACCCCTATGTAGGTACGCTGACCTTCTTCCGTGTGTATTCTGGCTTCCTTAACTCGGGAGATGCGGTTTACAACCCGATCAAAGGCAAAAGAGAACGAATCGGGCGTATGGTGCAAATGCGCGCCAACAACCGCGACGAGATTAAGGAAGTGTACGCTGGAGATATAGCAGCAGCGATTGGTTTGAAGGATGTGACCACGGGTGAGACGCTTTGTCATCCCGATCATATAATCACGCTCGAGAAGATGGATTTCCCCGAGCCTGTGATTTCAGTAGCCGTTGAGCCCAAAACTAAGGCTGACCAGGAAAAAATGGGTATAGCGCTGGGTAAGCTGGCTCAGGAAGATCCGTCTTTCCGCGTTCAAACTGATGAAGAATCTGGGCAGACAATTATCGCTGGTATGGGGGAGTTGCACCTGGATGTGCTAGTTGACCGCATGCGTCGCGAATTCGGTGTCGAAGCCAATATTGGTAAGCCGCAGGTTGCATATCGCGAAACAATTAAGAAGTCTGTTGAGGTAGAGGGTAAGCATGTCAAGCAGTCCGGCGGGCGTGGTCAGTTTGGACATTGCTGGTTGCGTCTTGAGCCGCTGCCGCCGGACGAAGAGTATCAGTTCGTTAACGCTGTAGTTGGTGGTGTGATTCCAAAGGAATTTATCCCGGCTATCGACAAGGGCGTTCAGGAGCAGATGAAGAACGGTGTGCTGGCTGGTTATCCCCTGCTTGCGATGAAGGTCACCGTATTCGACGGCTCTTATCACGATGTGGATTCGAGTGAGATGGCGTTCAAGATTGCAGGCTCGCTCGCAATGAAGAAAGGCGCATTGCTCGCGGATGCGGCGCTTCTTGAGCCCATTATGAAGGTTGAGGTTGTTACGCCGGAAGAGAACATGGGCGATGTGATGGGCGATCTCAATCGTAGACGAGGAACTGTTCAGGGGATGGATGATAGCCCCAGCGGTCGAGTAATCAATGCGGAGGTTCCTCTTTCTGAGATGTTCGGATACGCGACTGATTTGCGTTCAGCTACTCAAGGGCGAGCCACTTATACGATGGAGTTCCTCAAATACGCTGAAGTGCCAAACAACATTGCAGAGAGCATTATCAGCAAGAATAAGGGTTAAACATGTTGCGTGGCGCGCCCCCGCGGTGCGCCCTAGCTCTATTAATTGAAGCTTGAATGAGGTGATATTGTGGCTAAAGGTAAGTTTGAGAGAAAAAAGACACACGTGAACGTTGGTACGATCGG
>JBBTKA010000179.1:0-10516 GCA_038059145.1 Pseudomonadota bacterium
TTCCGCAAACCGGACGGCTAATTGATCGGCAGATCAGTTGAAACAGTGTTCCGGAGCGGGGAAACGCTTCGCCTTGACGTCGGCGACATAGGAGCGCAGTGCACCCGGAATCCCGTTCTCCGATCCCTTCAAGAAGTTTTTCACGAATTTCGGAGTGATTGGCGAAATGCCCAGCAGATCGTGCAGCACCATGACCTGAGCGTCGGTATCGGGTCCGGCGCCGATGCCGATGACGGGGATCGCCACCGCTTCCGCTATAGTCCTGGCCAGCACTTGCGGCACACATTCAAGCAGCAGCATGCTGGCACCAGATTCTTCGAGCAAGCGGGCCTCCGCCAGCATGCTTTCTGCCTGTCGGGGGTCTCTGCCTTGCACATGATAGCCGCCAATGCGATTGATCGATTGCGGCGTCAGTCCCATGTGGGCACATACCGGAATGCCACGTTCGGCCAGCAGGCGGGTAGAGTTGGCGATCCAGGCGCCGCCCTCCAGCTTGATCATTTGCGCGCCGGCACGCATCAGCGTGGCGGCATTCTCCAACGTCTGTGTTTCCGATGCGTAGCTCATGAAGGGCATGTCACCGATCAGGAAGGCGCCGCGATTGCCGCGTTTGACGCTGCTGATGTGATAGACCATATCGTCCATGGTCACCGGCAGAGTACTGTCGTGCCCCTGCAGCACCATTCCCAGCGAATCGCCGATCAATGTGACCTCGATACCGGCGTCAGCGATCAATTGCGCAAAGCAGGCGTCATAGGCGGTCAGGCAGGCGAATTTCTCCCCGCGCTGCTTCATCTTGATCAGTGTGCTCAGCGTGACAGCGGGTCTGCTGCTGGGGGAACTTTGATTTGGTGCGGCTTGTGAGCTCATAGGTGCGGAACCGGAATCGACAGGGTAACGTTTGGCAATCAGGCGTCAGAGATCATGCTCATCAGAGCAGACTTGGCTTGGGATTGAAATAATGCGTGCCTCGGGGTACGGTCAGTATGTAATTGACGAGTTGCTGATAATCGTCCTGATTATCCACCAGGTCAATCTCTGCGCTGTTGACGATCAGCAGGGCGCTCTTGTCGTAGTAGTGGAAAAAGCTGGTGTAGGCGTCGTTCAGCCGCTCCAGATACTCGCGCTGAATCTGCCTCTCGGCGGCAATGCCACGCTTGTGGATGCGATGCAGCAGAACGTCAGCCGGGGCTTGCAGGTAAATCACCAGATCGGGCGTCGGGGCATCAATGGTCAGGTGTTCGTAGACCTGCTGATATAGCGCATATTCGTCCTTATCCAGATTCTGTTTGGCGAACAGCTGATCTTTGTCGATCAGGAAATCGGCTACTCGCACAGGCTCGAAGAGATCATCCTGCCGCAGATCCTGAATTTGACGTGCGCGCTGAAACAGGAAGAACAGTTGCGTGGCGAGTGCACCCTGGCTGGGGTTGTCATAAAAGCGTTCGAGGAAAGGGTTCTCTTCGGGTTTCTCGAGCAGGATGTCGTAATTGAACGTCTCTGCCAGCCGTCGTGCAAGGCTGGTCTTGCCCACGCCAATCGGACCCTCCACTGCGATGAAGCGGGGTGGCTTCCTGTCGAATGTGAAGCCTGTTGTCGGGCTTTCTGTCACGCGTTGTCACCTGCTCCACTGGCGGGCTTTCGTGAAGGTTTGCGGCGTCGCCGACGCGGTCCGGCGCTGCCTTTGCCGAGCTCTTCCAACATGATGTCTTGCTGAATCTTGTCGCTATGCTGGAAGTCCGTCCACCACTGACCGACTCCGGCCAGATCTTCCCCGGCGTCTTCTCTCAACAGCAGGAAGTCATAGCCTGCGCGGAACTTTGGATGCTGGAAAGCCGATTCAGCACCGCGCTTGCTGCGCACGGCCAGACGCAACTGCAGCTCCCAGATCTCGCGCATGGCGATGGAGAAACGTTTGGGAATCGAGGTGACCTGCAGTTGTCTACCAATGACCTTGTTGGCAGCATCCTGCTGGGTCAGCAGTGTCACGGGCTTGTCTCCCAGCATCCTCTCCAATTCGTGCAACAGTGCCGGCCACAGCAGGGCCGCGAAAAGGAAAGCGGGGGTCACGGATTTGCCCTCGGCAAGGCGAGTATCCGTGTTGCGCATGGCGAGGACCACCAAGCGGCTGGCAGGTGCCTCGGGGTCGCGTGTGCAGGCCATGGTGCCGGGGAACATGAACTCGCCAACTTTGAACTTGCGCAGAAGAGCATAGGTCTTCTCTGCATGCCCTCCGGTCAGCAGCTTGACGCTTTCGTCGAACAGGCGCGCCGGAGAGATGGATTCAAGCAGGTAGGCAAGTTCATTGATCGGGGCGCGCGTCTTCCTTTCGATTTCGAAGTCGAGCTTGGCCGAAAAGCGGATCGCTCGCAGCAGGCGCACGGGGTCTTCACGATAGCGAGTCGCCGGGTCGCCGATCATGCGCAGCAGGCGATTGTCAATATCCTCAAGACCGCTGGCAAAGTCGATGATGCGGAAACCGTCAGTCGTGTAATAAAGCGCATTGGCAGTAAAGTCTCGACGCAGAGCATCCTCGTTGATGCTGCCGTAGACATTGTCCCTCAGAATCATGCCCGAGCTTGAATGGGCAGAATCCAAGCCCTTGATGGCACGGTGGGAGGTGTCATCCTGAAATTCATTTTCCGCGTCATGGTGTGCGCGAAAGGTCGTGGCTTCAATGATTTCTCGACCGTAACGCAGATGCACGATCTTGAAGCGTCTGCCTATGATCATGGCATTGCGAAACAGTTCGCGGATTTGCTCGGGAGTCGCACTGGTCGCGATGTCGAAGTCTTTCGGCGTGTCGCCAAGCAGCAGATCGCGTACGCCGCCACCGACCAGGAAGGCGTGGTAGCCGGCATCATTCAGACGGTATAAGACCTTGAGTGCGTTTGGAGAGATGCTCTTGCGAGATATGCAGTGGTCTTCACGTTCGATGACTCGCGCTCGGGAAAGATCGAGATCGCTGAGGCTGGCTCTACCTGAGACAGGGCTTGGGCGATCTGTGCCGTCTGGCCTGTTGCTTGCAGTGCGGGATGCTGCAGGCACCTCGTCAAGGCTGCTCTTGGGTTTGGCGCGCTTGCCGAAAAGAACTCTGGTTAACTTTCTCAACATCAGTTTTTCAGGACCCATTTACCGGTACAACTCGGTCATGGTGGAAATCACCAGAGCAGGATACGCGGATAAAATCTGTGATTCTCATCGAAGGGGGAAGCGAATGGGCCGGGATAATACACTGAAATGGTGCAAAGTAGCAGAAGGAAATGCTCTGGGGGGCGAGTAGCACCCCCCCGCAAGGAAGGTAATTTAGTTTTGTTATTTTTATTTTACTAATGAGGCACCAAATACAGCACCGCAAAGCATTTTATGAAACAGTATCTTCAGCCAGACAACAATTACGCCATCACTACAAACCGAAAATCTACTTCTTGTTGTTATTCACTGCACCAAACTGAGTAATGCTATTTTTATTATTATTGGCTTTCGTTGTTATTATTTATTGTTATTGTCGCGTATACAGAGCACTAACCGTGCCAGATAAGTAAATATCAATAAAAACAACAAGATAATGATTTTTAGATCGTTGGTTTCCTTTTTAAACTGGTACTGTGTTACCGAACGTCTCTGATTTACTGTGTAGATGGGTATCAGTAACAAATTGTTGCAGTAGCATGACATTGTGTAAAAAGGGTGCACCAGCACAGCCAGTTGAGGCATTTTCTGGTGCGTATTTGGAGGGAGGGGGGTAAAGAATTGCAAATGGGAAGCTGGCCGGTATCAGGCTTGTTTCTTCTTTCTTGGCAGCCCGAAGCGCTGTCGTCTTTCCCATAAACATTTGCGGCTTATGCCCAGTTTTTTGGCCAACTGGGTTTCGTTCATCTGATCCTGATGTTCCAGCACGAAGCGCTGGAAATAGTCCTCGAGGGACAAATCATCGACAGCGTCGTCGTGGATCAGAGGGCTTGGAGTGGAATGACGCTCTCCGACCGAACGTGGTGCCATCTTGGCGCCTGATTCAATAGCAAGCAGTTCTGCACCGATGTATTCGGACTCCGCCAGTACGACAGCCCTTTCGATGGCGTTCTCCAACTCCCTGACATTGCCAGGCCACGAGTAGGTGGCGATCGTTTGTGTCGCCTCGGGGCTGAACTTGAGCATAGGGGATTTCAGACGCTTGCAGGTGCGTTCGAGAATGGCATCCGCCAGTTCCAGAATGTCGTTACCGCGCTCCTTGAGCGGAGGAATCACCAGTGTCATCACATTGATTCGGTAATAAAGGTCCTCACGGAAATCGCCGTCGATCACCAGCTGCTTGAGATCACGATGGGTCGCCACAACCAGGCGTACATCCACTTTCTTGGACTGTACCGACCCCACCTTGCGAATCTCGTTTTCCTGCAGCACGCGCAACAGGCGAGCTTGTGCTTCCAGTGGCAACTCACCTATTTCGTCGAGAAACAAGGTGCTGCCACTTGCAGCCTCCACCAGTCCGGTGCGGTTGGCGGTGGCGCCGGTGAATGCCCCTTTCTCATGCCCGAACAGTTCGGACTCGATGAGATTCTCGGGGATGGCGGCGCAGTTGACGGAAATCATCTCGGCTTCATTGCGGTCGCTGAGTTTATGGATGGCGCGCGCGACCAGCTCCTTGCCGGTGCCGGATTCGCCATTGATGAGAACGGTAGAGTTGGTCTGCGCGACTTTGCGGATGCGACGGAACAACTCCATCATCTGCGGGCAACTGCCTATCATTCCATACACGGGCGGCTCGGGCGGTGGCACGGGCTTTTCGGCGACCACTTTCCGGTTGGCATTTTCCTTGATGATGCGGGCAACCGTTTCGAGCATCTCTTCGTGTTCGAAGGGTTTGGAAATATAGTCCACTGCGCCCATTTTCATGGAGTCGATGGCGGAGCGCAGGCTGGAATAGCTGGTCATGATCAGCACCGGGGTTTTGGTGCTCTTGATGATATCGGTGCCCGGAGCGCCGGGAAGACGCAGGTCGCTGACGATAATGTCGAAGCCGTCCAGCTTGTGCAGCTCGACGGCGTCTTTCACGCTGCCAGCTTCCTCGACCAGATAGCCGTGTCTCTCCAGTAATCGGCGCAGGGCAGTGCGAATGACCTGCTCATCTTCAACAACTAATACTTTGCTCTGTGCTGCCATCTTCTTACTCAAAAAGTGCTAACAAAACCAACAGCCTGAAACAACAGACCGGCAATTTGATCAGAGTGCATCTGGAGACGCCCCGCCTGCGGAGGCCGAGCCATCATAACAGGGAAAGGTCAGAATTACCCGTGTCCCCGGATTCTCCCGGCGCAGCGATGCGTTGATTATATCAATATGTCCATCGAGGTTTTCAACGATGCTGTAGACCAGTGACAGCCCCAGACCGGTACCTTCGCCTGGCTCCTTGGTGGTGAAAAACGGCTCGAATATCCTGTCGCGAACTTCTTCCGGGATACCTGTGCCCTCGTCGGTCACGGAGATCTGCACGGAACCCGAAACCAGTTTGCTGGAGATGGTGATGGTGCTGCCTGCGGGACTGGCGTCGTGCGCGTTGTTGATGAGATTGATCATGACCTGCAGCAGGCGCTGGGAGTCGCCCAGAATCTGCAGGCCTTGCCTGCAGTTGACCACGTAATTGATGTCCTTGCGTTTCTTGTCGAGAGAAATGAGTGTGATCGCCTCCCTGGCGCATTCTTCCACAGTGACCACTTCAGAATTGTGATCGGGTTTGTTGGCGCCACTGTGAGCGAAATTCACCAGTGACTGCACAATGCGTGACGTGCGATCCGTTTGCTCGATGATCTGTCTGGCCATGCCGCGCAGCTCGTCGTTGTCGGTTTCATCACGTATGTTCTGGGCCAGGCAGGCGATACCCGTGATGGGATTGCCGATCTCATGCGCGACACCGGCAGCGAGTCGCCCGATCGAGGCCAGTCTTTCGCTGTGAGTCAATTCCTCTTCCAGCAACTCCGTCTCCGTCAGGTCTTCCAGAAGGATGACGACACCGTCCTGCTTGATCTTGTGCGTCGCTGACTTCTCGATAATGGCCTTGTGCAGGCTGATAAATCGGCGGCTGTTCTTCACCTGCACGACGCGTTTGTGAGCGTGAGCCGCATCTCCCACGGTGAAGTCGTGGATCAAGGACGCCCAGGGTTCACCAATGTCACTGAGCTGCGCACCGAGAACCGACTGCCCGGACGTGCCGGTCATCTTCTCCATGGTGTGGTTCCACATGACAATCTGATTCTGTTCGCCGAGTGAGCAGACTCCCAGCGGCAGCTCCAGCAACACCTGGCGGTGATAGCGGCGCAGATTGTCGAGATCTTCCGCCATTCCCGACAGATTGCTGCGATAGGCTTCGATGCGGCTCTCGATGACGTCCACGTCCGTTGATCCGGTCTCGGACTCGATGGTGTAGGGCAGGAAGCGGTCGATCAGATCGTGGGCAATCGAGGGGCCAAGCAATCCTGAAAGATTCGCCTCCAGCCTGCCGCGTAGCAGGCGCATGGCATGCGGGCTCTTTTCCTGTTGATCGATCTTGAGGTCACGCAAGGCCTGCAGCACTTCGCGAGTCGCCGTACGCTCACCCAGTGGCTTGGTCAGTTTAGCGATGAATTCGTCAGGGCTGCGTGCAACCAGACCCGTGCGGTTGCGCCGTCGGATAGTGTCCAGCGCGCAGATGTCCGCTGATGCGCGTTCCTCTGCCGAGGTATGTGTCCACAGGGAGGTCATCACGAATATCAGGATGTTGCAGACCAGCGAGATGGCAATGATTTCCCGCGAACTGAGATTAGTGGATTCGAGAAGATCGACCCCCGTTACTACTGGCAACATAAGGAACAGGAGCCAGATCGATACACCGGTCAACAGCCCTGCCATGTAGCCGTTCTTGTTGCCGCGCGGCCAGTACAGCAGCGCTACGATACTGGGCAGAAATTGCAGGCTGGCGATGAATGCCACGTTGCCAATGGTCCGAACACTCAGCTTGTCGTCGGGAATGTAGTAGAACAGAAAGCCAATCCAGATCAGCGCCGCAATCAGGATCCGACGCTTCCACAAAAGCCATCGATAGATATCGTTGCGCGCCGTGGGCTGGTACACAGGCAGAATCAGATGGTTAAGACACATGTTGGAAAGCGCGAGGGTAATGACAATGATCAGCCCGCTGGCGGCCGACAATCCCCCCAGGAATCCGATCATCGTAATCAGCGGCGAGCTGTAATCCGCGCCAATCGTCACTGGGTAGAAATCCAGCGGAGCGGTGGAGCCGGCCTTTAGTCCTGCCCAGAGAATGGGCATCACGGGAAGGCTGAGCAGCAGAAAATAAAGGGGCAGAGCCCAGCTGGCCATCGTGAGTGCCTTGGGATCGTTGTTCTCGTTGAAAATCATGTAGAACATGTGGGGAGAAGCGATTGCCGCGGTAAAGAACAGGATTACCGTCACATGGAAGCTGCCGGCAGTGGAGGTATCCTTGATGCTGCTGAGGAGTTCGGGTTGCCCCTGCAACCACTGATCGAGCTCCGTAAAGCCGCCGAAGCCCTGATATACAGCGAAACCTCCGACGGTAAGCATAGCCAGCAGTTTCACGACAGATTCGAAAGCAATCGCCATGACCAGACCTTCATGTTTCTCCCGACCGGCACCACGACCAGTACCGAAGAAGATGGCAAACAAGGTGATTAACAAGCAAAAGGTGGCGGCAAGCGTAGTCTGCGACGCTTCCGGTGCAAGAATCGCCACGCTGCTCGCAACCGCCTGAATCTGCAGTGACAACAGCGGCGTGACGCCGATCAGCATGACGATGGTAGTCAGCGTACCGGCCAGAGGGCTGCGATAACGGAAAGCCAGAAGGTCAGCGAGAGAACTGAGTTGGTAGCTCTTGGTGATGTCAAGAATGGGGCGCAGCATGACAGGCGAGAACAGGAATGCCAGCGAGATGCCGATAAAGGGCGCCAGGTAGCCGAAGCCGTCGCGGAAGGCGTTGCCGGTCACGGCATAGTAGGACCAGACGCTTGCGAAGACCCCCAGAGAGAGGACATAGACGATTGGGTGGCGGGTGATCCGCTGGGGAATCCAGCCCTTGTCGGTCGCCAGGGCTATCCCGAACAGCAGCATCAGATAACAGATGCCCAGAATAAACAGCGTGCTCAGGTCAAAGGTCATCGGAGTTTTGTTCCCGATGGCTGAAGGCGGCCAGTGCAATCACGAGCAGACCAATGATGAAGGGCCGGTACCAGGCGCCGTCTTGCTCCGCCAGCCAGTCCACGCTCGTCAGGAAGAGCAGGTAACTGAACAGCATCAGCAGCAATGTGGCTCGTGTGATGTACAAAAGTTCTCTCGCAGATTGGTGTCCGTTCCGGGTAAACGAACCTGATTGCATGTCGAAGGGGTGAACCAGTCAGGCTCCTTCAACTGTCCGACTGAAGCGGAATGGTAGCTAACTTCGGCACTGCCTGTATATCCCAGTGCGCTATTGCCCAAGTGAGCAATTCCGCAGGTGCGGCCTTTGCAAGATGAGGGGCGGGCCGCTGGCCAGCAAATTGCCCAAGAAACTGCAATGCCGACAGCAATTGCGGGGCAGGTCGCTGCAGATCCAATGGGGTCGCGAAATGCTGTTTGCTGAGCTTCTGGCCGCTCTCGTTCACTGCTACAGGGATGTGCGCATAGTGTGGGCGTGGGAGGCTCAGGAGTTTCTGCAGGTAGATCTGTCGCGGCGTGGAATCAAGAAGATCGGAGCCTCGGACAATATGAGTGATGTGCTGAAAAGCGTCGTCGACGACAACCGCCAGTTGGTAGGCAAACAGACCATCCTTGCGACGCAGGACAAAATCGCCGCATTCGCGCAGCAGGTTCTGCTGTTGCGGCCCCTGTATCATGTCCACGAATTCGAAGGTCTCATCGGGCACCACGACGCGCAGTGCTCCCTCGGTTGGTTGCAATTGTCGCAGGCGGCAGCGATTGTCATAGACCCCGCCCATGGCCTGAATCTGCACGCGAGAGCAATCACAGCTGTAAATCAGCGCGCGAGCCTGCAATGCAGCAAGTGCTTCGGCGTAGGCCTCCAGGCGCTGGCTCTGATAGAGCACCGGGCCATCCCAGTGCAGGCCGAACACCTCGAGTGCCCAGAGAATTTGCGCAGCAGCTTCCGGTGGTTCGCGAGCCGGGTCGAGATCCTCCATGCGCAGCAGCCATTGGCCATGCACCGAGCGGGCATCGAGGTAGCTGGCCAGTGCGGCCACCAGGGAACCGAAATGCAGAGGGCCGCTGGGCGAGGGGGCAAAGCGACCGATGTAGTCTGCCTTGATGCTCATGAGCCTGGGATTGACAGGGAGGTCAACAGCGAGTGGGAGAGGGCAGAGCGAGTCTGCCCGGGTGAAGCAAGGAGCACCTGATCAGGCGCCCCACTGCTTTTCCTTGATCTCGTCGAGGGTCTTGCAGTCGATGCACTTGTTGGCCGTTGGTCTGGCCTCCAGGCGACGAATGCCGATCTCGATGCCACAGGATTCACAAAAGCCGTAGTCGTCCTGAGCGATCTTCTCGATCGTGCTATCGATCTTCTTGATCAGTTTGCGTTCGCGATCACGGGTGCGAAGTTCGAGGCTGAACTCCTCTTCCTGCGTGGCACGATCTGCTGGATCAGGGTAGTTGGCCGCTTCGTCCTGCATGTGGTGAACGGTTCTGTCCACCTCTTCCATCAGCTGATTGCGCCAATTGCGCAAGATGGACTTGAAGTGTTCCTTCTGATTCTCATTCATGTACTCTTCCCCTTTCTTTTCCTTGTAAGGGGTGAAGTTCTTGAGAACAGGAGCAGTGGCTTGCTTGTCAGACATGGTTCGCTACGCCTCATTGCCCGCGCGGGGCTCGTCCAAAATAATCACTCGCAATCATTAACAGCGTGATGCCAGCACTGGGTCCAAAGAAAGCCCGGTAAGCTACCAGAATATTCTTGCTCTTGCCACAGGAATGTCATATCGGGCAATGGCAAGTCTGGCGCGTCCGGGGCCGTCAGCAAAGTCGTTCGCTGGACTCTGTCTCCGTCTATATAATGCACTTCCTGCGAAAAGTCAGCAGTCTTGTCATCTCAATCGTCTTCCTTGAATCATGTCTCGCCTGATCGGAGTTGCAACTAATGCCCAGCCCAACGATATCCCGATTCACGCTTGCGCAGCGCATGCATGGCGTCAATCCATTTCGGGTGATGACGGTACTGGAGCGTGCCAAAGCGCTGGAGTCGCAGGGGAGGCACATTGTCCATCTTGAAGTCGGGGAACCCGACTTCGTCACGGCCGCTCCAATTCTGGAAGCGGGACGGGCTGCTCTGGCCGAGGGGCATACGAGCTATACCCCCGCTGCTGGCTTACCACAATTGCGGGAGCGCATCGCGGCATTCTATCGCAGCGATTATGACGTCGATATTTCACCACAGCGTATTTTCGTGACACCCGGAGCAAGTGGCGGGCTCAGTCTTCTGGCTCAGTTGCTCTTGAACCCGGGGGACGGTGTGCTGATG
>JBBTKA010000180.1:0-529 GCA_038059145.1 Pseudomonadota bacterium
CAGAATTATTGGAACACCCAGAAGTCTGTGGCCAATTTAACTTGACCACTACACCCAGGGCTGCCACGAAGTACTATTCGATTCGGACATTTACCAGAATTAATGCCGACGATTACAACGCTTCCTCCTGCCTTAGTAACCGCCTCTATCAGTAGACTAAAAACGTAGGCTTCAAATGCTCTCTCCCTCGTAGGGCTGTTAAGTTGCAAACTGGCTTTTGCAGCTGAGTGCGACAGTACTTTAGAGACTGCATCGGATAACTCCTTAAAGGTCGCCATCTATATACTGCCTAACAAATTAATGAGGGCTTTCAGATCCCGCTCGAGGGCAGTCAAATCAAGCCCATTCGGAACCATTACCTTCTCGTAACCATCCAAATCTATAGGGCTCTTCTCTACAAAATCCTGAGCCCATACTATAGATAATTTCTTACCCGATACTTTTCCAAATTCATGTAGTGCATGCTGCGTCATGATAATGGGCTCTAACGAAGCGATAAGCATCTCTACGGATATCTTATATGCTTCAT
>JBBTKA010000180.1:539-7593 GCA_038059145.1 Pseudomonadota bacterium
CATTCGAAGTTAGCGGCCTCTGCGAAAGCTCTTTTGCCCGCCCATTTATGTCCTTCTCCTCCGTCATGCCGCGATTAACGACCTTGGCAATTTCATCGGCCACGACTACCGCTTCATTTGCTCGCAAGCTCGCAAGCTCGCGACGAGCTCGCTCAGAGCTTCTTGTGAGTTCTCTGCCATGTTTGTTCCGTTGCTCGAAACTAATTGCTGATAACAGCTAGGAAATGCGCACGCACACTTTACTTATTCATTTGACGGGAATCTAACCCGGTTCCATCCACGAAAACAACTCTTTATTGGGAACTCGTATTATTGGGCGAACGAAAGTCGCGCAGTCGCGACTCCCGAGGAATCCGTGCACAAAAGATAAGATTTAGTGTTCTTAGAGCTATGAATATACGAGACACTACACTCCTCCCCAGCCCGACATCCGTGCAAGCCCGAGGAGAAATGCGTATAAGAATTTAACCGACCAATCTACTTCCGCAATGCCTGCGCCTTCAAAGTATTTTGAAGTAACGAAGCCCGAGTCATCGGCCCAACCCCCCCAGGCACCGGCGTGATAAACGAACACTTATCCTTCACCGATTCAAAATGCACATCCCCCACCAGCCTGAACCCAGAAGGGCGGCTCGCATCCGCCACGCGCGTGATGCCCACATCCACAACCACCGCACCATCCTTCACCATGTCGGCCGTGACGAAATCCGGCCTGCCGATGGCGACGATCAGGATGTCGGCGCTGCGGCAGATCTCGGCCATGTTGGGTGTGCGGCTGTGGACGAGGGTGACGGTGGCGTTGCCGGGGTTGCTGTTGCGGGACATGAGGATGGACATCGGGGTGCCGACGATGTTGCTGCGGCCGACGACGACGCAGTGTTTGCCGACGGTGTCGATCTTGTAGCGGCGCAGCAGTTCCATGATGCCGTTGGGGGTTGCGGAGACGAAGGTCGGCATGCCGAGGCACATGCGGCCGACGCTGGCGGGGGAGAAGCCATCGACGTCCTTCTCTGGTGAGATGGCCAGGGTCACTTTGTCTTCGTCGATGTGTTTGGGGAGCGGGACCTGGACGATGAAACCGTCGATGGCGTCGTCGTTGTTGAGTTCTTCGATGCGGCGCAGCAGCTCGGCTTCGGTAATCTCGGCGGGCAGGCGGATGAGGGTGGATTCGAAGCCGACCTGCTTGCAGTCGAGCACCTTGTTGTTGACGTAGGTTTCGCTGGCGCCGTCATTGCCGACGAGAATCGCGGCGAGGTGCGGGGCTCTGCCGCCGCGCGCTTTGATGTCGCGGACCTGTGCGGCGATTTCTGTCTTGATCTGTTCCGAAGTTAATTTGCCATCGAGTAGTTGCATGCTGTGTCCTGCCTTTTGCTAAGTTGAATTCGTTACCACTTGCCCGTGTTGGCCATGCTCAGCCACGGCTCTTGCGGTGGCAGTGGCGCGCCTTCCTGCAACAGTTCTATGGAGATGTTGTCCGGGGAGCGGATGAAGGCCATGCGGCCGTCGCGGGGCGGGCGGTTGATGGTCACGCCTTGTTGCTGGAGGTGTGCGCAGAGCGCATAGATGTCCTTCACTGCGTAGGCCAGATGACCAAAGTTGCGACCCTCGCCGTAGACCTCCGGGTCCCAGTTCCAGGTCAGTTCGATCTGCGCGTCGTCATCGCCCGGCGCGGCGAGAAATACCAGAGTGAAACGCCCTTGCTCGCTCTCGCGGCGCTGCAGCTCTTTGAGGCCCAGCTTGTTGCAATAAAAATCCAGCGATGCGTCGAGATTGGTGACTCGTACCATGGTGTGCAGATATTTCATTGCGCGGCTTCCTGAGCTGTTAGGGCGTGAGCGTTCTGTTGATGGTGATCGGCATGAATTCCCCGGCGTGGCTCCAGTCGCCATCGATGCGCACCGGGTTGCCGTCGGGCGCGCGGTCTGCGTGGATGGTGCCGAAGTATTCGCCTTGGATTCTGGGGATAAAGATGCGGATGTCGTTGCCGGTCACTGTGACTGATTCGGCGCTGACGGCCATGATGGCTTCGGTGGGGCTGTCGAAGACGGCCTTAAGCGCGCCGGCTTCCTCGGTGAGGGTGAAGATGATCTCGCGGTCACCGCCGATGTTGATGTTGAAGGTGCCACGCCACTCGCCAGCCAGCGACAGTGTCTGGGCATTGGCGCCGGCATTGAAATAGCTGGAGAACGTGCCGGTGAGCATCACTGCCAGCACGATGAGCATGAGGATGATGTGGATGATCTTCTGTGTCTTCTTTTCCATAGTCGGTCTCTTTGCCTGAGCCATGCTCTAGTAGTCGGGAATGCGGCGTATTATACGGCCATGCGCCCTGTCGGGCACGGAAAAAATCCGGACGGCCGGATGGAGAGAGACGGAGAGATATGCAGACAGTCATCAATATTCTGGCCAACCAGCCAGATGCTACACAGAACGAGGTCTTCGAGACGCTGGCGCGGGGGCAGGACGTTGTCATCGAGCGCATCGTGTCGCGCGGGCAGCGCTCTGCCGAGGGCTTTTGGTATGAGCAGGAGCGTGAGGAGTTCGTGATGGTGGTGACCGGGCGAGCGACTTTGCGGCGTGAGCGGGGAGGCCTGGTCGAGAGCATCGACCTCGGGCCGGGGGATTGCCTGACAATTCCGGCCCTGCAGCGTCATCGCGTGGAGTGGACCGATCCAGAGCAGCCGACGGTGTGGTTGGCGATTCACTACCCGGCGAGTCGTTGAGGAAAAAAAACGGCCGCTGCCCGGGGAGGACAGCGACCGTCGGTGGCAAGCGTTTAATCGTGCAGCGGCATCACTTCTTGGTGTAGGTGTAGGTGATGTCGTAGTTCTGGGTCATCGTGAAACCGCTCTGGTTGATGACGCCGTTGAACTTGATGTTGAAGACAGTCTGCGTGCTGCTGGAGGAGATCGGCGTCACGGCGATGGTGCCGGTGATGCCGGCGGTCTTGTACTGCTCCTCCACGGCCTTCTTCACGGTATCCACATCACCGGAGTCGGGCATGGGCAGGTTGTCGATGGTGATCGCGCCGATATCGACGTTGATGCCTGCGGTTCCTACGCGGCCAGTGATGACCAGCGTGGAGTTGCCGGACGGAACCGCGGGAATGCTCACCTGCATCTTGGTCAGTTCTGACAGAATGGTTTCCAGCGGCCCCTGCTTGACCGGCGAGTTGCCGAAGGCACCACCCATCACGTAGACCTCACCGTTGTTGATGGCCAGATAAATACCCGTGCCTTGATAGAAGCGGTAAGTGTAGTCGCCGTTTTTCTGAGTCGCAGACGCGCCTGTGGATGGGAAGTACTGCGCGAGCTTCTGCTGGGCCTGCGTGAAGACCTCTTCAATCTTGGCGGGATCCACTGTCGGTGCTGCTGGAGTCACTGGCGTCCCTGTGCAGGAGGTGGAGGTGCTGATCTTGCTGCCGTTCATCTGGCCGACAAAGGTGCTGCCAGACAACACGTTGATCTCGTGAAAGTTGCCGTTCACGCTCGCTACCGCCAGGCTGATGCCAGACTTGGATTCGGTCCAGAACGTTTCCACCGTGTTGCCGGCTTTCTGGTAGGGGTTGGTCAGGTTGTAGCCCGCCACACACATCACGCCACCGGGGGCCAGCACCAGCTGCAGCTTGGTATTGCTGGCAATGGGAGAGCTCGGGCTGAAGGATTCGTAGGTCAGTTGATAGGTCCCCAGGAACGAGGAGGGGACCGTCGCGGGTGTGGTCTGCGCGAGTGTGGCGGTGCTGAAAAAAGTGGTGGCAAGTAGCGAGGCGCAGGCCAGTGCGGTGGTTCTCAAATTATTGATGACAGGCTTCATGAAATAGTCACTCCGGAGTGATTCAACTGAGCAATGAAAAGGGAACAGAAATAGCGGCGCGATTTCAGTTCAGAGCCTAGTGGAATGTGCCGGAGTGAGACACCCCCTGATCAGGGGGTGTGCTTGAATATCAAAGGGTTGGAGATCAGAAAAGTATCACTGAACGAATACTCTTGCCCTCGTGCATCAGGTCGAAGGCCTTGTTGATGTCGCTCAGCGGCATCGTGTGGGTGATGAGCGGGTCGATGCGGATCTTGCCGTTCATGTACCAGTCCACGATCTTGGGCACATCGGTGCGGCCGCGTGCGCCACCGAAGGCACTGCCGCGCCAGGAGCGTCCGGTCACCAGCTGGAAGGGGCGGGTGGAGATCTCCTGTCCGGCACCGGCCACGCCGATGATGAAGGATTGGCCCCAGCCCTTGTGTGTGCATTCCAGCGCCTGGCGCATGGTCTTCACATTGCCGATGCACTCGAAGCTGTAGTCGACGCCGCCCTTGGTCATGTTGATGATCTCGGCGGTGACATCGTCCACTTCCAGGGCATTGACGAAATCGGTCATGCCGAATTCTCTCGCCAGTGCGACTTTGGAGGGGTTGATGTCGACGCCGATGATGCGGTCAGCGCCGATCATGCGCGCGCCTTGAATGACGTTGAGCCCGATGCCGCCCAGACCGAACACGGCCACGGTGCTGCCCGGCTCGACCTTGGCCTGAAATACCACGGCGCCGATGCCGGTGGTGACGCCGCAGCCGATGTAGCAGACCTTGTCGAAGGGCGCGTCACTGCGGATCTTGGCCACGGCAATCTCTGGCAGCACGGTGAAGTTGGAGAAGGTCGAACAGCCCATGTAATGCAGGATAGGCTTGCCATCGAGGGAGAAGCGGCTGCTGCCGTCGGGCATCACGCCACGGCCCTGGGTGGGACGGATGGCCTGGCACAGGTTGGTCTTGGGGTGCAGGCAGTATTCGCATTCGCGGCACTCGGGGGTATAGAGCGGAATCACCGTGTCGCCCACTTTCAGTGATTTCACGCCCGCGCCGACTTCGACCACCACGCCCGCGCCCTCATGGCCGAGAATGGCAGGGAAGGCGCCCTCGGGATCATCACCGGACAGGGTGAACGCATCGGTGTGACACACGCCGGTGGCTTTGATCTCGATCATCACCTCACCGGCCTTGGGGCCGTCGAGATCGACCTCGACAACTTCTAACGGTTTGCCAGCGGCAAAGGCAACGGCGGCGCGTGTTTTCATGGTGGATTCCTGAAGCGGGTGAGTGAGCAGCGATTGTAATTAGCGCGGTCCGGTGAGGCAAATAGTGATAACATTTCGCCGCATTAAAGAACCGCCTAAAGAACAACCTAAAGAACCACGTTTATGAACAAGTCCGAACGTAAAAAATTTGTCCTGACCGTCTCCTGTCCCGAAGCAAATGGCATTGTCCGGGCGGTCAGTGATTTTCTCTTTCAACGCGGCGCCACCATCAGCGATGCGGCCCAACATCGTGACCCGGTGCTCGACCGTTTCTTCATGCGTGTGGAGTTCGAGGAGGCCGAGGCCGACCTGCCGGGCACCGAGAAGCTGGATGAAGATTTCACCGAGATCGGCTCGCACTTCGCCATGCAGTGGAACTTTTATGATCTCGCCATCAAGCCCAAGGTGCTGATGGCCGTCTCCAAACACGGGCATTGCCTGAACGACATTCTGCACCGCTGGAGCAGTGGCGTGTTGCCTGCGGATATCGTCGGTGTGGTCTCGAATCACGAAGACCTGCGCGGCATCACCGAATGGTATGGCATCGATTATCACTATCTGCCCGTGACCGCGAACAACAAGGACGCCCAGGAAGACGAGGTGCTGCGCATCATCGCCGCCAAGAAAGTGGATCTCCTGGCACTGGCGCGTTACATGCAGATTCTGTCACCGAAAATGTGCGAGGTCATGGCCGGTCGCGCGATCAATATTCACCACTCGTTCCTGCCCGGATTCAAGGGCGCGAATCCCTATCGCCAGGCCTACATGCGTGGTGTGAAGATCATCGGCGCGACGGCGCACTATGTGACGACGGATCTGGATGAAGGCCCGATCATCGAACAGGCGGTGGAGAAGATCGACCACAACTTCGACATCGATGAATTGGTGCAGATCGGCCGCGACGCAGAATGTGCAGCGTTTGCGCGCGCGGTCAAATGGCATTGCGAACACCGCATCATCGTCAACGGCAACAAGACCGTGGTGTTCAAGTAGCGGGTTTTTCCAAAAGATGAGCCAATTGCTCCAGGGGCACCGGTCTCGCGAAGTAATAGCCTTGCGCCTCGTCACAGCCCATGTCCCGCATCGCCGCTTCCTGTTCCACTGTCTCGACGCCTTCGGCAATGGTCCGGAGGCCAAGCTGACGGCCCAGATGCACGATGGTCTCGGCGATGGCGGCGCCGCCTTCTGTCGTCAGATCCCGCACGAAACTGGCGTCCACCTTGATCTTGTCGAGTGGCAGTCGGCGCAGATAATTCAGCGATGAATAGCCCGTGCCGAAATCGTCGACGGAAATGCGCACACCCAGCGACTTGAGTTTGCTCAGGCACTGGATCATGGCTTCCGGGTCATCCATCAGCACGGACTCGGTAATCTCCAGTTCCAGTTCGCCCTCGGCAATCTGATAGCGCTGCACGGCGTTGGCAACCTGCGCGATGAAAGCCGGGCTGCGAAACTGCGGCATGGAGACGTTCACCGCGATGCGTATGTCGCTCATCCTCGCCGCGCGGAACTGTGCGATTTGCGCGCAGGCCTGCTCCAGTACCCACGCCCCGATCGAGACGATGAGTCCGGAATATTCGGCAATCGGAATGAAGACCCCCGGGGGAATGTAACTGCCGTCTTCCTGTGGCCAGCGCAGCAGTGCCTCCAGGCAGACGATGCGACGTGTCTGCAGATCGTACTGGGGCTGATACCAGATGCTGAGCCGCTGCAGCGCGAAGTCGACACGCAACTGGCGGATCATCTGTAACCGTTGTTCTTTGGCCTCTTCCATCTGCGGGACATAGAAATCGAAGTGCCGGTTGGTTCTCTTCTTGGCGCTATTCAGGGCGATGTATACGCGCTTGAGCATGATCAGCGAGGGCAGCGAGAAAAATTCGCCGACCTGGACGCTTGGTGGTGCAGATGCGCCTCGACGATGATCCTCTACGACGCGCACCGGCTGGGAGATGGGCGGGGCCAGCGTGTTCCTCGCGGCGGCGGCGGGCG
>JBBTKA010000181.1:0-10459 GCA_038059145.1 Pseudomonadota bacterium
CCACGCTGCCCGAGAGCCTGCAGCAGCTGCAGCACCGGAGCGCGCAGACTGGACAGCAGTCGGAGTCCCTGAGGTTGGCGTTGGCGTTGGCGTCGGTGCGGGGACGCCGCTGCTGCTGAAATACCATAGACCTACGGCGATGGCGACAAAGGCAACCCCGGAAACGACAATCCAGGGTAGATTTCGGTCGCGGCGACGTTTGATCTGGGTAACACTGATTTCGTACTGCTCGCCCTTGTGGCCAGAGTACTCGTTGAAGACATTGATCAGCACCTGTGGATCGAGCTTCAAAAACCCGGCATAGGCGCGAATATAGCCACGGACAAAGACATCGCCGGGCAATTTGTCGAACGCATTTTCTTCGAGTGCGCGCACGTAATGCATCGTGATGTGCAGTTCATCCGCTACCTGTTGGTGTGTCAGGCCCAAGGCCTCACGCTTCCTGCTCAGAAGCTCTCCTGGTCCGGTGTCAGCGCGTGCATCCGGCGGATGCAATTCTTGTGTATTTTCGTTAGTTGTCATTTCGTGAGTTCATCAATTCTTGATACTGCGGTGAGTCCTTGTACAGCCCCTCCAGCAACACGGCGTAGGCGGCGGCACCCTCTTGATTATCGAAGCGACGTTCCAGCTGGATTCCCAGCCACAGACTGCGCGGGGTCTGGACAACATTGTAGAAACCACTGGATGTGACGAACTGATTGTAATAGTTCATCGCCTCCGCGAATTCTCCGTTGTCGAACTTGATCTGCGCCAGCTCCAGCGAGGAGCGGTACAGATTGCTGTTCAGTTGCAGAGCTCGTTCGAACGCGTACTCCGCGCGTTCCGGTCGCTCTGTGCGCAAGGCACTCAGGCCCAGATTCTCAAACGCCAGTGCACGCGACTCGTAGGTCGTGTCATTGGCGACTGTCTCCAATTCCCTGTAGGACTGCTCGTATTCTCCAAGACCAAACAGCAGCGCGGCGAGATTGTTGCGCGCACGTGAATTAGCGCTGTCCAGACTGAGTGCCCGCTCAAAAGTCTCGCGGGCCAGTTCAATGTCGCCCTCACGCTGCAGCACCAGAGCCAGCACGTTGTAAGCGTCCGAGCTGCGGCTATTGATGGCCAGCGCATTGTTGATATTGCGTCGCGAAGCGGCCATGTCTCCCGCCTCGAAATAGCCGATGGCCAGTTGCACGAAATCGCGCTCGGCACGCTCCTGAGAGGGCTCCGTGTTGAAGCCTCCTGTCGTCGTAGTGACGCAGGACACTAATCCCGCCAGCACCAGAGAACAGAGAGTCATTGACCGGATTAATTGCATGCCCGACCTCGTGCCGACCTCTTGAAAAATGTTGTCCCTTCCTCTTCCCCTTCGCCAGCGCTCAGCTGTCACACGGAGGGTCTGCGGGGTCTGTCTATTTCTATCGCCAGATTATCTGCTCTGCTGAAGCGTTTGCCTGTGACTTCCGCGGCAGTTTCACTTTTTTGTTCAACAGCAAATTTTTGTTCGTTCTCTTTCTGCGCCTCGGCAGCGTCCCGGTAACGCTGGCTGCGTCGAGTATTGTCGCCAACCTCGCCAACCAGTTGCCCGCACGCAGCACCGATATCATCGGCTCGCGTTGTTCTTACCGTTACCGTGTAGCCGGCCTCGTGCAGGATCTGCCTGAAATTCGAAACCGACGAACTGCTGGGGCGCCGATAATCGGACAACGAAAACGGATTAAACGGAATCAGATTTATCTTGCATGGAAAGTCTTTCAGCAGCACGGCCAGTTCACGTGCGTGCTGTCGATGGTCATTGACCCCGGCGATCAGCGTGTATTCGATCACGGGCACACGCCTGTCGCTCAGGCCTTCCATGTAACCGGACACGCTGCGGAGCAGCTCCTTGATCGGATACTTCTTGTTGATAGGCACCAGCTCATTGCGCAACTCATCGTTCGGCGCATGCAGCGACACTGCCAACGACGCATCCGTGAATTCCTTCAAACGATCTATGGCCGGCACCACGCCGGAAGTGCTGATCGTGACGCGACGCTTGGACAGTCCGTAGGCCTGATCCTCCATCATCAGACTCAGCGCATCCATGACGTTTTCGAAATTCAGCAGCGGTTCGCCCATGCCCATCATCACCACGTTGCTCACGGGGCGCGGATTTTGCGCGGGCTTGCCGTCTTCACTCCATTCCTGGGCCGGCTTCACGCCAAAACCTGCAAGCTTTTGATTTGCCCACCACAGCTGCCCGATGATCTCGGCCACAGTCAGATTGCTGTTGAATCCCTGCTTGCCCGTTGCGCAGAAGCTGCAATCCAGACTGCAACCTGCCTGCGAGGAAATACACAAAGTGCCGCGGCCAGCCTCGGGGATGAACACCATCTCGACGCTGCTGCCGCTCTCCACCTGAACAATCCATTTACAGCTGCCGTCGGCAGAGCGGAATTCCTGAGTGATCTGCGGCAGGCGAATCTCTGCCACAGACTTCATCTTTTCACGCAGGGGCTTGCTGATGTCCGTCATGGCATCGATGTCTGTGACACCGCGCTGATGGATCCACTTGAGGGTTTGACTCGCGCGAAACGGTTTTTCTCCCAACTCAAGAAAAAAAGCCTGCATCTTGGGCAGACTCAATCCCATCAAGTTGATTTTCGCTTCGCGCGTCGTCATCACAGGCTCTCTATTACGTTACCGTTACTACGAACTCGGTATTAACCGCGGGCGCAGATCTCGGTCGCACTGAAGAAATAAGCAATTTCGCGCGCTGCAGAAGCCGCTGAGTCAGAGCCGTGAACGGCATTGGCATCAATGGACTTGGCGAAGTCAGCACGAATTGTTCCTGGCGCTGCCTGCGCAGGATTGGTGGCACCCATCAGGTCACGGTGCAGAGCGACGGCATTTTCGCCCTCCAGAACCTGAACAATCACAGGGCCTGAGGTCATGAATGCGATCAGATCCGGGAAGAAACCACGCTCGCGGTGCTCAGCATAAAAACCGCCAGCGGTCTCGTCGGTCAGACGCAGCATCTTCGCCGCAACAATGCTCAAACCTGCTTTTTCGAAGCGGGTATAGATCTCGCCGATCACATTTTTGGCGACTGCATCGGGTTTGATGATTGATAAAGTACGTTCGATTGCCATGCAAATAACTCCATAACCGGTTACAAGTTCAGAAAACCGGGCATTATACGTGGTAACAATTCTTATTTATATGGGTTTTTCTGCTCGCTTTTCAATCACACCAGGGATTGCTGACGCAGCGTGGTCACAGCACGACGCAGACAGCCTGCGGCGATTTCAACGTCTTGTTCAGTAGTATAGCGACCCAGCGAAATCCGAAGAGAGCTCTGTGCCAGGTGGTCGGCAAGCCCGAGACCGCGCAGCACATAGGACGGTTCCATGCTGGCCGATGTGCAGGCCGACCCTGACGAAACGGCAAGCTCCCGCAAGGACAACAACAAGGATTCGCCGTCGACACCGGCAAAGGCCAGATTAATGATCCCGGGAGCATGCAGTTCGGGATGCCCGTTCAGAGAAACACCCTCAAGGTCACTTAACCCCGCAAGCAGCTGTGCTCGCAGGGAGCGCAACTGCGCGGCGTCCTGGTGCAGACGCTGCCCGGCTAGCCGGAACGCCTCGCCCATGCCCACCAGCTGATGCGTCGGTAAAGTGCCTGAACGCATGCCGCGCTCATGACCACCACCATGGATCTGCGCCTCAATCATGACCCGCGGCGAACGGCAGACATACAAGGCCCCGACACCCTTGGGGCCGTAGATCTTGTGCGCTGAGAAAGACATCAGATCCACCTGCAGGGACGACAGATCAATCGGCAGCTTGCCTGCACTCTGTGCGGCGTCCACATGGAACAGCACCCCGCGAGCGCGAGTCAGCGCACCGATCGCCGCAATGTCGTTGGCCGAGCCAATCTCGTTGTTGACATGCATCAGCGACACCAGAATGGTGTCTGGTCGCAAGGCCGCCTCGACGCTGGCAGCACTGATGATGCCCTGAGCATCCGGCCGCAGCAGGGTGACCTCAAACCCCTCGCGCTCCAATTGCTGAAGACTGTCCAGCACAGCCTTGTGCTCGATGCACGAGCTGATGATGTGCCGACCACGGTCTGCGTGAAAATGCGCGACGCCCTTCAGGGCCAGATTGTCGGACTCGGTGGCTCCAGAGGTCCAGACGATCTCGCGGGGGTCGCAATTCACAAGATCGGCTACGTTGCGACGCGCCTCTTCCACAGCCTCTTCGGCCTTCCAGCCAATCAGATGCGAGCGCGAAGCGGGATTGCCGAAGTTGCCATCGAGCGTCAGGCATTCGAACATCTTCGCGGCGACGGTGGGATCTACTGGGGTGGTAGCGGCATAATCGAGGTAAATGGGCAACTGCATGTTTTCTCCATCAAAACCCACCAGCCGCCCCTGCCAGCGGGGGGCGCCTGAGGGATGTATAGACCGGCCAGCGAAAAACCGGGCTACTGCAAAAAGGTGGCGGCGATGCGGGCGCCATCAGGCTCTGGCTGGGAAACCTGATCGAGACGCTGGTCCTGCTCCGCAGCAATGCGTTTGATCTCACTCTTGGCGATCAAATCAGCCAGGCTGATGCTACCAAGGAAATCGTGAATACGCTCGCTGAGATCTTCCCAGAGGTGATGAGTCAGACACTTCTCGCCCTGCTGACAGTTTCCTTTGCCCTGACAACGGGTAGCGTCGACCGACTCGTTGACAGCATCAATGATGTGCGCAATGCGGATAGCCTGAGGCGTCTTGCCAAGTCGATATCCGCCGCCAGGGCCACGGATGCTGCGCACCAGTTCACTGCGCCGCAACTTCGCAAACAGTTGCTCCAGGTAAGATAGGGAAATCCCCTGTCGGTGAGAGATATCCGCCAGATTGATCGGGCCTTCGTCCGCGTGAATAGCGAGATCGAGCAGTGCTGTGACAGCATATCTGCCCTTGGTTGTTAAGCGCATAGACTTGCCCCAAATGAACGCCGTAGGCTGCGCAGTATGAAATACCCATGTATTTTAGTCAACTTTTGAAGATGCACGAACCTTCGGCTGGTTTACACAGCAGGAACAAGGGGTTACCCTTGCCGCCCTTGCCTCTGACGGCCCTGGCCGTAGTAAAAAACTCATGCTTGCCGATCTGCACTCACATACCTATTTTTCCGATGGCTATCTGTCACCAGAGGCACTGATCGCGAGAGCGACTGCCAATCAGGTCGACATCCTTGCCATTACCGACCATGACACGACGGAAGCATTTGAGCACCTGACCAGCACACTACCCACCAATACATCATCGACCAGCAAACTAACCATATTGCAGGGCGTTGAAATTTCCTGCATGTGGGATCAGCGCGAGATTCACGTCGTGGGACTGGGCATCGACAGACACGAGGCAGTATTGAAGACGTTGCTCGGCGAGCAGCAAGCCCTTCGCCTGCGTCGGGCACAGGCCATGGACATGAGACTGCAGAAAGCAGGCGTGTGCGGCCTGATGAGCTATCTGGACACACTTCCCTGCAAGGCGATCAGCCGCAATCACGTCGCCCAGTTCCTCATTGACCGCGGGGTTGCGCGCAGCAAGGACCACGCTTTCAAGAATTTCCTGGGAGACAAGGGGAAATTTGGCGCTCAGGCCCAATGGTGTGCGATAGAAACAGCGGTCAATGCCATCCGCTGTGCGGGCGGCGTTGCAATTCTTGCGCACCCGAATCGCTACAACGTCAGCAATCAAAAGTTACGCCGCCTGGTACAGGAATTTGCGGCGGTGGGCGGAGAAGGACTGGAGGTCAGTTATTCCAATCTGGATCCTGACAGAGTCGCTCACATGGCAGCGCTGTGCATGGACAACGATTTGTGGGCATCGACCGGTTCCGACTTTCACTCGCCGATCAATCACTGGATGGATCTGGGGAAATTCCGAATGCTCCCGACGCTATGCGCAACGAGAGCCATCTGGATGCACCCACGCTGGCCGCTATTGACCAGAGTGGGCAATTGATTGAGCTTTCAGCTCATTGAAGACCGGACCTACACTCTCTTTATGGTGGCAATCAGACCCCTGAAGAAATCCATCAGAGTCTCGTGCTTGTAGTCGGTGAACTCGCCTGCATCCATGAACATGCCGTGCTCTTCGCACGCCTCATACTCCAGGTGCGGCTGACGCTTGTCAGTGAGCTTGTTCATGCCTTTACCACAACGCGGGCAATGAATGTCACGAACACGGTTGTAAGTCTTGCCAATCTTGGGGTCACCGGTATCCAGGAAATCAGACATCCAGGACTTCTTCAACTGCTCTGCCTCACCGAGATCGAACCACAACCCTTTGCAGCCCGTGCACTGGTCAATCACAATTTTGCCTTGCAGAACTTCAACAGAGCGCTCGGTCATACTGGCATTACACTTCGGACAGTCCATCTTTTTCTCCTTACAACACCGATCTCATTTGTTATTGGGACTTCAATATATCGGGGCACTGGCTGACCAAAACTGGTCAAATCTCATGAGGCTGACCCTGACTTCAAGGCATTTTATAAGATAAAGAGTAACTATACCAATAGTAAGTGACTCACTCTTTCACCCTTCTCGCAACCCATTCCATCGCTCACAGACACGACGTTCAGCTCGGGTTCACCTGCCCTGCCGCAAGCTCCGATCATGCTCAGCGTACCTGTCAAGCGTTGCTGAGAATATGGAAATCACTACTGGAGGACCAATCATGAGACACCGTTTGCTGACACTCTCCTTACTTCTGCTCCTGAGCCCACGACTCCTCGCGGACGTCGCGGGAACCGGCTCAGACAATTTCAGCACCGGCTGTGCCACAGTCGAATTCATGGCGAAGATGGTGGCCGTCAACATTCTGCTGCCGAGCAGTAACGACAGTCGGGCACAGCTCGAAGCTATGCAGAGCTCTCTGAAGGAACTCAATCGCCGTGTCTGCCAGTCGGTCATCCTCACAGACAATACGCGCTATGAATCCCGCTACAGTAATGGGGCCCGTATCTCCCGCGACCTTTACTATGACGCCTGGTACTTTCCCAATGGACAATTGTTCATGGCAGGCGCCGGACGCGACGTCTCCATCTATTATCCGAATGGTCGTGCCATGACTCACCACTGGACGCATTCGGGCGACCCCCTCTACTGGCCAGGCGGTCGGGTAGCCACGTATCGCTATCGCGTGACAGATGAGACCTGGTACTACCCCGACGGCAACATCATCACCTACGAAGCAGGATTGCAGGGAGGACGCTGGTTCTATCCGTTCCCGCGCCTCGACGGACGAGTCGGGCAGGAAGTGATTTCAAGCAACTGGGGCGATGATAATGAATACTTCAACTATCTGAACTTCGACGCACGCGGCCTGCCTTATATCACGCGCGAGCGAATTCGCAGAAAGCTGGCGCTGAGCGATACCGACCTGCTGGATGTGCCAGGTGTCATGCTGATGATCACGCGCCTTTATCAGGCTGAGGACGATGCCAGGTTGTTCGTGCCGGCAGATGCCAATATCACGGGAGCGCCCTACTGAACACCCTTATCAATAAGAATAGATACGCGCGCTGTTCTGCAGCTGCTCGGAGGTTATTTCACCAAGCAGACAGCGCTGCATATCCGTCTTCTGCAGCACATGAATACGGTCTTCGCGGCGAATATCGGTCTCCTCACCAAGCCCCTTGAGCACCAGGGTCAGATGTTCCTCTTCAGGCAATGGACGCAGAGCGGCACTGTAATCGCACACCACTTTGTAGAGATTGACTTCGAACGTCACCAGATCGCGTCGCCATTGTTCTTCACGCGCCAATCGGGATTGCTCGCTCTGTTCACGCAATTCCTGCGCCTTCAAACGCGCGGCTTCTCGAATCGGCTCGATGCTGCGCTGCAATGCGTCGATCTCACTTTGCCAGCGCGAGGTGACCGTGGGGTCAGCGGCTTGGGCTGCCGCGCCCTCCTCGCCAATGCGGTTGCGCAGACTCTGAAAGGCCAGCGCCTGCTCGCTCATCTGCTGCCGCAACTCACTCATCTCCTGCACGAGCGCCTCGTAAGCGGCGCGATCGATATGACCGGAGAGATTCAGAGAGCTCGCTGCCTCTGCAGCGGTACGCAATGAGGTCTCTATCTCGGCACTGAAGTCTATGCGGGCCAAGCGCTCGAGCAGCGCACGATATGGCGCCTGAGCGGGGTCTGCCTGCACGGTACTGTCGGATGCCCCTCCAGGCCCGTTCAACTCGATTCGCTGCAGCCGCATGGTTTGTGTGGCCGCGAGGCTGGAAAGCTGCCCTGAAAGCTCCTGCAATGAAGAGCTCAGCGACTGCACCCCATAGAACGATCTGGTATTGGAAAGCGGCGTCACCAGCTCCAGCATAACGCCCTGCTCTGCGAGGTAAAGTCCCTGCACAGAACCGTTCAACGGACTGAAAATTCCGGCGCGGTTATTCAGGCCAAGCGCCTCACGCAGCACACCTGCAAAAATGTCGACGCTCTTGCGCAGTTCATCGATCTGCGCGTCTGCATCCTGTGCAATCGCCGTCCCCATGAATAAGCATAAACCGGCACCACCGAGCAATCGCACCGTCATTTGCCTGTTTCGAACCGACCAGATTCTCATACGATATCTCCAGAAATATTCCTTAACGCGATTCCGCCTGATACTGAACATAAGTCGCAAGCTGCTGAACAGAACGAATAGTCTGGTAATCACTGTCGGCGAGCTGCTGGTAACTGCTTTGCAATACTTGCAGATCCTGCTGACGCTGCTCCTCGAAATAGGCAACCACCTGCTCAAGACTGCGAGAGGTCGATTCGCCAAACTGTGACACGACGCTCTCGATCAATTGCGCATTGGCGGCATCCTGCCGCTCTTCCATGCGCACGGTGAGCGCCTGCATTCGCTCCTCCTGCTCCTGGCGCTGTTGCGCTTCAAAGCGTGCCAGTTGCTCCAATACAAGCGACTCGCTTACGCCGGCTTCCCCGCCAAAAGCAACCGCGATGCCATCGGGGGTATTGGTGATTTTTACATTCATCATAACCGCCACAGCAAGCAGGAAAGAGACGGCAAGTGGAGCCAATTGCCAATTGAAAAAACTCTCGAGCTTGCGCGGCTTCTCAACCTTGAGCAACGACTCCGGAATGCGATTCCATTGCGGCACGGGCTCGTCCTGCCAGGTGCGCAATCGCGCTTGGGTCTGTTGCGCGGCTGCCAGTTCCTGTCGACAATGTGCGCATTCCTGCAGGTGTTGTTCCAGAATGGCGCGCTGGCGAGCGGTCAAATCGACCTCAAGATATTCGGTGATCAGATATTCTGTTTTATGACATGTCATGTTCCAGCTCCATAAGCTCCTTGAGTTTCTTCAAGGCTGTGTAAAAGCGAGTCTTGGCGGTGTTGGCGGGGATGTCCTGCAGCTCCGCGATTTCATCGAAGGTGTGCGACTGGAACACCTTAAGCTCGACGATAAGACGCTGATCCCAGGACAGGGCGCCCAGATAGCGATTGATGTCTCTGTTGCTGCGCTCCTCGGACAAGATGGCTGCTGGATCCTGCAATGGCAGGTCAGCGGTCAGTTGATCAAGAGGGTCTGCGTCATCGTCAGCATCCTGCTCTGCATAGAGATCATGCTCGCTAAACAGGCGACGACGCCGGTTCATGTCGACCGCCTTGTTGTGGGCGATCCTGAACATCCATGTGGTGAAAAGCGATTCGCCGCGAAAGCGGTGCAGATTACGGAACACGCCTAGAAAGACTTCCTGCATGAGATCGAACGCATCGGTCTGATTCCCCATCAACCTGAGGCTGAAGTTGTAAACCCGAGTCTCATGGCGCCTGACGAGCGCCTCCCACGCACGCGCCGAGCCACGCAGCGCATCACTGATCAGCGCCTCGTCCTGCTTCATTGGGTCCGACCCACGCAACTCATTGAAATGGTTTGCAATGTGGTTGTTTCGACCCCATTTATGGGGCGCTCCAGGCTGAAATGAGGCTCAGAATAAGGTGTTTAAGAGGTTGGTCGCAAGGAAGCGGTCGAAAGTTTGGAGGGGAAAGAAAATTGGCAGGGCTGATATTGATACACACGAGGGCAAAGCGGCCCCGCAGCATCTCTTGTGGAAATGGCGGCCCCGGGTGGTCTTGTGGACCGCTCCGGGGCGCGGGACGTCATCAGGCGACACGACGCTCCTGGCTCTCGCTGATCAGCTGGCTTGCTGCCCGCAGCAGGGCATTCAACGACGAAGACACAATGTCTCTGCTGGTGGCAACACCCGTGTAGCGGGTAGACTTGTTCTTCAGCTGAATATAGGTGACAGCTTCCGCATCAGCGCCCTGCCCCAGTGCATGCTCGCCGTACTCCATGATCTCGAACTCAACACCGGTGGCCTTCTTCAACGCCTCGACGAAAGCATCCAGTACGCCATCGCCCTCGCCTGTCACCGTCAAGTACTCGTCGAAGCAACGGATTCCAGCCGAGAAGGTCTCGCGGCC
>JBBTKA010000182.1:0-5370 GCA_038059145.1 Pseudomonadota bacterium
CCTGTTGAGCTGGTTTGCGTTGGGTCGTGCGCGGGCGCTGCTGTTGCTGGCACCGCCGCGGCGCGTTGGCGCCGTGCTGCTGGCGGGTGTGGTGCTGTGGACGGGGCTGTTCTTCGCTGGCGTGCCGCGTGTCTCCCGATATTTTTATGATCAGCTGGCGATGCATGTCGCCAATACCCGTACCAGTCTGGCGGAGCTGCGTTCGTTCCGCGAAGTCGTGAACATCGATGCCTATGCGGATGTGCCGGGCGATTCGTTGTTTGGCGCGCTGCGTGGCAAGGATGTGTTGGTGGTGTTCGTGGAGTCTTATGGCCGCATCGTCATCGACAGCGAGCATTACGCGCCCTTCATCCGGCCTGCGCTGCAGCAGGCGACTGCCGCTCTGGAGTCGCAGGGCTTCGAGGCGCGCAGTGGCTTCCTGACCTCGCCCACCGTCGGCGGCATCAGTTGGCTGGCGCATGGCACGGCGCTGTCGGGGATGTGGATCGACAGCCAGATTCGTTACGACAGTCTGATGATCAGCGAGCGGCCGTCACTGGTGCGGCTGTTCAATCGTGCCGGGTGGCGCACGCTGGGCATCATGCCGGCGATCACCATGGCGTGGCCCGAGGGGCAGTATTTTGGTTATGACCACGTCTACGATGCGCGCGAGCTGGCGTATCAGGGCAAGCCCTTCAACTACGTGACCATGCCAGATCAGTTCACGCTGGCACAGTTCCAGAAGCTGGAGCGCACGCCGGGTGAGCGTCAGCCGGTGATGGCGGAGATCGCGCTGATATCCTCCCATGCGCCGTGGACGCCGGTGCCGGAGCTGATCGATTGGCGTGCGGTGGGCGATGGATCCGAGTTCAACGAGCAGGCGACGTCGGATGATCCACCCGAAGTGGTGTGGCAGGATCGGCAGCGGGTGCTGGAGCATTATCGCGGGACGGTCGACTACGTGGTGCAGACGCTGGTGTCCTTCGCCACGACCTTCGGCGACGAAAATCTGGTGATGCTGATTCTGGGCGATCATCAGCCGATGCCGTATGTCACCGACGAGACAGAGAACCGCGACGTGCTGGTGCATCTGATCGCGAAGGACCCTGCGGTGTTCGCGGCGGTGGCGGACTGGCAATGGACTGACGGCATGCTGCCCGCCGACGATGCGCCGGTGTGGCGCATGGACGAGGTGCGCGACAGATTCATCGAGGCGTTTTCTGTGGGAGCGGGCCCTGCCCGCGATGCTTTTTGACTGACGTTGCGCGCTTCAGGGTATTGATCGCGAGCGAGGCTCGCTCCCACAAGGCAGCGCGAGGACGTCGGTGTGGCCCACGACACAGCGGCCAGTGGCGGCATGCTTAAGCCTGAAATCCTGCCATTCCTGCAATGCCCGTCGATCCAGCCCGTATCCATCAGCCACCGCGCTGGCGATTCCGGGGATCAGTTCCCGCACCAGTGTCGCGTCGTTCGGGCCGAGTTCCCAGGGGCTGTCGGCAATCCATACTGTGTACCCGGCGCGACTCAGCGCCATCTGCAGATAGTCGGCGGCGTCCGGGCCGAGCGCCAGTCCCAGGCCTTTGTCGCGGCGCTGATCCTGATTGAAGGCTGCCAGCACAGGGCCGTCGAGCGGGTGGGGCGGCTCCCAGTGCGTGATGCCGTCGTAGTTGAGTGCGGCGTAAAGTCCCGCCTGATGCTGTACCAGCCGAGCCGTCAGGGCATCGACGACAGATAACGAGACAAGATCGAACAGGGCCGAGGCCGTCACCAGGCGGGCGCCTGTCAGCGGCAGCGTCGTGAGGTCGAGCAGGTCTGCTTCATGGTCTTCGATGATGTGCGTTTTGCCATGGCGGCGCAGGGCTTCGTTTAGCAGGGCCGGGTCATGGTCGACGAGGCGCCAGACGAAATTGCCATTGAGGCTGAGAGGACTATCGCGAGCGGGGCTCGCTCCCACATGGGTCAGCGCGCGGAGTGTGGAGCCGGTGCCGGAGCCTAGATCGACGATGATCGGCATGGAGCCAGCGTCGCCAGAGGTCAGCCACGTCAGCGCCTGAGCTGCCAGCGTCTTGTCGCGGGCGGCGTTGTCGGCGCCTTCGCGCAGGTCCAGCCATGCCACCGAGAAACCACTCATCCTGTCTTTACTCCTGTGCCTGCTGATTGCAACGAATGATTGCTGCGAATGCGGTTGATCAAGGCCGCGACGATGTGCGCGGTGTCTGTCCAGGTTGGCAGTTTGCCCGCCGCCTCTTGAGCGCCGCGCTGCAGTGTCGCGCGCCGCGCGGGATCGCTCAGCAGTTCACGCAGCGCCTCTGCTAATGCCACTGAGTCTCCCGGTGGCACCAGTACGCCAGCCGATTCTGGTACCACGTCCGGGACTGCCCCGGCCCGCGCCGCTACCACGGGTAGACCATGTGCCAGCGCCTCCGCGAAGGCCATGCCATAGCCTTCGAACAAAGAGGGCAGGACGAACAGATCGGCGCCGTCGTACTCGTGCTCCAGCGCGGTCAGGCCGCCGAGAAAATGAATGCGTTGTTGCAGACCGCAGGCTTTTACCTTTTCACGCAACGCAGCCGCCCAGGCAGGGTCGAATTCCATGCCACCAACAAAGCGTGCACTCCAGGCCAGTTCCCTGATCTGCGCCAGCGCTTCGATCAGCACGTCGTGTGCCTTGCGCGGCGTCAGTGTCGCCACAGTGAGCAGCACCGGTGGACTACCCGCGCACGCTGCGAAGCGTTGTCGGTCAGTGCCGGGCAGCGCCACGGTGATTTTTGACTCAGAGATCGAAAATTGTTGGGTCAGCAGTTTCGCCGTTGGCGTGCTGGTGACGAGGACGGCGCGTGCGGCCTGCAGTGCGCGTTGCTCGGAGAGTTGCAGACGCTGCGCCTGTTCTGCGGACAAACCTGCTTCGAGCGCAAGCGGGTGATGGCACAGTGCGATGATCTGTAGCCGTGTGCCATGGCGTTCGGCAATCTCGTCCATCACACCAAAGGCCAAGCCGTCGGCGATTACGATGGCGCCATCCGGCATCGCGGCGAAGCGGACTTCGGCATCCGCCAGGGCCGCGGCATCGGGCGTCGGGAAAGCGCCAGACAGCGGCATATGCGCGACGATCAAGTCGAGCGCCTGCAGTCCGGCGATCAGGCGACGATCGTAGCCATAGCCGCCGGTGAGGGTCTGCAGATCGCCAGGAATGGCAAAGGTGATATCGGGAGTCACGGCGTTTCAGAGGAGTCCTGGTGGATGCGGTGGCCATTGTATGCAAAAGCTCGCGTACACAACACTGTCACATAACACCGGGCCGCAGCTTGCCTATTACCGGCCTGCGCCGTAACATTCCCCGCCATGTCAAAACCATCCGTTACCCGCATGACCTGTGCTCGAATCCCTACTGAATATGGGGATTTCCAGCTTTGCTATTACACCAACACTGTCGACAAGAAGGAGCACCTGGCCTTCTGTATGGGAGATTTGGCACAGTCCGAAAATGTCCTGGTGCGCATCCACTCCGAGTGCTTCACCGGAGACGTAATGGGCTCGCAGCGCTGCGATTGCGGCGAGCAGCTGCATCGCTCCATGGCGATGGTCGCCAGCGAGGGGCAGGGCGTGATCGTCTATCTGCGTCAGGAAGGACGCGGCATCGGTCTGCTGCAAAAGCTGCGTGCGTACAATCTGCAGGATCAGGGCTACGACACCGTGGATGCCAACCTGATGCTGGGGCACAAAGCCGACGAGCGTGAGTATTCGCTGGCGGCGCGCATTCTCGACGATCTTGAGGTCAAATCAGTGCGCCTGATGACCAACAATCCACTGAAGATTGAAGCGTTGCAAGCCGAAGGCATTCGCGTGACTGCGCGCGTGTCGCTGGAAGGTGCCGTGAATCCCGAGAACGAACAGTACCTGCTGACCAAGGCCCGCCGCATGGATCATCTGCTGGCACCACGGCCGGGCTATTCCGCGCCAGTCTCCGAAAAAAAAGTCAGTGAACCCCATGCACCTCAATCAGCAAATTGAGCGCTGGCTGGCCGCGAGCCGGGAGAGTTTTTCCCAGCACGAACGGCCATTTGTCACACTTAGTTATGCGCAGGGCTGGGACGGCAGCATCACCTTGCGAACCGGCCAGCCGCTCGCCCTGAGTGGCGAAGAATCCACGCGTCTGACCCATCACCTGCGCAGCCAGCACGACGGTATTCTGGTGGGCATCGGCACGGTGCTCTCGGACGATCCGCAGCTCAATGTGCGGCAGTGGTCCGGCCCGACGCCGCCAGGCCCCAATCCACAACCCATTGTGCTTGACAGTCAGCTGAGAATTCCTGCGGCGGCGCGGCTGTGCCATCTCGCCGATAAGCGCTGCTGGGTGCTCACCAGTCGCAGTGGTGCAGAGCTGGTGGATTCCTCGCTGGAGATCATTACCCTGCCCGGCGACGCCGAAGGGCGCGTGTGCCTGCATCAGGCGCTGCAGGAGTTGCGTTGCCGAGGCATTCGCAGCCTGATGGTGGAGGGCGGTGCCAATGTCATCACCGCGTTCCTGCGGGAGCGGCTGGTCGACGCGCTGGTGCTGACAGTGGCGCCCACACTGGTGGGTGGCTACAAGGCGGTCGGTGACCTTGGCATCGCTGCGAAGGCGCAGCTGCCGAGGATCGCGCCGGTGTTCAGCGGCAGGCTCGGAGACGATGTGATTCTGTGGGGTAACTTGCACTATGAGGGGGTGTCGTGATGAGTGCAGCTGCGGAGCAATCCACGCTGGCGCAACCACAAATCGCACAACAATTGTGGTTCACCAAACCCTTCTCGGTAGAAGTGCGTGAACATTTATTGCCGCTGCCTGCGGCAGGCGAATTGCTCGTTAAAGCGCTGTGTTCGGCGATCAGTGCGGGCACCGAGATGCTGGTCTATCGTGGGCAGATTCCCGGCGCCATGACGCTCGATGCCAGCCTGGATGCTCTGCAAGGTGCCGCGACCTATCCCCTGCAATACGGCTACGCCAGCGTTGGTGTTGTGCAGCAGACTGGAGAGGGTGTCGATCCCGAGTGGATGGGAAAGCGGGTGTTTTCGTTTCAGCCGCATGCGAGTCATTTTCTCGCAACGCCCGCCAGCGTCATCGTGTTGCCGAATGACATAGAGCCCGAGGCGGCCGTGTTTCTGGCCAACATGGAAACGGCCGTGAATCTGGTGCAGGACGGCGCGCCCGCCATTGGCGAGCGAGTCGCGGTGCTGGGGCAGGGCGTGGTGGGTTTGTTGCTGACGAGCCTGTTGGCGCGCTTTCCACTGGCCGATCTGACGGCGGTGGAGGGTGTTGCGGCTCGCCGTGAACAGGCCTTGCGTGTCGGAGCCCGACAGGCGATTGCTCCTGACTCTGCTGTTGAGTCCATGGCACGTTCACTGCTTCGCGAA
>JBBTKA010000183.1:0-5376 GCA_038059145.1 Pseudomonadota bacterium
TTTTCTGGTCGCCACCGCGCGAGTGCGGTGGCCGGAGTTCGGGTCGTACCAAGCGTAAACATCCAACTCGTTCGTCCTGTGGAATCCGAACGAGAATGGGAAGCTCGAAGGCGTTCCGCCGCGAGAGGCGTATTCCCACTCCGCCTCGGTCGGCAGCCGGTACGCGTACTCGCCCTGGAGCCGGTTCAAGCGCTCGATGAATGCCTGATTGCGCTCTTGCAGCGCAGCCTGTACGCGTTCGGAGATCATCTGCAGTTGAACCTGCTTCTCCTGGGCATCGGAACTGAGCTTGCGTTTCTCGGCATCGCTCATAATGGACTCATCGCGCTGAGCCTTTTCCACCAGCTCGGTCAGCTCCGTGTTCAACGTTTCAGCACGTGTTTGATCATCCTTGAACTCTTCCTGAATAACAGCCTGCAACTCCTGAGCCGCTGTAGAGTTGAACAGGGCCTGCTCCAGATTGACCACTCCCACTACAGGCTGCTGAGCCAAAGCCGAACCTGACGCCAACAGAAACGCAGCACACACCAATATTTTCTTCATTACTCTCACAATCTACTCTCCAGATCACGCGACAAATGATGCAGTGGCACCATTGTTCTCTTGTTGTATTTTAAAAGCCCGCGCCAATTGTAAAATCGAAATTCTTTTCCTCGTCATTTTCATCACGAGTAAATGGCTTCGCGAGGTAAAACGTCAGCGGACCAAAGGGTGACAAATAGGTCACACTGACACCCGCTGAATATCGGAATTCACCCATGTCAAAGTCGCTGCAATTATTCAGCAGGCTCCGACTTTGCGTGCAATTTGACGAGAAAACGTTACCTGCGTCAATGAAAAGCGATGAGCGCACCCTGCTCCTGTCAGTCACAAAAGGCAGAGGGAACAGCAATTCTACACTACCGGTGGTCAATATATTACCCCCAAAAGCGTCTAATTGCTGATTCAACGCCACACTCTCCACGGCAATTTTTACCTGCGGATTGCCATTGGCATCGAGCATCTGATTGCCATTGGCGTCGAGTACCGGCTCCGTTTCGTAGCCAAAAAGATTCGGATCGATCTCAGCCATGCCGCTCTCGTCGCGCACGATGTTGCCGTTCGCATCTCGCACCAGACTGGTGGAACCCGTCAGGAATCGCCGAGGGTCGGTACTGCGCGGACCAAGGCTGTTTTCTTCAAAGCCCCGCACAATTCCATTCGCGGAAAGGCCACCGGCAAAGAAATTCTGGAAGAATGGCAGCCCAGTGGTATTGCCATAGCCGCCACCGTAGCCAATATTGGCACGACCCGCAAACACGAAGTCGCCAATCAGCGGTCGGTAGAACTGACCTGAGTAGTTGAACTTGTAATACTCAAGATCGCTACCCGGCATGGTGACTTCAAATGATAATTGCTGGAACGTGCCATCGGTGGGCAATTGCCCCCTGTTCAATGTGCTACGCAACCAGTTGGTGGAGAAGGTCACATTGTCGAAAACCGTCCCGTGCAGATCGATAAAACCCGGATCCGGATTCAAGCCTTGATACTCGAATGGTAAAGCCGAGACCAGACCGGTCACTCCGTCGGTCACAGGCCCGTCAAAAGGATTGGCATTGGGAGGACTGATAATGTAACGATCAATCCCCTCGAAGAACTTGGGACTCGACTCAATTTCCTGTACGGAAAATCCACCCGAACTGAGCTCAGTGTGGGTGTAACCAATATTGAAGCCTATCTGCTGAACTTCGCTGATAGGGTAGGAAAAATTGAACGAGCCACCATAAGACTTGGTCGAGAAGCTCGCGATATTGAAGGGCGATTCCTCTTCCTGCAGGAAAACGTTGAAGCCCCTGCTGACACCGTCGGCTGTAAAATAAGGGTCCAGATAATTGAAATTCAAACTCTTCTGGAACGTGCTCTTGTTGATGCCGACACCGACTGTTCGCCCGGTGCCTAGAAAATTCTGCGCTTCCAGTGATGAGCTGATGAAGAAATCACCACCACCGCCGGAGCCGACGCTGAATGAGATATTGCTGAAATTCTGCTCTTCGACCGTGTACTCAACATCGACCTGGTCCTCGACGCCCGGCAGCTCAATTGTCTCCACCTCGACCGTCGAGAAATATCCGAGACGCTCCAGACGCACCTTCGACAACTCGATCAGTTGACTCGACGCCGGCGCTCCTTCCAACTGCCGCATCTCGCGGCGCAAGACATCATCCGCTGTCGCCGAGTTGCCCACAAAATTGACGCGATTCACATAGGTTCGGTTACCCGGCTCCACGAAGAACGTGACATCGACAGTCTTGTCTTCGTCGTTGATCTCGGGGACACCGTTGACCTCCGCAAAGGCGTAGCCAAAGTTGCCCAGTACCTGGGTCATGTATTCTTCGGTCGCGGTGACCAGCGCCTGCGAAAACGTCTGCCCAGAGGCCACGACGGTGTAAGCGCGCAGGATCGCTTCTGCATTTACGAGATCACCCGCCAGGTTGACTTCATTGACGACGTATTTCTCGCCTTCCGTCACGTTGATGGTGATATAGATCTGCTCGTTGTCAGGCGTTATCGAAATCGGTGTGGAATCAATGTTGAATTGGACGTAGCCGTTATCCATGTAATGGGAGGTGAGGCGCTCAATATCCCCTTCCAGCTGCTCGCTCGAATACTTGTTGCGACCACTGAGCGGCAGATACCATGGCTTGACGCCAAGTTCAAACAGGCGCAACAACTCCTCGTCTTCAAACGCGTTGTTGCCAACGATGTTGATGTACTGGATGCGGCTCTCTTTGCCCTCGTTCACAGTCATGTTGATTGCGACGCGATTACGCGGCTGCTCTTCAACTTCGATATCCACCGTGGTGCCATAACGTCCACGACCTGAATAGACTTCCTGAATACCCTGACGAATCGCCTCCAGCGTCGCACGCGTAAAGATGCCGCCTTCGGTAATTTCCGCCGTACTCATGTTTTCGAGAATGTCTTCTGTCTTCAGCACCTTGTTGCCAGTGATATTGATCTCACTGACTGAAGGACGTTCCAACACGGTGATGAAGAGAACATTGCCCTCACGGGATACTTCGACTTCTTCAAAGTATTCCGACGCGGTAATCGCACGGATAATATCGGCCGGCACCTGGTCGCTGACCTCATCACCGATTCCGACTGGCAACAATCCAAACACGACGCCCGACGATATGCGCTGCAGCCCGTCAATCTGGATGTCTTCGATGACGAAGTTCTGCCCGTAGGCCGCTGTCGAGGCAATGCTCGACAGAATCAAGGTGGTCAATAAAGATCTATTCATGAATTTTCTTCAGGCGTGAACCTGATCGCTGATAATTTCGAATGGAAAGTGAGTGGTATACAGAGGGAACTCCGGGGTCACGGGAAACTGTCACAAGAGCCGACTGACATCGTTATAAATTGCCAGAACCATAATGCCGGAGATCAACAGCAACCCCAGCTGCAATCCCATCGCCTGCACCCTCTCAGGCACCGGGCGTCTGATAATGGCCTCGATTCCGTAGTACAACAGATGCCCTCCATCCAGCACAGGGATTGGCAACAAATTCAACACCCCGAGACTGATACTGAGCACTGCGAGGAAGCCGAGATAGACCTCAAGCCCATAAGAGGCTGTCTCGCCCGCCACTTGAGCGATGGTAATGGGGCCACTGATGTTCTTGACGGAAATCAACCCGACTACCATCTTCTTCATGGAGTCGAGTACGAAAACAGATTTTTCCCAGGTTTCCTGGATGGCCGGTGCGATGGCGGTCAGGACGTTGTAATTGACTTCACGCACACGGCCTTCGGGCAGACTGGCATACAGGTCGAACTCCTGAACATAGGCACCTATCAGCCCGATCGGGGTGCCATCCTCTGCCGTACTGAGCTCCGGCGTCAGGCTTAACGTGACCTCCGCATCCCCACGCTGCACCACTACCTGCATCGGCTTCTGAGGGCTCTCGCGCACAAGTTGCACCCATTGCACCCAACCGCTGATCGCTTGATCGCCAGCCGCCACAATTCGATCTCCGGCCTGCATGCCTGCGGCGTCTGCTGCGCCATCGGCAACCACACCCTCGATCACCGGCGGGATCTCGTATTGAACGAAGCCTAATGAACTTAACGGATTGGGTTCAGCATTATCGGACTCCCAACTCTGCAGAGGAATGACATAGTCGCGGGGGGCGCTGGCGCCAGCGGGAATGGCACTGATATTCAGCTCGCCAGTCTCACCCAGTCTGGCCAACAACTGCATGGTGACCTGTTCCCAGATTGTGGTCTCTACCCCATCGATCGCGACCAGCTCATCTCCAGATTGCAGCCCCGCCTGATAGGCAGGTGAATCCTTCACAACATTGGCAAGAACAGGCGCCGTGCCAGTGAGACCGTAGAGCACATTGACAAACCAGAACACGAGAATGGCGAGAAGAAAATTGGCGACTGGACCGGCGGCAACAATAGCCATTCGCTGCCACAGAGGTTTGGAGGAGAACGAGAGGTGTTTCTGGCTTTCTGGAATGCTGTCAGCATCGGTGACACTGGCATCTTCCTGACCCAGCATCTTGACGTAGCCACCAAGAGGAATCGGGGCGATCACATATTCTGTTCCGTCTCGCCCAACCCAGGTCTTGACCGCCTTGCCAAAACCTATTGAGAAACGCAACACCTTGACTCCACAACGACGCGCCACCCAGAAATGACCAAATTCGTGGATAGTCACCAAAATGCCAAGGGTGACGATCAGGGCGAGCACATTGATAACCAGTTGTTGAGCCATATTGATTACTGCTTCAAACCTGTGGGTGCAGACAAGCCGTTACCCAATTCCATTTCGGTGATTATCCGCCGGGCAGCCGCCCTTGCCTGCTCATCAGCCTGTCGAATGATATCGATAGAGTCCGCTTTGTCACAAGACATTTGTGCCAGGACGGCGGCGATGATAGCAGGAATGTCTTTGAAACTGATCTTGCCACTCAAAAAAGACTCGACCGCTACTTCATTGGCGGCATTGAGAATAGTAGGAGCTGTGCCGCCCTTCGCGGCCGCCTCCATCCCCAGTCGCAGGCATGGGAAGCGTTCCAGGTCCGGGGCGAAAAACTGCAGGTCCGCCTGTCGGGTAAGGTCCAGGAAAGAGGCTCCGGAACTGATACGCTGAGGCCAGGCGAGGCTATAGGCGATAGGGATGCGCATATCGGGGCTGCCAAGCTGAGCAATGACAGATCCATCCATGTATTCCACCATCGAGTGCACAATACTCTGCGGATGGATCAACACTTCAACATGCTCCGGTCCGACACCGAACAGGAAGCATGCCTCGATAACTTCCAACCCCTTGTTCATCATGGTGGCAGAATCGACTGAAATTTTTCTGACCATTTCCCAGTT
>JBBTKA010000184.1:0-22745 GCA_038059145.1 Pseudomonadota bacterium
CTACCAATCATCGCAGAGCATTTTGGTCAGCAGGTACTGAAGCCGGACGGTAATCTGGACCGGGCAGCATTGCGGCAGCGCGTCTTCGCGACTCCGACAGAGCGGCAATGGCTGGAAAGCCTGCTGCATCCTCTGATTCGCCACGAGATCGTGCAACGTTTGCACACGCCTGGTTCGCCTTACGCGATTCTGTCGTCACCGTTGTTGTTGGAGACTGGCCAGGATGCGCTTGCGGACCGCGTCCTGCTGATCGACGCACCTGAAGCGCAGCAGGTAGAGCGAACCCGTCTGCGCGACCGCACCACACCAGAGGAGGTCGCTGCCATCATGGCCACGCAGTGGAGTCGCTCGCAACGCCAGGCCAGAGCGGATGATGTCATTCTCAATGACGGCGATCTGAGCCAGCTGGAAAACAAGGTACGCGCCATGCATCAGCGCTACACGGCACTAAGCGCCTCATCACGTTCGACAGAGTGAGTGACATGACAGAAAGAGTACTGAAGGTAAATTGCCCGACCTGCAAAGAGATTGTGATCTGGTCGGAGGCCAGTCCCTACCGTCCGTTCTGCTCGCGGCGCTGCAAGCTGATCGACTTTGGAGAATGGGCGAGTGAGAGGAACACGATTCCTGGCGAGAGCGTGCTCCCCGAAGAGGACGAGGACGAGTGACGCGATCAGCAATGCTTACTGCGGCGTGAGACTCGGCATCGGCACCCAGTAGATCTTGCCCGTGGACGCGTTAAGCGCGGCCTCCATGAATACCAGAAGCAATTTCCCATCCATGGACAGGCGGATTTTCTTCACCACTTCACCAGACGGGAAGCCCAGCGGATAGCTCTTCAACAGCAGATGCCTGGCGGCGTCGAAGAAATAGATTTTCGTGCCGTCGGTGGCAATCAGCGTTGCACCGGTACTATCGAAGGTCGCACTTACGGGCGCACCCTCCAGCAACCATTCGCCGTCCGAGTCGTAGTATTCCCGTGGGTCCATGTCAACGATGCTGGTGTGGGGCGTTGCCTCGTTGCCCTGCGGGCAGGCATAGGCGAGACGCTCACCGTCAGGGGAAATGCTGAAGTCGGTACAGCCGCTGCCCACCGGGATGTCCGTGCCCGGGACAAAGGTCAGGCTCTGGGTCAGGGTATCGAAATCGAAGGTCACCAGGTTGGACTCGGTGGTCAGAAACAGATGCTTCTTGAGCCGGTCGTACTCGATCCTTACAGGTGACAACAACGGGATTGCGTCGATCTCGGGTTCCCCTTCGTTGTTGAACAATCCCATCCACAACCCCTCTTCTGCCGGGCCATTCTCCTCCAGCTCGTATACCGGATCGAACAGCAGTGTGAAGACCTTGCCGTCTTCGCCGAGGGCCATGTCGCGTGGAATGAAATCGCGGCCACCCTGACGCAGACGATGGAAGGTATAAGCCCCGGAGGGAATATCCAGCTGATACATGCGCTGGCTGGCGGGGTGCGTCGTGAGATAGACCGTCCCGGACTGCGCATCGAGCAGCATCTGGTCGGGGATGGTGTTGAACTTGTAGGTTGCGCCGGTCTCGCCCGAAATCACGTTGCGCTCCACCAGGGCGTTCTTCGCCGTGTCACCGATCAACACCCAGCCATGGCAAAGGGGAATGAAGTCCTGCGAGGGCTCGGTAATCAGGCTGCCGCCAAATTGCACCAGTGTGGGCGCGGGAGCCACGGTCCCCGCTGGGACCTCGGTGAGCGACAGCATATTGAAGCGCATCGGGTTGCTGCCTGCGACGTACTGCAACCTGATGCTGTATTCGCGGCCGCCGAAGATGGCAGAAGGCACATCCAGAATGCCGGTACTGGAGGTAAAGGCCGGAGCGCCGGGAGTCAGCGTTTGTGACCCTGGCGGTGCAGTGAAGGCCGAGCAATCCAGCAAATTCATCCCTCTGCGCCCGGGGATGTTGATAGCACCTGGGGGCGTGATGTCCAACGCAGATCGCAGCACGAACTGCGAGCTCTCGAGATCGGTGAGTGTCATCACGATATTGAAGTCGCCAACACCCGGCGCGCTGAGCCCCGGAACGGACAAGGTCAACCCGTCGAAGCGCGGGCGATCGACGGGCAGTGGAGCCGGCGTGCCCGTGGAAAAACTCATGCTGTAAAGCGGACGGAATTTCACACCTGTCCACACCGGGAAACCTGCTTTGACATCCTTGGGCGCGACACCGCTCTGCACGCGAATGCCGACGAAGCGGCTTTGGGGAAGGATGGCGTTTACCACGCTGGTGACATTGAAACTCAACGTTGACGCATCACCGGTTGAGGCCGCCACCGCATCGAATTCGGCCGCAGGCCGGACACCGCCAGAGGCATAGTCGAACAGGTCGATGGCTCCGTCATCTGCAAACGCAAACAACTTCATCGGTGCCGTGCCATTGCGGGGGTAAACGGCCTCCACTGGCAAATTGACAATGGCCTGGCTGACCGACTTCGCGTTACCAAAATCGAACACCATCACCACAGTGTCGATGTAAGTAGGACTGGTGACGGCCCAGCCATCGCTGGTTCTGTAGGTGGCGCGCACGGCGGGCTCACCGGCCTTGGGATTCGCTTCGACCAGCACCCCCTGATCAATCATGACCGCTTGATCGGCGAAAACGGAGCTGCAGACCGCCAGCATTGCAACAACCAGCAGGCTTCCGGAAAACATTCCGCTATGCCACCCACGGCGCGGCGACACCTCCAAACGGATGATCCTCGCCAGAAGCGTCCTGAATATGCCTGCTGTCATTGCCTTATCCCTTGATGGTGTCCCTTGATGATGTCCCTTGATGGAGGGTGATTGCACTCCGGATTATGCGCCTAAAGCTAATAAATTCAACCCATTACCGGACAAAGCGGTGATTTGACTCACACTCTGAGGGCCAGAATGCCGAAATTCCGGCAATCCCCGCAGCGCCATACTCGAGCGCCGTCTCTATATCCTGAGGGCCGAGACCACCAAGAGCGTAGATCGGCACATGCACGGCTGAGGCCAGGGCGCAGAATGCCGGCCATCCGAGCGCTGCCTGTTCAGGGTGTGACGCAGTCGCGGCAACGGGAGAAAGGAAGGCAAAATCGGCTTGCAGCGTCTCGGCCTGACGCAGTTCCGCGAGATTATGGCAGGAGGCGCTGAATAGCTGAGTGTCGGCCACGGGTCGATGTTGCAGCATCATCAGAGTGCGCGCGTTGACATGCACTCCATCCACGTCCAGCCCGCCAAGCAGCGACGGATCTGCGTTGATCTGCAGGCGGACACCCTGACGACGACAAAGCGGCAAGCAGCGCTCCGCTCTCTCACGCAATGCGGAGCTATCCAGCTCGGGACAGCGCAATTGCAGCAGAGTCGGTGAGGTTTCGAGCAGTCGTGCCAGACGATCGAAAAAATCCTCGTCGCTGCGCGCCGAACCGGTAATGGCAACTATCCGGGGTAACTGTAGACGTTTGATGATCGGACGGTTGGCGGCGGGAAACTGCGTCGGCTCCAGGGTATCGACGCTGGCCCAGCGGATCGGCTGTCCTTCCCGCCCCACCGGGTCTCCGGAGAACCGGTCGACACGATGGACATCGAGGAGGACTTCCTTGTCACCGTAATGATGACGGATCATGCAGAGAGGCTGCTGACGAAGCACTGTAATTCCCAGCTCCTCGTGCAGTTCCCGGCGTAATGCGTCTTCGACGCCTTCGCCGGGTTCACACTTGCCACCTGGAAACTCCCAGAGGCCGCCCTGATGAACGCCCTCTGGACGCAGGGCGATCAGCACGCGCCCGGCAGCGTCAACAATGACACCCACAGCCACATGGATAACTCGCTGCGCTTCCGTTCCCGTCATGAGTGCCTGCCGGGCGCTGGTTTCAGCTGCGATAGCTGGCGTTGATGCGGACATATTCCTCGGACAGATCGGAGGTCCACACGATTTCGCGGGCATTGCCCCGCGCCAGATCGACCGTGATGTCGATAGCCGGTTTGCTCATCTCGGCCTGTCCGAGCGCCTCGCTGTAGCTGGTCGCCAACGTGCCATTCTCGACGATGTAGACGTCACCCAGACGAATGGAGATGCGCCCCACATCCAGCTCATGCAGTCCGGCTCTGCCAATGGCGGCCAGAATGCGCCCCCAATTCGGATCAGAGGCGGACAGCGCTGTCTTTACCAGCGGCGACTCGGCAATCGCATAGGCGACCTTCAGGCACTCGCCGGTGTCGGCACCACCCTGGATATCGACAGTGACAAATTTCTTCGCGCCTTCGGCATCGCGAATGATGTCCTTCGCCAGCTCCTTGACCAGCGCCTGCAGCGCATCTTCGAAGTCCGACGCGACCGCGAGATCCGTCTCGCTGAGGCTCACGCCGCTCTTGCCCGTGGCCACCAGGACACAGCAATCGTTGGTAGACGTATCGCCATCCACCGTGATCCTGTTGAATGATTGATCCACCACAGCGTTCAGCAACTTCTGCAACAACGGTTGAGCGATGCCTGCATCCGTAAACACGAAACTGAGCAGGGTCGCCATGTTGGGCTTGATCATGCCCGCGCCTTTGGCGATGCCGGTGATGGTCACTGGACGTCCTTTGCAATTGACCACTACCGAGCGCGCCTTGGGGCGTGTGTCGGTGGTCATGATGCCTTTGGCAGCGTCGAGCCAGTTGTCACCCAGCGCATTCAGTGCGTTGGGAACGCCGGCCACGATCTTGTCGACGGGCAGGTTCTCCCCGATCACCCCGGTCGAGAACGGCAGCACGCCGCTGACTGGAACCCCCGCCTGCGCTGCAAGGCTTGTGCAGCAGGACAATGCATCGTCGAGGCCCTTCTGCCCCGTTCCTGCATTGGCATTTCCGGTGTTGATCAACAGATAGCGGATCTGCCCGCCACTGTCTTTCAGGTGCTTTCGAGACAACTGTACCGGCGCGGCGCAGAACGCATTGCGTGTAAATACGCCTGCCACCGTGGAATCAGGTGCAATTTCCATTACCACCAGATCCAGTCTGTTCTTGTAACGAACACCTGCCTGCACCGCTGCGACGCGAACACCTTCCACTCTGTGCAGATCTTCTGCCTTGATGTGAGATTCACTCATGTTGCTCAACTCAATCTCCCGTGACACTGTTTGAATTTTTTGCCGGATCCACAGAAGCAGGGATCATTACGCCCTACTTTCTTGTCGTCGCGGACGAAGGGGGTATTGTCGGCGGCCTGCTGCGGTATCAGCTCCGCTGCGGCGGCCTGCGCCTCCTGCTGCAAGGAGAGCGCCTGAGCATGCTCGAACTTCATCTTCTCGCGGGCACGCTCCTCTTCGCGCTGCTTCTCCAGCGCATCGATTTCTTCGGTTGTGCGGATCTGCACATGACTCAGGAAGCGCACGACTTCATGCTGCAGATTGGAAAGCAAATCCTGGAATAACGTGAACGCCTCGCGCTTGTACTCCTGCTTCGGATTCTTGCCCGCATAGCCGCGCAGGAAAATTCCCTGACGCAATTGATCCATGGCAGCCAGGTGTTCCTTCCAAAGATTATCCAGAATCTGCAGCACAATCTGCTTCTCCAGCAGGTGCATTTTCTCACCGACGATCGCCTTCTTCCTGTCGTAGTCTTCGTTCAGCACGGCAATGATTTTCTCTTTGAGAGTTTCTTCAAAGAGCTTTTCATCTTCATCCAGCCACTGTTGTACGGGCAGCTTCATTGCGAACTGTGCTTCAATTGCCTGTTCCAGGCCCTCAACATCCCATTGTTCCGGCACACTCTGCGGAGGGATATGGTTGCCGACCACCTGTTGCGCCACTTCCTGACGCATGCTGGCAATCAGGTCCGAGACGTTGGTGCTGGCCATCAGCTCATTGCGCTGACGGTACACAATCGTTCTCTGGTCATTGGCGACGTTGTCATATTCCAGCAGCTGCTTGCGAATGTCGAAGTTGCGACCCTCGACTTTGCGCTGGGCCTTCTCGATCGACTTCGACACCATGCTGTGTTCGATGGCCTCGCCCCGCTCCATGCCCAGTGCCTGCATGAAATTCTTCACCCGCTCGGATGCAAAAATGCGCATGAGGTTATCTTCCAGCGACAGGTAGAATCGGGAGTAGCCCGGGTCCCCCTGACGTCCCGAACGACCACGCAACTGGTTGTCTATGCGGCGGGATTCATGGCGCTCGGTGCCGATGATGTGCAGACCACCGGCATCCAGAACCTGCTGATGACGCTCGCGCCAGCGTGCACGCACCTGCTCGATCTGTTCCGGTGTCGGATTTTCCAGTGCCGCAATCTCATGCTCCGGATTGCCACCCAACACGATGTCGGTACCACGACCGGCCATGTTGGTCGCGATGGTGACGACACCAGGACGACCGGCTTGCGCGATGATGTAAGCCTCCTTCTCGTGGAATTTGGCGTTCAGCACCTCATGCTCGATCTTCTCCTTCTTGAGGAAGGCCGACAGGGTTTCCGAGGTATCGATCGACGCGGTGCCGACCAGTACTGGCGCCCCTTTGGCACTGAGCTCCTTGATATCACGAACGATGGCTTCGAACTTCTCAGGCATGGTCAGGAAAATCAGATCGTTCTTGTCGATACGCTGCATCGGACGGTTGGAGGGGATGACCACGACGTCGAGATTGTAAATCTGCTTGAACTCAAAGGCTTCGGTATCGGCGGTACCGGTCATGCCGGACAGCTTCCCGTACAGTCGGAAATAATTCTGGAAGGTCGTTGACGCCAGTGTCTGACTCTCGCTCTGAATCGCCAGCCCTTCTTTGGCCTCGATGGCCTGATGCAAGCCTTCGGAGAGGCGACGACCTTCCATCGTGCGGCCGGTGTGTTCGTCGATCAACACGATCTTCTTGTTCTGAACGATGTATTCCACGTCCTTGTGAAACAGGTAGTGAGCCTTCAACGCAGAATGAATGTGGTGCAGCAGCCCGAGGTTGGTGGCCGCATAGAGGCTCTCTCCTTCATTGAGCATCTTTTTCTCGGTCAACAGGTGTTCGAGCAACTCGTGCCCCGCCTCCGTGAGTTCGACCTGGCGGGACTTTTCATCCACCAGGAAGTGCCCTGTCTCGACAAACTCGTTTTCCCGATCCAGACCGAATCCGGTTTTTTCGGGACGCGGTGCGCCCTTCTCCAGTTTCGGTATCAACGCATTGATGGCAAGGTATTGCTTGGAGCTGTCCTCAGCGGCACCGGAGATAATCAATGGAGTACGCGCCTCGTCGATGAGGATGGAGTCCACCTCGTCGACGATAGCGAAGTTCAGTTTCTTCTGCAGCTTGTCCTCGAGACGGAAGGCCATGTTGTCGCGCAGGTAATCGAAACCGAATTCATTGTTGGTGCCGTAGCTGATGGACGCTTCATAGGCCGCGCGTTTCTGCTCGGGAGACTGGCCCGCGACAATGACCCCTACGGTCAGGCCCAGGAATTCATAGAGAGGACGCATCCAGTTGGCGTCTCGCGCGGCGAGATAATCGTTGACGGTGACGATATGCACCCCAAGGCCGGTCAGTCCGTTGAGGTAGGCAGGCAGCGTCGCTACCAGCGTCTTGCCCTCACCCGTCTTCATTTCCGCAATATTGCCCTCGTGCAGCACCATGCCGCCTATCAGTTGCACGTCGAAATGCCGCATACCCATCGTGCGCTTGCTGGCCTCGCGAACCACTGCGAATGCCTCTGGCAACAGTTGATCCAGGGTCTCGCCCTTGTCGAAGCGCTGCTTGAACTCTGCCGTCTTCGCCTTCAACTGAACATCGTCGAGCGCCTCGAATTCGGCCTCCAGCGCATTGATTTTTAATACGTTCTTCTGCAGCCTCTTGAGCTGTCTGGAATTGCTGCTGCCAAAAATTGCCTTTAAGAATTTGAAATCCATGATCGTTTTTTAACTCATCTCGTGGTCTGAACAGGGGACCGGTTTGCGAAAACCCGGAACAAAATAATTGACGCCATGGAACAGCCAATCTGCGCCGGAGGGCAGTGGCAGCGCCATGAAATGAAGCCTGGAGGCTTAGCGGATAGTTCTGCGGATGTAGGATGCCGGGTCGATGACCCTGCCGTTTTTGTAGACTTCGAAGTGGACGTGCGGGCCTGTGGAGCGCCCCGTGCTGCCGACCAGGGCAATGGCCTGCCCCTTCATGATGATCTCGCCAACATCAACCAGCAGCTTCTCTGCATGGCCGTAACGAGTCACATAGCCATTGCCGTGATCGATATCCACCGCAAGACCATAACTCTCACGTTCACCTGCGGCGGTGACCACGCCAGCAGCGACAGAGACAATGTCTGCCCCGGCCTCGGCGGTCGCAAAGTCTATGCCCGTGTGCCAGGCAAGCTGACCATTGAAGGGGTCTGTGCGACGACCGAATGGCGCGGATATCCACCCCTGCTTGACGGGGCCGCCAGCCAGAGAGGCGTCGGCCACGAACTGCCCCTCGGCCATCAGGCCTTCAAGAATCTCCAGTTGCTGTGCACGATCGGCAATCTGCGCTTCAAGGTCAGCAATCGCATCAATGAAATCAGGAGGAGTGTAGCTTTCCGTGTCCTCTACGAATGGCCCACCGACGGCCGTAATGCGCCCGCCCACCGCCTCGAGCCGCAAGAGACGAGCCTGCAACATGGCCAGACGCAAGGTGAGGGCTTCGAGTTGCTCCTCAGACTCCAGCTTCAGACGGGCAACGGCATCGGACTGAGACTCAATCTCCTCATCCCATTGCAAGGCCGTTTCGAGGGAATACTCCTGAGGGTCGTGAGAGACGGCCACCTGATAGCCGAGGTAGCCCAACGCAACCGGCGCACCCAGAATGCACACCGAAAGGAGGCCTTTCAGCCATCCTTTCAGGACAATGGTGCGTGTATGACCGTGGCGCTGGTCAACGAGTATGACTTTCATGCTCAGGCGGTTCTCAAAATACGTGTACCAGAACACCTGAATCGGGCAAGGCAGCAACGCGTCAAACTAACACCCAAAAAACAACGGGTTAGCAAAGAATAACGGCAAAACTTCTGTATCAGGCTGCCAATACGGGCTTCATGTAGGAAATTGGTACGTTTAGATCGTTATCGAAACTGACAATTTCCCAGGCGTCTTTGTTTACTTCAAGCGCTCTTAATAATGCATTATTCAGGGCGTGTCCAGATTTATATCCTTTGAACTCCCCGATCAGGCTGTGGCCGGTGAGGTAGAGATCGCCTATGGAATCCAGAATCTTGTGCTTCACGAACTCGTCTTCATAACGCAGACCGTCTTCGTTCAGCACTTTGTAATCGCCGACCGCAATGGCGTTGTCCATGCTCGCGCCCAGCGCCAGATTGCGATTACGCAGCTCTTCAAACTCATGCATGAAACCAAAGGTCCGCGCACGACTCACTTCTTTCACGAAAGAGGTGCTGGAAAAATCCACACTCGCCGTCTTGGTGTACTTTCTGTAAACAGGATGATCGTAAAGCAGTGTATAGCTCACCTTGAAACCATCGAATGGCTCAAGACTGACAGTCTTGTCACCATCTTCCAGGCGCAAGGTCTTCTTGATGCGGATGAATTTCTTCAATGCCGGCTGCTCTTCGATACCGGCGGACTGAATGAGAAATACGAAAGGACCGGCACTGCCGTCCATGATCGGCACTTCGGGCGCACTGACATCGATATACGCATTGTCGATTCCCAGACCCGACATTGCAGACATCAGGTGTTCGATCGTGGAAATCCTGACATCGCCTTTCACCAGTGTGGTTGAAAGGGTGGTATCTCCCACATAAACGGCCTTGGCCGGAATCTCCACCATCGGATCGAGATCCGTACGGGTGAAGATAATGCCTGTATTCACAGGAGCGGGGCGCAGTGTCAGATAGACTTTCTCGCCGGTGTGCAGGCCAACGCCGGTCGCTCTGATCACGTTTTTCAAGGTTCTTTGTTTAAGCATAGGTGTCGTCATTCCCGTTTTTTTAAATGTGATGCCTGCGTGTCTTGCCGCTCCAGCGCAGGCCGGATGATAGCAAAGATCATGTCATAACCCAACTCTTCACCGGATGCCTCCGGGCTTTCCCCGGAGTTCTGGAGACTCAGAGAATCTCCGGAAATCCCCGGTCCATCCATTCAGTCGTACAGCCAGTCGAACTGTCAGTCGAACTACGGCACCGACCGATCCAACCTTGCTTGAAACTTGACACTGCCTTCTGATCAATCCGCCTGACGGCGCAGGAAAGCGGGAATATCCAGGTAGTCCATATCGGCATCAGACCCCACCGCTCTGGCGAGACCAGTCTGCGGCATCGTATGAGCAGACGCTGGACGAGTTCTCATCGTCACCGGGCGATCCAGCTGACGATAGTCCGTCACCACAGCCTTGGGCGCCGGGACTGTCTCCACCATCTTGATTGGTGCAGCAGTGACTGCAGCACGCAGACCAAGACCGGTCGCTACGACAGTGACGCGAATTTCATCACCCATGTCCGGATCGATCACCGTTCCAACCACGACCGTCGCATCATCGGACGCAAACTCTTCGATGGTGTCACCGACCTCGGTGAACTCACCCAGGGACAGGTTCTCACCTGCGGTAATGTTCACGAGAATTCCGCGCGCGCCGTGCAGATTGACATCTTCGAGAAGCGGACTGCGGATTGCGGCTTCAGCGGCTTCACGCGCACGCCCAACGCCGGTGGCATATCCAGTCCCCATCATCGCCATGCCCATCTCGGACATCACTGTACGTACGTCGGCAAAGTCGACGTTGATCATGCCAGGACGCATGATCAGATCGGCGATACCTTTCACCGCGCCGAGCAACACATCGTTGGCCGCTTTGAACGCATCCAGGAGTGATGCATCCTTGCCCAACACAGACAACAGTTTTTCATTCGGGATGGTGATCAGGGAATCCACATGCTCGGACAACGCGCGAATGCCTTCTTCGGCGACCTTAGCGCGCTTCTTGCCTTCGAAGGGGAACGGCTTGGTGACCACAGCCACGGTCAGAATGCCCAGCTCTCTGGCCACTTCGGCGAAGATCGGCGCCGCACCAGTGCCGGTACCTCCTCCCATACCTGCTGTGATGAAAACCATGTCAGCACCGGCAAGAATTTCTGCAATCTCGTCACGATCTTCGAGCGCCGCCTGACGACCGATCTCTGGGTTGGCACCTGCTCCCAGTCCCTTGGTCACGCAACTGCCCATCTGCAGGAGAGTCTTGGCGCGCAGATTGTTCAAAGCCTGCGCATCTGTATTGGCGCCGACGAATTCAACGCCTTCGATATGGCTGGCAATCATGTGACGCACCGCGTTGCCGCCGCCACCGCCCACACCAATCACTTTGATCACTGCGCTCTGCGGAATACTATCGACTAATTCAAACATACGGCCTCCTGGTTTTTTTTAAATTTTGAAAACACTTCCTGCGGTTTATGACTTGCAATCCAATCCTTCAATTCGAAGCGGTCAAAGATTTTTCTTTAGCCAGCCGCTGATACGTTCCATCAAACCAACTCGGGGTTCCTTGACCGGAGCCTGATACTCCTTGTCCTGTTGCTGCTTCAATCCGTAGAGAAGCAAACCAACCCCTGTTGAATAAATCGGATTCCTGACGATGTCCGACAAACCGTTCACGTTCTGCGGAAAACCAATCCGCACCGGTGTGTGAAAAATCTCCTCTGCCAGCTCCACCACACCTTCCATCTTGCTCGTGCCACCTGTCAGTACAATGCCGGCGGCCAGCATGTTGTCGTAACCACTGCGCTGCAGTTCGGCACGGATCAACGTGAATAATTCATCGTAACGTGGCTCCACCACTTCGGCCAAAGCTTGTCGTGATAATTCACGAGGGGGCCGGTCGCCCACACTGGGAACTTGAATGGTTTCTCCAGCACTCGCAAGCTGAGTTAAAGCACAGGCGTATTTTATCTTAATTTCATCTGCATTTTCAGTAGGAGTTCGCAAAGCCATAGCAATATCGTTAGTAACTTGATCACCAGCGATAGGAATTACCCCGGTATGACGGATTGCACCCTCGGTGAACACGGCAATATCGGACGTGCCGCCACCAATGTCGACGAGACACACGCCCAACTCTTTTTCGTCTTCAGTCAACACGGCATAACTGGATGCCAGTTGTTCAAGAATGATCTCTTCCGTGACCAGTCCGCAGCGCTTGATGCATTTCTCGATGTTCTGCACGGCGTTGATTGCGCAGGTCACCAGATGCACCTTGGCTTCGAGTCGCACGCCGGACATTCCCAGCGGCTCCTTCACCCCCTCCTGAGCATCGATGATGTATTCCTGTGGCAAAATGTGCAGCACCTTCTGATCCGCGGGTATCGCCACCGCCTGCGCTGCATCGATGACGCGATCGATGTCGGCACGTGTCACTTCCCCATCACGAATAGCGACGATGCCGTGAGAGTTCATACTGCGAATATGACTGCCGGCAATGCCCGCGTAGACGGAGTGAATCTGACACCCCGCCATCAGCTCCGCCTCTTCGATCGCGCGTTGAATCGACTCCACCGTCGATTCAATGTTGACCACGGTGCCTTTCTTCAGTCCGCGTGAACGGTGGCTGCCAATTCCAACGATATCGAGACTGCCATCGGCCTTGATATCTCCCACAATGGCGACGACTTTCGAGGTGCCGATATCCAGACCAACAATCAGATTTCCGCGTGTTGAATCGCTCATTACCCGCGCGCTCCCCGTGATGTGATAACTCCAACCGAGTCAACGGCACTCAAGATTTTTTCCTTGCAGTTCCCGACCAAACTGCTGTTCGTGTTGATGCAATTCATTTAGAGACTATCCCGACTGGCATATCTGTCTTTTTCCTGATTGAGATTCCATTGTTGTAACGCAGATCAAACGCCTCGATCTGATCGAGCTGACTGTAGAGGTGGCGATCATAGAGGCTGACAAAGCGCTGCATTCTTTCGACAACTTCGTTGCGACCGATCATGACTTCGGCACCGTTGTGCAGCCGCAGACTCCAGCTGCCGCGCTCGTTCAAACTCAGCTCACGGATGCGCAATCCTGATGAGAACAGCATCTGGCTGAAGGTCTGATACTGTTCCATCACACGACGCTGTTGCCCTTGCGGACCATTGAGCAAGGGCAGCGCCAGATCATCCTCCATCGTATACGGCTCGAAAGTCTCTCCGAACTGGTTCAGCAGAGCACCGTCACCCCACCGGGCAATCGCAATTTCCTCAGTAATGGCCACGGACAGAGTGTCCGGCCAGATGCGGGAGATAGTGACCTTCTCGACCCAGGGATCGGCCTCCAGAGCGGTCTTGATGGCCTGCACATCCAAGGCGAAAAATCCGACGCTCAGATGATTGGCCAGCACCTCGCGCACATTCTGCTCATCCACTCTTTGCAGAGGGTTTGCCATCAACACTGTCTGCACAGGTTTGTTCACCAGAGCACGGATCTCGGCAGCGTACTGACTCAGCAACAGCAGCAGACTCAGCGCGAGAAGAACGAGCAGGAGCCCCGTCCGGCTTTTCTCCGGAGCCTTCTCGACTTTCTGCGTCTCATTTCTGCGCAGCGGCACAGCACCGCGTGGGACATCACGCATGCCGCCTCGTGCGGAAAATGAGTTGCTGTCAAATGTCGTTTTCATTGTGTCGTTTCACTCAATGTATCGATAAGAACCTGCAGAAGCAGTTCTGCGAAGCTCAGGCCTCGCGCACGCGCAGCCATCGGCACCAGACTGTGATCGGTCATGCCTGGGACAGTATTGACTTCCAGCAACCAGAAGCGTCCCGCACCATCGCGCATCACGTCCACTCGCCCCCAGCCCTTGCAGCCAATCGCAGTGAAGGCGCGCCAGCTCAGATCGGCCAATTCCGCTGACTCGGAAGAACCAAGCGGCGCTGGGCACAGATACTGGGTGTCATTGGCGATATATTTGGCGTCGTAGTCATAGAACTTGTGTGTGGTGCGCAGTTCGATTGCGGGCAACACTTCTGTGCCAAGAATCGAAACGGAAAACTCGGATCCCGAAATATACTGCTCGGCCATCACTACTGAGTCATAGGCCGCTGCCTTCGCGTAGGCCTCCTGCAACTCTCCAGCCGAGCTGACGATGGACATACCGATGCTGGAGCCCTCGCGAACCGGCTTCACCACCGCCGTACCCAGCGCTGCAATGATGGCCGCCCAATCGCTGTCGGCCGCTAACATTTGAAAGGCGGGTGTTGAGAGTCCGAGACTCATCCAGACACGCTTGGTCAGCACTTTATCCATGGACAGGGCAGAGGCCTGCACACCACTGCCGGTATAGGGAATCTTCATGAATTCCAGCAACCCTTGCAGCGTGCCGTCTTCACCACCACGGCCATGCAGCACATTGAACACACGGTTTACGCCCTGTCTCTGCAACTGTCCGATCAAGTCGTTCGCCGCGTCTACGCCAACCGCATCCACTCCGGTTTCCAGCAATGCCGACAGCACGGCCCTGCCACTCTTGAGGGACACCTCGCGCTCGGCAGAATTGCCACCCATTACCACGGCGACGCGTCCGAGTTTCTCAATTGCTGTCTGCTTTCCGTTCATTGCCTGCATTCACTCTTTCACTCTATTGATGACGATAATCGCGATCCGATCAGAGAATCAGTCCCTGCTCACTCAACTGCTTTGCCAGTAATCCGACACTGCCCGCGCCCTGTGTGATGACGATATCGCCATCGCGCAGTATCTCAGTCAGCACCTTGCGGATATCCTCTTCGTCCTGCACGAACACCGGATCGATCTTGCCGCGCGCGCGAATGCTGCGGCAAAGACTGCGCGAATCGGCGCCAGGAATGGGATCCTCTCCCGCGGAATACACTTCGAGCATCAACAGCACGTCCACATCGGACAGGACTTTGACGAAATCCTCGTAAAGATCCTTTGTTCTGGTGTAACGATGCGGTTGATAGATCATGACGAGGCGCGCCTGCGGCCACCCGCCCCGGAGAGCGGCCACTGTCGCGGCGACTTCACGGGGATGATGTCCGTAATCATCCAACAGCATCGCAGTCCCTTCGCGCAGCGGGAAAGTTCCCTGAATTTCGAAGCGGCGACCGACACCCTGGAATTTCTGCAGGCCCGCACAGATGTGCTCGTCGCTGATGCCTTCATCACTGGCAATGGCCACAGCAGCGGTCGCATTCAAAGCGTTGTGGCGTCCGGGAATGCTGAGCTTCACCTTAAGGTTGCCGGTGCGCTCGGGACGCGCGATCTCGAATTCGGTGCATTGCTTGTTCTGCTGCAGATTAAGAATCTGATAGTCAGCGCTATCCGCGAAGCCATAGGTCAACTTCGGGCGGGACACCAGCGGTAGAATTTCTTCCACAATCGGGTCATCGGTGCACAACACAGCCAGACCATAGAACGGCAGATTGTGAAGAAATTCGATGAACGATTTCTTGAGTTTATTGAAGTCGCCCTCGTAAGTGCTCATGTGATCGGCGTCGATATTCGTGACTACCGCGACCATCGGCTGCAGATGCAGGAAGGACGCGTCGCTTTCGTCGGCCTCGGCCACCAGATAGCGACTCTCGCCCAGGCGGGCGTTGGCTCCGGCACTGTTGAGCAGACCACCAATCACAAAAGTAGGATCGAGACCTGCCTCGGCAAATATCGAAGCCACCAGACTCGTGGTCGTGGTTTTGCCGTGAGTTCCGGCGATGGCGATGGCGTGACGATAGCGCATCAGTTCAGCCAGCATCTCTGCACGCGCGATGATGGGCTTGCCCAGCTCACGAGCGGCACTGAGTTCGGGATTGTCCGGCTTCACCGCACTGGAATACACCACCACATCAGCAGCCTCAATGTTGCTGGCGCTATGTCCGATGTAGACAGTGGCTCCCAGACCAACCAATCTAGCAGTGACAGCTGACCCTTTGAGATCGGAGCCAGTAATGCGGTAGCCTTGGTTCAACAGCACTTCGGCGATGCCGCACATCCCCGCGCCACCGATACCAACGAAATGAATGGTCTTGATGCGGCGCATCTCGGGGACAAAGTGTAGTCGGGCTTTCTGTCGTTGATTCGTCATCTCATCACTTGCCTTTGCAGGCCTCCATGCACTCCAGTGCAACCAGGTCACACGCCTCGGGACGTGCCATGGCACGCGCAGCACCAGCCATGGAGCGCAGCAGATTCCTGTCATTCATGAAAGTATTCAGTTGTGCGGCGAGCAGCTCCGCGGTCAGCGTGCTCTGCGGCAGCAACAGTGCGGCGCCCGCATCGCTGAGCCAGTGGGCATTGCGGGTCTGGTGATCATCGACCGCATGAGGAAACGGGATCAGCATGGAGGGCAAGCCTGCCGCAGCAATTTCACTGACAGTCAATGCACCGGCACGACAGATCACCAGATCAGCCCATGCGTAGGCGGCAGCCATGTCGTGGATATAGGCGTCGACGCGGCACGTCTCATCGATGCCGATGTCAACGTCGGCATAGAGACTGCGTGTCTCGTCCAGATTGTTGCGTCCGGTCTGGTGCCAAATGTGTGGTCGACTGCCTGAGCCCAGAAGCTGCAACGCGGCGGGAATCAGTCGATTAATGGCGACGGCACCGAGACTGCCACCGACAATTAGCACACGCAGAGGCACACCGGCATCAGGCAATTTTTCCGCTGACGCTGTCAGTGCGACAATTTCGGCACGCACTGGATTGCCGGTGCAGATCACTTTCGGTGCCGCTTGAAAGGTGCCCGGAAAGGCCTCCATTACACGACTCGCAATGCGTGCCAGCAGCTTGTTACTGAAACCGGCAATCGCGTTCTGTTCGTGAATCAACAACTGTCGACCAGTCAGTCTGGCGGCAACTCCGCCGGGGCCAGTCACATAACCGCCCATGCCGAGTACGCAGCACGGCTTGACTTCGCGCAACACGCGCAGCGATTGCCACACGGAAGAAGCAATCATGAACGGTGCCTGCAAAGCGCTCTTCAGCCCCTTGCCACGCAACCCTTTGACGTCGATAAAATGCAGCGGAATATCGGAATCGCGCAGTACCTCTACTTCCAGACCGCGCGTTGTACCCAGCCACTCCGTGCGATAGCCGCGGGCATGCAGATTGCGCGCTATGCTCAGGGCCGGATAGATGTGACCTCCGGTACCTGCAGCCATGATCAACACCGTGCCGATGGCATTTGCAGAGGCGATGTTGGCGGTACTGCTCATCGCGCACCTCGCTTGCCGCTGCCTGCTATCGTCTGGACAGATGCCTTCAACGTGCTCTGCACATATTCGTAATCAATACGCACCAGCACCGCCACCATGAAGCCACTGATCAGCAGACTGTTGCCACCGTAGCTTAGGAATGGCAGCGTCAAACCTTTGGTCGGAAGCAACCCGATATTCACACCGACATTGATGAGCGTCTGGCAGGCAAACAACATTGCAATGCCATAGGCCAGATAGGCAGGAAAGAGGTTGCCGGCAAGCTCGACGCGCTTGCCAATCTTGAACGCCTGAGCGACCAGTGCGATGAACAGCCCTACGACCACGCTGACACCGACAAAACCAAATTCCTCCGCAACGATGGCAAGCACGAAGTCTGTGTGGGCCTCGGGCAGGAAGTGAAGTTTCTGAATACTGTTCCCCAGCCCTTCTCCGAACCAGCCACCGCGGCCAAAGGCGATCAACGCCTGAGTCAACTGATAACCTTCTCCATAGACATATTCGGCAGCCCAGGGGTTGAGGAACGACGAGAAGCGGTCCAGCACATAGGGCTTCATGATGGCGAGAGCTACCACCGCCGAGACGCACAACATCAACACCAGCGCGAAACGATGCAGCTTGGCGCCGGCCAGAAAAATCATGCTGAAGGTCGTTCCGATCAGTATGACCATCGCCCCATGATCCGGCTCAAAGTGCAGCAGCACGATGGCACCAGCCAGTATCACCATCGGCTTGATGAAGCCTGCCCAGGTTTCTACGACGGAGAAACGATGACGCTCCAAGTAAGCGGCGAGATAAACAACGATGAATATTTTCGCGAGCTCGGAGGGCTGCAGATTGTAGAATCCAAGATCGATCCAGCGTGCGCTGCCATTGACGACGCGCCCCACTCCCGGCACCAGTACCAGTGTCAGCAATGTAAAAGAGATCAACAGCAGTGGCAGACTGATGGAATACCACGCGCGTACTGGGATGGTCAGCGTGACCACCACGATGACCGCAGTCAATACCGAGAAAAACAACTGCCGTTTGAAATAGAAGAACGGGTCGTTGTACTGCCCATTGGCAATCTCGATGGATGCAGACGTCATCATCAGCAGTCCGATGGTCATCAGCAGGAACATCACGACCAGTAATGTGTTGGGCTGACCAGGAGACTGCATGCGATTTTGCAACAGTTCCAGCGTACTGATCTTTGATACTTTCACTGAGGAAGATTGCATGGTCATTGCAACGCCTCCACTGCTTCAATGAATACGCGGCCACGATGGTTGAAATCGGAAAACATATCGAAGCTCGCACAGGCTGGCGACAACAGTACCACGTCACCCGCCGTTGCCCGGCGCGCCGATATGGCAACCGCTTCCTGCAACGTGGTGGCGAACACCATCTCGGTCGCGCCTTTCAAGGCGGCGGCGATGTTTCCCGCATCACGGCCGATCAGCACCAGCAACTTCACGAATCTGGCAACATGAGAGGCCATGCCGGAAAAATCTGCTTCCTTGTCAACGCCCCCGGCAATCAGGACGAGTTTCCCTGCGGCCAGTTCGCCAAGACTCTCGATCGCCACCAGCGACGCACCGACGTTGGTGCCTTTGGAATCATTGTAGAAGTCCACGCCACGCAAGTTGCGAACCCACTGGCAACGGTGCGGCAGACCAGGAAAGCTCCTCAGGGTTGCCAGCATGCTCTGACGCGGCAGACCAATCGCCTCGCCGAGAGCGAGCGCGGCCAAGGCATTGGAGACATTGTGTTTGCCCGCTATTTTCAATTCCTTCACCGCCAGCAGCCTTTCGCTGCCGCTGGCTAGAAAATCCTGTCCGTCCGCTCGCACAATTCCCCAGTTGCCGACAACGGGAACATCAAGACCGTAACTGTGGACAATGGCGGAATTCGTTGGTGGCGGTGCACTCGCGAGGTCATCACGATTGGCAACAATCTGACGACACCCAAGAAATATGCGCTGTTTGGCCGCGAGATAATCCTGCATGGTCGTGTAGCGATCCATGTGGTCTTCACTCAGGTTCAGTATTACAGCGACTTCGGCGCAGAGATCGTGCGTCGTTTCGAGTTGGAAGCTGGAGAGTTCCAGAACATACAGATCACTGCCGCCATTGCGCAGCAGATCGAGTGCAGGCGCGGCACCGGCACCATCAAGATTGCCGCCGACTCCCACTTTGATACCCGCAGCTTTCGCCATCTCGCCGACCAGTGTGACTACGGTACTCTTGCCGTTGGAACCAGTGACAGCCACTATCGGCTTGTTGGCGACTCGGCTGAAGAGATCGATGTCGCCACAGACGCGCACCCCTGCATCCATGGCGGCCTTGATTGCCGGCGTCTGCAGACTGATGCCGGGACTGACGATCAGCTCGCGGGCCTGCATGAACATCGCTTCAGGAAATCCTCCCAGTTCGAGAACCGTATCGGGAAACTCTGCGCGAAACTCGGCCAGCCCGGGTGGATTCAGACGGCTGTCAGCGACAGCGAATTTTTCTCCGAGCGAGCGCAGGTAGCGAGCACAGGACAAACCTGTTTTCCCCAGCCCTGCTATCACTCGAATCTTCTCTGCCACCTGATATCCCGCCCTTGTCATACATCTGTCTCTACGATCTGCCCGCCGAACGATCTGCCTGCTGAACTTCGAATCGCTACCGTCAACGCAATTTCAGTGTCGCCAATCCGAAAAGCACCAGCATCACTGTGATAATCCAGAACCGCACAATCACCCGAGGCTCCGGCCAACCCTTTAGCTCATAGTGGTGATGCAGCGGAGCCATGCGGAAGATTCGCTTGCCACGCAACTTGAATGATCCCACCTGAAGAATGACTGACACGGTCTCCATGACGAAGATTCCGCCCATGATGAAGAGCACGATTTCGTGTCGGGCGATGACCGCAACCACACCAAGTGCCGCGCCCAGCGCCAGAGCTCCCACGTCACCCATGAAGACCTGGGCGGGATACGTGTTGAACCACAGAAAGCCCAGACCCGCACCTACCAGTGTTCCGCAGAAAATCACCAGCTCACCTGCACCAGATACATAAGGAATACGCAGATACTCGGAAAATTCGACGTGGCCTGCGAGGTAGGCAATCAGCCCGAGGGCACCGCCGACCATCACGGTGGGCATGATGGCCAAACCATCAAGACCATCAGTGAGGTTAACGGCGTTGCTGCTGCCGACAATTACAAAGTAAGTAATGACAACATAAAGGAAGCCTACGTTCAGTGAGACGTCCTTGGAGAACGGGATGATGTAATGGGTTTCAGCTGGACCGATGGCGCTATAGTAAAGAAACAGTGCCGCGCCAAATCCGATCACCGATTGCCAGAAGTACTTCCAGCGCGCCACCAGTCCCTTCGGATTCTTCTCGATCACCTTGCGGTAGTCGTCCACCCAACCCACTGCGCCAAAAAGCAGTGTGACGATCAGCGTCGTCCACACATAGTGATTGTTAAGGTCAGACCACAATAGTGTACTGATTGCCACGCTGACGAGAATGAGAGCTCCGCCCATCGTCGGCGTGCCCGCCTTGCTGAAATGGCTCTTTGGACCGTCGTCTCTGACTACCTGGCCGATCTGCAGACGATTGAGCCTGCGTATCATCCACGGACCTATCAGCAACGAGATAAGCAGCGCAGTCAAAATACTGAAAATACCGCGCACGGTAATGTATTGGAGTACCGCAAATCCGCTGTCGAACTGTGTCAGATAATTAGCAAGCCAAACCAGCATTATGAGGACTCTCCACTTTTCAATTGTTCGACAACCTTGTCCATCGCGGCGCTGCGCGAACCTTTTACCAGGGCGATGATTCCGGGCCGGAACACGGCAAGTGCCTGCTCGATCAGCTCTTTTTGACTGCCAAAATGTTTACCGCCACGTCCGAAACTCTGCGATGCCAGAGCGCTGAGCTTGCCTGAAGACCAGAGGCTATCGATCCCCTGTGCACGCGCGTATTCGCCAATCTCGGCGTGTGCCGACTCGCTCTGTGCACCCAGCTCGGCCATATCTCCCACCACAAGAATTCTGTGGCCAACATAGGCAGCGAGCGCATCAATGGCCGCGTGAAAAGAGGAAGGGCTTGCGTTGTAACTGTCATCAATCAACACTGCACCTCCGATTCCGGACAGAATATTCATGCGGCCAGGCACAGCCTTGACGCGCTCCAATCCTGCCTTGACCTCTTCGAGCGAACATCCGGCGGCCAGCGTGGCGGCCGCTGCGGCAAGGGCATTCACAACATTGTGCAGACCAAGCAGGGCAACAGAGACCGAGATTGATCCGGACGGTGTATGCAGAGTGAAGACAGAGCCTGTTCCGGCAGCGCTGCGAATACCGGTCGCGAAGCAATCTGCAGTCGCCTGATTCATACCGAAGGTCACCACGCGACGGCCCTGCGCGCGATCTTTCCAAGCCTGCAGATTGGCGTCGTCGGCATTCAGCACGATCACACCATCAGCAGGCAGGCCGTCGATAATCTCGCCCTTGGTGCGCACGACGCCCTGCAAGTCACCAAAACCCTCGATGTGTGTTGCGGCGGCATTGGTAATCACGGCAACCTGTGGCATCACCATCTTCACGGTATAGGCAATCTCGCCTGGACCACTGGCTCCCAACTCGATCACCGCGCGCTGGTGGCTCGCGTCGAGTTCCAGCAGTGTGAGAGGCACGCCCACGTGATTGTTGAAGTTGGCTTTGGTAATCAACACCGGATGACTGACGCCCAGAATACAACCGATCATTTCCTTGACCGTCGTCTTGCCCTGACTACCGGTCACTGCGATGACTCGCGCCTGCGACTGCAACCGATTCAGACGGGCGATTTCTCCGAGCGCAACCGTGGTGTCCGCGACCCGCAACTGCGGCTTGCCACCCTCGACAATCTCGTTGACTACCGCGCCACAAGCCCCTTTTTGGAATGCCTGCCTGGTAAACTCGTTGCCATCGAAACTCTCACCAACCAGAGCAACATACAAATCACCCGCACGCAGAGTCCTGGTATCTGTCGACACACGTTGAAAGCTCACGTCAGGGCCGCTGTGCTGCCCTTTCATAACGCTGTTCAGTGCCGAGAGAGTCATGCTCTTGATCACAGGATTACCTGTCCTTCAGTTGATTAAATTGAGTGCGGGCCTGCAATGCGAGACGGGCCTGCGCGACGTCGCTGAAGACCATTCTCTTGCCGTTCACATCCTGGTAATTTTCGTGACCCTTGCCGGCAATCAGCACCACATCACCGGGTGCTGCGCTGCTGATGGCCAGCGAGATGGCCTTGGCACGATCACGCTCCACGACCAGGCCAGAGTTGTCTTCAACACCAAGAAGAATCTGTCGGATGATGTCATCAGCACACTCGGTGCGCGGATTATCATCGGTCACGATCAACTGATCTGCGTACTGCTCGGCCGCCTCTGCCATCATCGGACGCTTGCCCTGATCGCGATTGCCGCCACAGCCGAACACGCACCAGATCTTGCCGCTGAAATGCTCGCGTAATGCAACAAGAGCACTGCGCAAGGCGTCAGGAGTGTGGGCATAGTCGACCACTGCCGTGATGTCACTGCTGCCGCCGACAATTTCCATGCGGCCGGTC
>JBBTKA010000185.1:0-20031 GCA_038059145.1 Pseudomonadota bacterium
TCGTCTCGCTCCGCAGTATGGCTTGGCAGTGAATCAGCCAGACGTGCTGGATAAAGTGCTCGACGTTCTGGAGGGCGTGCAGAACGACTTCAACAGCGCGCAATCCGGCGACAAGAAAGTCTCGATGGCCGACCTGATCGTGCTGGCAGGATCCGCCGCCATTGAACAGGCTGCCGAGAAGGCAGGGCATGACGTCGATGTGCCATTCACACCGGGCCGCACTGACGCCTCGCAAGAGCAGACCGACGTGAACTCGTTCGCGGTGCTGGAGCCCAAGGCTGACGCCTTCCGCAATTACATCGAAGAAGGCCATCCGCGAGCTCCCACTTCAGCGCTGATTGAACGCGCCACCATGTTGAAGCTGACAGTTCCGGAAATGACCGTTCTGGTTGGCGGTATGCGCGTCCTGGATGCCAATGTCGGCCAGTCGCAGCACGGCGTGTTCACCGAGCAGCCGGGCACCCTGAGCAATGACTTCTTCGTGAACCTGGTGGATATGTCGACAGTGTGGGCTCAGTCTTCTTCATCTGAAGGAGTGTACGAAGGGCGTGATCGCGCCAGTGGCGAACTGAAATGGACAGCGACACCCGTTGACCTGATCTTCGGCTCGAACACTGAACTGCGCGCGGTTGCCGAAGTGTATGCAACCAACGACGGCGAAGAGAAATTTGTGCAGGACTTCGTTGCTGCATGGAACAAGGTGATGAACCTTGATCGCTTCGATCTGATGTAAAAACTGATCTGCGAATGTGGAACGGTGGCGCCGGAGATGCCATCGATCGCGCAATAGAAGGCGCCACCGTTTCACAAGAGCAGATAACTGAGCGCCACTACTGCCGCAGAATCTTTTCAATCGCTCGCCCCTTTGCAAGCTCATCAATCAGCTTGTCCAGGTAACGAATTTTTTTCATCAGCGGGTCCTCAATCTCTTCTATGCGAACACCGCACACGACGCCCTTGATCAGCGCAATATTCGGATGCATGCCCGGCGCTTGCGCAAAGAAGATTTCGAAATTATTTGCCTGATCGATCTGCTGCTGCAACTCCGCTTTGTCATAGCCCGTCAGCCAGCAGATGATCTGATCAACCTCTTCCTTCGTGCGACTTTTGCGCTCCGCTTTTTGCACGTAGAGCGGATACACCTTCCCAAAGGCGGTGGCGAAAATATTATGCTTGGGCATCGTCGCTCGTCTCCCGATCAGGTCTGCTGGCTTGAACCGTCGTTGCGATGCTTAATTGCCAATCGCCGCAGCACCCGCGATTGACACCTGCTCGTCCTCGACGCCTCTCGCACCACTGGCGGTAACCGCGCCAATTCTCTCACCATTGAGCATGACCGGCACTCCGCCCGCGAATGTCACGCCGTTCGGCACCTCGGCAATTTCACCAGCCTGCAGCTTGCGTCCGTACTCGTCGGAAGACAGGCCTGTGGTGGTGACCACCAGCGCTTTGGCCAGCGCGATCTCGTAGGAACGGGCAGAGGCCCCATCCATGCGATGAATCATCACCGGAAGCCCTGCTGCGTCTGCCACCACAATGGTGAGGTTCCAGCTATTGGCCCGCGCTTCCGCCAGCGCCGCTGTCATTGCCCGCTCTGCCATGTCATAAGTCAGCGCCGCCGGGGCCGTGGCTTCCTGCGCCATGCCGAGGGACGAGAGGGTGACGCTGCACAGCAGCGCCAGGCCGGACAAAAATTTCTTCATCATGCGAATTACTCCAGTGGTTGGGTTTGTAGTGAATTAGTTCGGTTGCATTAACTCGGCTGCACTAACTCAAGAGTATAGACCAGCGAGCCCGTGCGATTAGTTCGGCGGAATGTCGGGGAAGTGCCACAGACATGCCACGGCTCAGCGCGTTCCGGCATCAGGGTCTATACTCACAGGCGAGCCCGGTTGACGCATCACAGGTGCGCAACCATAATGCAACCGTATTGCAACTCCGTTGCAGAAAGTCGCAAACAAGAGGTGCTCAACCATGGCTTCCCTGACGATCAAGAATATTCCCGACGAGCTATACGAAATGCTGAAGCGGTCTGCCAGTGCTCATCACAGAAGCGTCAACAGCGAGTTGATTTACTGTCTGGAAAAGACCTTGAAGCCCACCATCATGACAGCAGACCAGCTTGCCGAAACTGCACGAGTCTTGCGAAGCCGCGTGAAGGCGGTCGTGCTGGATGCGGATGAAATCAACCACGCAATACATCAGGGCCGAGAATGATCGTCGCGGACACCAACACGATTGCTTATCTCTATTTGCCTACCGGCCAGACTGATGACGTGGTCGCTCTTTTGCACAAGGACTCTCATTGGGTGGCTCCGCTGCTGTGGCGCAGCGAATTCCGCAATGTCCTGGCGCTGTATCTGCGGAAAAATATCATCGACCTCGACACTGCATTTGCCATGCAGTCACAGGCGGAGCGGCAGATGGCCGATCGTGAATACTCTGTCAACTCAACATCTGTCCTGAGGCTCGCGGAACAGTCGGGTTGCTCGGCATATGACTGCGAATTCGTGTCCGTGGCAGCCGCTCTGAATACCAGACTAATAACGGGCGACAGAAAACTCATTCACGCGTTTCCGAATATCGCGATGACAGCAAAGGAGTATTTGAGCAGCGCAAGGTAATCACGGCGAACACCAACCTCTCGCTGAGATTAACCTCAAAGCACCGCATTCAATCTCTGAATATCCGACTCTTGCCGAATCAGCTGCCACAACACCTCCGCCTCGGGGTGACGCTGACGCAGATAGTTGACCCACTGGCGGATGCGCCCGATCCGATCACGCGGCGAGAGCACGGCGCTGAGCTGCTGCCAGAAGTCTCTCAGCAATGGCTCAATGCTGGCCCACGGTGCATCCATAGGACAATTGTCACGAATCTGCCGCGCCAGCGACGGAATGCGCACCGCGCCGCGTCCCAGCATCACGTCGACTGTGCCGGTTGCCGCCACGCAGCGGTGATAGTCGTCCACTGTGCAGATGTCGCCGTTGGCAATCAGAGGGATGGCGATGTGTTCGCGAATGCGCGCCAGTTCGTGCCAGTGTGCGGGAGGTGCGTAGCCTTGGCGACGCGTGCGGGCATGGACCGTCAGCTCGGTCGCCCCCGCAGCCTCGATGGCGGCGGCGTTCTCCAGCATCAGTGACGTGTCATCAAAGCCCAGCCGCATCTTGGCCGACACCACCACATTCGTTGGCAGCGCTGCGCGCACAGCGGCCACCACCCGATACACGCTCTCGGGCTCCTGCAGCATGATCGCCCCGCCGTTGCGACGATTGACCGTTTTGCTGGGGCAGCCAAAGTTGATGTCGATGCCGTGCGAGCCCAGCTCGATGGCGCGCACCGCGTTAGCCGCCATCGCCTCGGCATCGCTGCCCAGCAGTTGCACCCGCACCGGCGTGCCGGAGTCCGTGCGCCCGCCATTCTTCAGTTCCGGGCACATGCCATAGAGCACTCTGTCGGGGTACAGCCGATCCACCACCCGCACGAATTCCGACACACTCCAGTCAAACCCGCCCTGGGCAGTGATCAGACGCCGCAGATGAACGTCGGCGAGGCCTTCCATGGGAGCGAGGATGATGCGCATGAATGTGTGTTGTCTGTTGAAAATTTGGGGTGAAAGTAGGAGTGTAAGGACGTACACAGAGCAGTATAGCCAGATATCGACGCGACTAGGAAATGGCCAATGCCTTCTCCAGTGCCGCATTCATCTCGGACACGCCGTTGTCGTAGCCAGCGTCCGTGAAGGCTTGCCGGTATCCATGCAGATGCGCCTCGCCCGCATACAGCAACTCCGGCACCAGAGTGCTCGGAATCGTCAGGTTCGCCGGCTCAGCCCAGGCCTGCTTGCAGCCGGAGACATCTTTGGCATGGAACGTCCTGCAGCGCGCCGGCCGGACCGCGTAAATGGAACACTTGCCATCGTCCAGAAACGGGCACTTGCGGTTCGCGGTCAGCTGCTGCTCGCGTGTCATGTTGCGCAGGGCATCTGCATTGTCGGCAACATCATCCTGCAGACGCTTTGCCCGCGCCGGACTGAAATTCTCGCGCACAAAATCCACGATCTGGAGCGCTTCTTCGGAGCGAATTTCCACCTTGAAGTAACAGCAGTACCAGCAGCCAGCCTGACAAGCGATGCCCGCCGAGGCCGTTGACGTAATCAATCTGGCCATGTGATCCTGACGCTGCTGACTCGCCAACAGCGCCTGCTTCCACCCGAGTGAATTGAGGTCCGCAGAGGTCAGCGCGTGTTCGCGGCGGGTGATTTCTTCGAAGAGTTGCTGTGGGATCGTGGGGGGCAAGTGGGGCTCCGTGTGGCGGTGGTTCAGGTTCCGAAGTGGCTCGGGTGAAGAAGACATTCAACTGAAGGATGAGCTGTCAATCTATTCGATGAGCTTCTCGATGACAGTATCTGCACCAATTAACGGGATTACTCTGACAAGTACTTGATCAAGTACGCCTTCCTCTGCTTCGGCAATGAACTTCACCTTGCGATCCTTCCACGAGAGCGTTTGGATCAATCCAGCGGCTACTACAGATGGCTGCTCAAGATTGCTTACTGCTACTTCAGTAGACATTCCGCGAATGCTGGTGCTGATTGGGCAGCAGATTAGCAACTGGGTTTGCGCATTGTAGGATTGCGATGACAAGACAAGAGCTGGCCTGTACTTGCCAATTTCCTTGCCTTTCGTGGGATCAAAGTCCAGCCAGACTATATCGTTGCGATTTGGAATGTAGTCGGACATCACACACCCGTTTCAGCGGGCGAAGGCAGAGCAAGTTCGTCGGCGTGGACGCCGTAAGCATCCAGACCCTTGAGTAATTCGGCCTCAGTAAATGGGAGCTTTATTCTGCGCGGGGTCTTTTCCGCAGCATCGATTACAATCTTGCCGGCTTTGACTTCGATACGGATTTGGCTGTCGATATCCAGCTTAGCTTGCGCGAGGATTTTGCCGGGAAGACGAATGGCGGCGCTGTTCCCCCAGCGCTTGATTTCAGTGAGCATTTTGAAGCTCTCCTCGATTGTGTAGCTACTTATGTATCTACATTAGACGTGCTTCTCAAATCTGTCAACCATTGACGACCCGCCATTGGCTCAGTCCTCCTCGGAAGGACTCTGACTCTTACTCTCCGCAAACTTCGCTGCCATCGTCGGATTGCCCCTCGTCAGCTTCTTGATCGTGACGTCCTGCGCCTTGTCGTTCGCAAGCCGCAGGTTGCGATCAGTACCGAGCAGGGCCTCCTTCGTTTTCTGCAAGTGGTCGATGGACTTGTCGATCTCTTCAATCGCTGTTTGAAAACGCTTGGAAGCGAGATCGTAATTCTTCGCGAACGCGGTCTTGAACGTGTCGAGATCGTTTTCGAAGTTGGTGATGTCGATGCTCTGCGCCTTCACGAGCGCCAGCTCTGACTTGTACTTGAGCGAGTTCATCGCCGCATTCCGCAGCAGCGTGATCATCGGGATAAAGAACTGCGGCCGGATGATGTACATCTTCGGGTAGCGGTGGAACACGTCGACAATGCCGGTGTTGTAGAGCTCGCTATCGGGCTCCAGCAGCGAGACCAGCACCGCATACTCGCAGCCCTTCTCGATGCGATCCTTGTCGAGTTCCTTCAGTAAATCCTCGTTCTTGTTTTTGGTCGCGGTGCGATCATTCTCGTTCTTCATTTCGAACATGATCGAGACGATCTCAGTGCCCGCCTCATCCAAATCGCGGAAGATGTAGTCGCCCTTGCTGCCCGAGCGCGCGTCATTGTCCTTCTCGAAATACGCCTTCGGAAACGCCGTCGCGCGAATGCGATTGAACTCGGTCTCGCAGTGCTGCTCAAGCGTTTCGCCGACCATCTTGGTCGACAAGCGCGCCTTCATGTCCTTGAGTCGTTCGATCGCGTCATCGCGATCCTTGATCTGTGTTTCGTACTTGTCCTTGAGCGATTTCTCTGCGAGCTGCTTCTCAAGCGCCGCACGCTCGAGCTTGGCCTTCAGCTCCTGGATATCCGCATCCTTCGTCGCGGCGGCCTTCTGCAATTCGTTAGCGAACTTCGCCTCGGCCAGATGAGTAGCAGCCAGCTTTTCATGCTTCGCCTGCTTGAGGTCGTTGGCAAGCGCATCGCGTTGCTTTTCCACCGCGCTCAGGGCTTCTGTCACGGCGAGTTTCCGTGCGACTTCTTCCGCATTGAGTTTGGCTTTCAGGTTTTGAATTTCGGCGTCCTTTGCTGCGGCGTCTTTCTGCAGCTCGTTCGCCAGTTTGGATTGAGCGAGTTCGACGGCGTTGCGTTTGTCCTGCTCGGCGAGCTCAAGCCGTTCGTGCAATTGCTTTTCGAAGTCACTGTCGCGGACTTGTTTCAGGATGTCTGCGTAACCGGCTTCGTCGATCTTGAAGGCTTTGCCGCAGTGGGGGCAGATGATTTCGTGCATGGGGTTTCTCTTTGGTTTGGTCGGCGTTCAAAAAGGTTTAACGCTCGCCTCAGGTGCGCGTTTGCGCGCCACTTTGAAGGCGCCTGTTATGCCGCATCTCTATAGATACGATTAAACGAATTCAATCTTCTAACCCAGTGTAGCCATAGAGAGGATCGTATATGTGATCTCCGTAGTAATCTTCAGGAAGCCTTTTCCCGAATTTAATTTTAATATCCTCGACCCATGAGTTTCCGGATTTTAGTTTTGGTTGCGCTGCCTTTTCCCGTAACCGTTTTAATGTTCCATAATCTTGCTTAGCACTTCTTTTCCCCAATCGATCCACAAACCAAAAGTAATCGTCATCGTCGATAAATTGTTCGTCAAAATCAGCGTAATTTAATAACTCGTGGTGAGTCCAACCTTCTACTGAATTATAATACTCTGCATAACAGATTCCCCAAGAGACTTTTAATTTTCTGATTAATCCTTGCTTTAGCATGGACCTGAGTTTTTCTAACCTTCGCTTAGACAAGGCAGTATTTGGAGGCATCATTTCGAAAGACGCTGTCCAACTGGACGATGGATTGCTCGCTGTGCAAATGGTTAGTTGCTCGAAGCTGGCAAATCTAATGAAATCTTCATGCATAGCTCTGCGGCAACCGCATACTCTCCAGCCAAGCCAATCGTTTCAGTAGCAACAGACATATGGGGTCCTTCAATACACGAGTGGTTATGAGGGGGGGACTATGACACCTTATATTGCATTAGCGTTCGAACACTTCAGTTCTTATGTTTGACGGGAGTCTAGTCCGAGTTACCCGGTGAGCACAACCCCGAGAAGGTGGAGAAACAAATCCTTTACCCCCAAAACCTTTCTTGCACGGTTTATGTAGAATACTTCTGTGTTACCTCAAACCCCCAATCCCCCAGTATAGTGACTCACCCAACACCCTCACCGCCCAATAGGACCCTAAACATGCCAACCCCCCAAGACCTCACCGGCAAAACCTACATAGTCACTGGTGCCAACAGCGGCATCGGTTATGAAGCAGCGAAGAACTTCGCCAGTCGCGGTGCGACGGTGGCGCTGGTGTGTCGCAGCGAGAGCAGGGGGCGTGATGCGGTGGCGAGCATCGTCGCGGCGACTGGCAATGCGAAGGTGTCGTTGTATGTGGCGGATTTCAGTTTGCTGGCCAGTGTGAGCAAGGTGGCGGATGCGCTGCTGGCGGATTTTCCTGTCATCGATGTGCTCTGCAATAACGCGGGGGGGGCGAATGGGCCGAGGACGGTGACAGCGGAGGGGTTTGAGACGACCTTGGTGACGAATCATTTGAGTGGGTTTTTGTTGATGAGGAAGTTGTTGGGGAGGATGTTGGAGGCAGGAAATTCAGGGGTGAAGAGGGTGGTGTTTACCAGTTCTTACGGGCATAACAACAGTCCGCTGGACTTTGATGATCTGAATCTGGAGAAGGACTACACCACGCTGAAGGCGTACGGGCGTTCAAAATTGAAGAACCTGCTGACGGCGCGCGAGTTGCAGCGGCGCTATGGGGATCGCAATATCGTGGCGAGTTCGTTTCACCCGGGGGCGGTGCGCACGCCGATCTGGGGCAAGGGTGGAGTGGTTGGCCGGGTGCTGGGCGTTGTGCTGTATCCGTTCATGGTGAGTGTCGAACAGGGCGCGGATACGTTTATCTGGTTGGCGAGTTCACAGGATGAGGGCAGCGTGAAGGCGGGCGGGCATTACTTCTACAAGCGCAGTCGGCCTCGAACAGCCGCGTTCGCCACCGACGAGGCCGCAGCAAAGCTGTGGCAGGTGAGCGAAGGGCTGGTCGAGCCTTATCTGTAAGCAGATTACTGGTACGTATCCATCGCCGGACAAGCACAGAACAAATTCCGATCCCCATACACGTTATCGATGCGGTTCACCGACGGCCAGAACTTGCTGTCTTTCAGTCCTGGCACCGGCCATGCGGCTTCCTGCTTGCTGTAGCCGCGCTGCCAGTTGCCGTCCATGATGTCGGCCAGCGTGTGTGGCGCGTGCTTGAGCGGGTTGTCCAGCGCATCCAGCTCGCCGGATTCCACGCGCGCGATCTCTTTGCGGATGCTGATCATGGCCGCGATGAAGCGGTCCAGTTCCATCTTCGATTCACTCTCCGTCGGTTCGATCATCAGCGTGCCCGCCACTGGGAAGGACATGGTCGGCGCGTGGAAGCCGTAGTCCATCAGGCGCTTCGCGACGTCTTCTTCGCTGATGCCGGACGCTGCTTTGAGCGGGCGCAGGTCGATGATGCATTCGTGGGCCACCGTGCCGTTGCGGCCGGAGTAGAGCACCGGGAAATGCGGTTCGAGTTTGCGGGCGATGTAGTTGGCGTTGAGGATCGCCACCTGTGTCGCCTTCAGAAGACCTGCGGCGCCCATCAGGCTGATGTAGGTCCAGGAGATCGGCAGAATGCTGGCGCTGCCCCATGGCGCGGCGGACACGGCGCTGTTGCCGACGTTCGGGCCGTCGAGTGTGACCATCGCGTGGTTGGCGAGGAACGGGGCCAGGTGTTTCTTCACGCCGATGGGGCCCATGCCGGGACCGCCGCCGCCGTGCGGAATGCAGAAAGTCTTGTGCAGGTTGACGTGGGAGACGTCCGCGCCGATGTCGCCGGGGCGGGCCACGGCGACCTGGGCGTTGAGGTTGGCGCCGTCCATGTAAACCTGACCGCCGAAGTCGTGGACGATCTGGCAGATTTCCTTCACGCCTTCCTCGTACACGCCATGTGTCGAGGGATAGGTGATCATCAGCGCGGCCAACGTGTCCTTGTATTGTTCGGCCTTCGCACGCAGGTCGGCGATGTCGACGTTGCCGTGTTCGTCACAGGCGACCACTACTACCTTCATGCTGATCATCTGCGCGCTAGCGGGGTTGGTGCCGTGCGCGGAGCTTGGGATCAGGCAGACGTTGCGCTGTGCCTGGCCCTTGCTGATCAGGTAATTGCGGATCGCCAGCAGGCCGGCGTATTCGCCCTGCGCTCCGGAGTTCGGCTGCATGCTGACGGCGTCGAAGCCGGTGATCTCGGCGAGCATCTCTTCCAGTTCGCGGATCATCTGGCGATAGCCCAGCGTCTGCTCGACCGGCACGAAGGGGTGCGGCTTGCTGAATTCGGGCCAGGTGATCGGGATCATCTCGGCCGTGGCGTTCAGTTTCATGGTGCAGGAGCCGAGCGGGATCATGGCGTGAGTCAGGGAGATGTCCTTGTTCTCCAGCCGCTTCAGGTAGCGCAGCATCTCGGTCTCGCTGTGGTAGCGATTGAACCATGGGTGCGTCAGGAAAGGGGTGGTGCGTTGCAGGCTGGCGGGGATGCCGTTGATGGCGGCGGTGCCGTTGCAGATCTGCTGATCGATGCCGGTGACGGTCAGGCCGCTGGCCTGCTCGCCGAGGATGACGTGCCAGAGGCTCGCGACTTCGGCGGCGCTGGTGCATTCGTCGAGGCTGATGCCGAGGCTGCCCGGCAGGTCGACGCGCAGGTTGATGGCTGCCGCAGTGGCGCGGTTCAGAATCGCAGCGCGCTGGGCGGCGGTGACGGCAATGGTGATCGTGTCGAAGAACTGGGCGTTGACGGTGCTGATGCCTTTGCTCTGCAGGCCGTTCACCAGAATCGCTGTCAGGCGGTGAATGCGCTGGGCGATGGTGCGCAGGCCTTCGGGGCCGTGGTACATGGCATACATGGAGGCGATGTTGGCGAGCAGCACCTGCGAGGTGCAGATGTTGCTGTTGGCCATCACGCGGCGGAAGTGTTGTTCGCGGGTCTGCAGCGACATGCGGAACGCCTGCTTGCCACGGGCGTCGATGGAGACGCCGATGATGCGGCCGGGCACGGCGCGTTTGTACTCATCGCGCGTGGCGAAGAAAGCGGCGTGCGGGCCACCGTATCCCATCGGCACGCCGAAGCGCTGAGTGCTGCCGAGCACTACGTCGGCGCCGAATTCACCGGGCGCCTTCAATACCACGAGGCTCATCAGGTCGGCGGCGACCACGGCGATGCCTTTCTTCTCGTGCAGCGCAGCAATCGTGGCTTCCAGATCACGCACGCTGCCATTGCTGGCGGGGTATTGGAAAATCGCGCCAAAGACATCGTGTTGTGACAGCGTGGCGATGTCGCCAACGATCAGGCTGAAGCCGAAAGCTTCGGCACGGGTCTTGATGACGTCGATGGTCTGCGGAAAGCACTCCTGATCAACGAAGAATGTCTCGCTGCTGCTCTGACTGATGCGTTTCGCCATGGCCATGGCTTCGGCGGCGGCGGTCGCCTCATCGAGCAAGGAGGCGTTGGCGAGGTCCATGCCGGTCATGTCCAGAATCATCTGCTGGAAAGCCAGCAGGGTTTCGAGACGGCCTTGCGAGACTTCCGGCTGGTAGGGCGTGTAGGCGGTGTACCAGCCCGGATTCTCCAGCACGTTACGGGCGATGACGTTGGGAGTGAGCGTGTCGTAGTAGCCGAGGCCGATGAAGGAGCGGGCGGGCTTGTCGGCGCTAACCATCGTCTTGAGGCGGCTCAGCACTTGCTGTTCAGTGGCGGGCTTGCCGAGGGCCAGCGGGCGCTTGAGGGCGATGGACTCGGGCACCGTCATGTCGATCAGCTGTTCCAGCGATGTCAGCTGCAGCTCCTGGAGCATGGCGCGAATGTCGGCGTCATCCGGGCCTACGTGGCGGCCGATGAATTCGTCGCCGTTTTGCAGACATTCCAGTGTCCTGATCGATGGGTTCTGAGCATTCGCAGCGCTGCCAGTCATGGATAGCCTCGGATAAATAGTAAAAGACAGGGCCCGGCCAATGCGCGGAGCCCTGTGGTGTTGCGGTTCAAAAGAGATATTCGGTCGTGCGTGTTACGAGTGTTGCTTGATACGAGTCGCGCTTACTCGCAGATCTCTGCGTAGCCGTTCGCGTCGAGCAATGCGCCCAGTTCGGACGTGTCGCTTGGCACAATTCTGCAGAACCAGCCGTCGCCATACGGAGAGGAGTTCACGATTTCGGGAGAGTCGATCAGGTTGTCGTTGATAGCGACGATCTTGCCGGAGACAGGGGCGTAGATGTCGGAGGCGGCCTTGACCGACTCGACGACGCTGATCTCCTGCTTGGCGCTGACAGTGGCGCCGAGCTTGGGCAACTCGATGAACACGATGTCGCCCAGCAGCTCCTGTGCGTGGTCGGTGATGCCGACGGTGACGCTGCCGTCTGATTCAACCCGAACCCACTCGTGGGTTGCTGCGTACTTCAATCCTTCGGGGAAGCTGCTCACTGATCAATCCTCTTTCTAAAATTGATGAACTGCAAATGGAAAAGTTGTTAGGGATAAATTTATTCAAAAACCTTGGCGCCGAAACGCACGAAATTCGGTTTCACGATACGCACGGGAATGAGCTTGCCTCGCAGATCGACATGGCAATTGGTGCTGCCAACCGGGATTCTAGCCAAGGCAATGGAATGCTTCAATGTGGGCGAGAAGGTACCACTGGTGATGATGCCTTCGCGCTCCTGACCGTTCACTGTGCACACCACTCGCAGGCCTTCGCGCAGTACGCCGCGCTCTTCCATGACCAGTCCGGTCAGATAGGGCAGCTCGCCCGCTTCCTGCTGGGCGCGGTGTTTTTCCACGGCGGCACGGCCGATGAACTGGCGCGAGGCTGGCTCCCAGGCGATGGTCTGGATCATGTTGGCGGCGATTGGAGAGATGCTCTCGTCCATGTCATGACCGTAGAGATTCATGCCGGCTTCGAGGCGCAATGTGTCGCGGGCACCGAGGCCGATGGGGCGCACGCCGATGCTCAGCAGCTTGTCCCATAGCACGGGTGCGTCTTCGCTCGGAATGATGAGTTCGAGGCCGCGCTCGCCGGTGTAGCCGGTGCGGGCGATGAACCAGGTGTCGGATTCCAGGGCCTTGAAGTTGCCGAGTGCCTGCACGCTGGCGGCCACATCGGGCGCCAGCAATGAGCAGACCTTGTCGATGGACTCGGGACCGTGGACGGCGAGGATCGCCAGTTCCGGGCGATAGGTGATGCTGACCTGAAAGCCCTTGGCGTGTTGCTGCATCCACGCGAGGTCTTTGTCGCGCGTGCCGCAGTTGACCACCAGCCGGTAGCCTTCCTGCCGACGATAGACGATGAGGTCATCGACCACGCCGCCGTCGGCATTGAGCATGGCGCTGTAGAGCGCCTTGCCGGTTTCCTTGAGTCTGTCGACATCGTTGGCCAGCAGATACTGCAGCCAGGCCTTGGCATCCGGACCGTTTACGTCCACGACAGTCATATGGGAAACATCGAATACACCCGCATGCTGACGCACGGCGTGATGCTCTTCGATCAGGGATTGGTACTGGATGGGCATGTCCCAGCCGCCGAAGTCGACGATTCTGGCATTCGCATCGAGATGCTTCTGGTATAGCGGAGTTTTGTGACCCACAGGCAAGGTTCCGGTGGAAAAATGAAGCGGCTATTCTAATCGTTCGGCCGTTTTTTTAACAGGACAGAATTGCTGGACGCAGTGGTAGCATGCACGCACTGCGGCGTTTTCCATCTGATGAGGTGTTTCATGAATAGTCTGACGCGTGCCCTGCTCACCGGGCTTTCCCTTCTGTTGCCGGTCGTGCTCTCCTTGCAGTTGGCACTGTGGCTGGTGACGACGCTGGAGCAATGGTTGAAGTCGCTATGGGAGCTTGCGTTGCCGATGCAGTGGTATATGCCGGGCCTGGGCGCCATCAGCTTCCTGCTGCTGGCCACGATGATCGGGCTGAGTGCGCGGGTGTGGCTGCTGGGGTGGCTGTGGAAAATGCCGGGTCGGCTGCTCGAGAAAGTGCCGGTGATCAGCTACATCTACAACACCATCCAGGATTTCGTGGACATGATGGGCGGCAAGAATTTTGCCGATCAGTCCGTAGTGTGGGTGACCTTGCCGCAAGCGCAGGCGCGGCTGCTGGGCATCATTACCAAGCGCGGGGCGGACAAGGACGCGCGGCTGGCGCAGTTGATCGGCGACGATGAGCTGGCAGTGTATCTGCCCATGAGTTATCAGGCCGGGGGGTACATGATTATCGTCAAGGAGTCGCAGGTGGAGCGGGTCGACATGGAGCCGGGTGATGCACTGCGCCTGATCATGAGCGCGGGGCTTGGGCAGCGCGGCACGAAGAGCTGAGACGGGCGCCTCGTCAGGCTGTCTGGCTACTCCAAGTCTTCCAGAAAACGGTCCGCGCGGGGAAAGTAATTGCGTTCGGCGTCCAGTGAAAAGACCACTGAGCTGGAGCGGCCGATGATCTGGTCGCGGGGAATGAAACTGTAGATGCGGCTGTCGGCGCTGTTGTCGCGGTTGTCGCCCAGCACGAAGAACTGGTCATCCGGCACTGTCTCCGGGCCGAAGCTGCGGGAGATGCGGTTGGTCAGTCCATCCGAGAGCATGGCTTCGTGGGAGTAGTCGAACAGGCTCTCGCGAATGATCAGGGACTCGTTGTCGCTGGCCACGATCTGATAATCGGCGGGCTGGCCGTTGATCACCAGCGTGTTGTTGCGCATGTAGATGGTGTCGCCCGGCAGGCCGACGATGCGCTTGACCAGCCGCTTGCCCGCTGCCTCGGAATCGATGATGACGATGTCGCCACGGTCGGGGTCGCTGACAGTGGCCAGGAAGATATCGGTAAAGGGAATGCGCACGTCATAGGCCAGTTTGTTGACCCAGACCTTGTCGCCGTCCAGAAGCGTGGGCTGCATGGAGCGGCCGGAGATGGAGTTGAGATCGGCGATCGCGCTCTTGAAAAAAACGATGGTCAGCAACAACAGCAGGAACTTCCGGTTCTCCTGCCAGAACATGCCCATATACTTCTTCATGTGAGGTTGGTTTCCGCTTTGCTGATGATCGGTGGTCTCGCTTGCGACAATAGGCGATTGCCGTTGTGCGTGTCAATCTGCGGCCCTGGTGGCTGGTGAGTTGGCGGCAATTCTTATACGCTTGCCGGACACTGACTCGCCCCTCCAGAGTGAACTTTTCGGTGAAGGACAACATGCCACTGCGCCACTTCCATCCCGTTGCCCGTGACTGGTTTGCCAGCCACCTCGGTGCGCCAACCGCCGCGCAGGAGCAGGCATGGCCGGCGATCAAGGCGGGACGGCACACGCTCATTTCGGCGCCCACCGGCAGTGGCAAGACGCTCGCGGCGTTCTATGCCGTCATCGACAATCTGCTCTGGGAAGGCCAGCGCGGGCCACTGCCCGCCGCGACGCAGGTGCTTTACATCTCGCCGCTCAAGGCACTCAGCAACGACATCCATCGCAATCTCGAAGTGCCTCTGCATGGGCTAGCCGAACAGCTGGTGCAGGAGGGCTATGCGCCGGTGGATATCCGCGTCGCCGTGCGCACCGGCGATACTCCCGCCGCCGAGCGCCAGCGCATGTTGAAGAATCCGCCGCATATTCTGGTGACGACGCCCGAGTCTTTGTATCTGCTGCTGACCAGCGAGGGTGGCCGGGAGATGCTGCGCAGCGTGGGCACCCTGATCATCGACGAGATTCACGCCATGCTGGGCGACAAGCGCGGCTCGCATCTGGCGCTGTCGGTGGAGCGTCTGCAATCGCTGGTCGGTCGACCCTTGCAGCGCATCGGGTTGTCGGCGACGCAGCGGCCGCTGGCGCTGGTGGCGAATTATCTGACGGGGGTGCCGACAGCCTCGACCGCCGAAGCGTCGCCCGACTGCGTCATCGTTGACTCCGGCCATCGCCGCAAACTGGACGTGACGCTGGAAGTTCCGTCCTCACCACTCTCGGCGCTGATGAGCAACGAGGTCTGGGACGAGCTGTACAAGCGGCTGGTGCAGCTGATCGAGAGCCATCAGACCACGCTGGTGTTTGTGAACACGCGCCGCCTGTCGGAGCGGTTGGCACTGGCACTGACCGAGCGCCTCGGCGAGGGGCTGGTCAGCTCGCACCACGGCAGTATGAGCAAGGAGCATCGTCACACGGCGGAGCAACGTCTCAAGGCAGGTCAACTCAAGGTGCTGGTGGCGACGGCGTCGATGGAACTGGGCATCGATGTCGGCTCAGTGGATCTGGTCGTGCAGTTCTCCTCGCCCAAGAGCATCGCCAAATTCCTGCAGCGCGTCGGCCGCAGCGGCCACTCGGTGCGCGGCACGCCCAAGGGCATCCTCTTTCCCCTGACCCGCGACGATCTGGCCGAGTGCACGGCGCTGCTCAACAGCCTGCACGAGGGCGAGCTGGATCGCATCCTGATGCCGGAGAAGCCCGTCGACATTCTCGCGCAGCAGATCGTGGCCGAAGTCGCCGCCAGCCAGAACGAAGCGGGCAGCGGCGGCGAAGGCGGCTGGAACCTTGATGCGCTCTACGCGCTGTTCGTGCGCGCCTGGCCCTATCGCGACCTCGGTCGCCCCGAGTTCAACGAGATCGTGAAGATGCTGGCCGATGGCTACAGCACCCGGCTCGGACGCAAGGGCGCCCATCTGCATCTGGACGTCATCAACAACCGTGTCTCGGCCCGGCGCAGCGCGCGGCTGACCGCGCTGACCAATGGCGGCGCCATCCCGGACATGTTCGATTATCAGGTGGTGCTGGACCCGGACGACCTCGTGGTCGGCACCCTCAACGAGGACTTCGCGCTGGAGACGCTGCCCGGCGACATCTTCACCCTCGGCAGTCACAGTTGGCAGTTGCTGCGCGTGGATGGATTGAAGGTGCGGGTGCGCGATGCGCAAGGCGCGCGGCCCACGATTCCGTTCTGGTTCGGCGAGGGGCCGGGACGCACCGAGGAGCTGTCGACCTCCGTGTGCGCGCTGCGCGAGACCATCGACAGCTTCCTGCTGGGCGAGGGCGCGCCCGCCGCCGTGACCTGGCTGATCGAGACGCTGCGGCTGCCGCAGCCCGCGGCGCAGCAACTGGTGGATTATCTGCAAGCCGGACGCAACGCACTGGAGGTGATGCCGACGCAGTCCACGCTGGTGATGGAGCGCTTCTTCGACGAAGTGGGCGACATGCACGTGGTCATCCACTCGCCCTTCGGCAGCCGTCTGAACCGGGCCTGGGGGCTGGCCCTGCGCAAGCGTTTCTGTCGCACCTTCAACTTCGAACTGCAGGCCGCCGCCAACGAAGACAGCATCGTTATTTCGCTCGGCTCCGTGCACAGCTTTCCGCTGGAAGAGGTGTTTGCCTACTTGCAGAGCGCCAGTGTCGAGGACGTGCTGGTGCAAGCGCTGCTGGACGCGCCGATGTTCGAGGTGCGCTGGCGCTGGAATGCCACACGCGCACTCGCCATCTCCCGCAACCGCAATGGCAAGCGCGTGCCGCCGCAGTTCCAGCGCATGGACGCAGAGGATCTGGTCGCGCATGTCTTCCCCGATCAGATCGCCTGCTTCGAAAACATCCAGGGCAAGCGCGAGGTGCCCGAACATCCGCTGGTGCAGCAGACCATTCACGACTGCCTGACCGAGGCGATGGACATCGAAGGGCTGAAGCGGCTGGTGGCGGCGATCGAGGCCGGAACTCTGACGCTGGTCGCCAGAGACCTGCGCGAGCCTTCGCCGTTCGCGCAGGAGATCATCAACGCCCGCCCCTACGCCTTCCTCGACGATGCGCCGTTCGAGGAGCGCCGCACCAATGCCATCCGCAACCGCAGCTGGCTGGATCCGGCCGAGACTCAGTCCTACAGCGCGCTGGACGAGGCGGCGATTGCGCAGGTGCGCGACGAGGCCTGGCCGCTGGTGCGCTCTCCCGACGAGATGCACGATGCGCTGTATTCGCTGGGTTTTGTGACCGAGGAAGAGGTTGCCCGCCACGGCTATCAGCATTATCTGCAGGCGCTTGCGCAGCATGGCCGCGCCTGTCTGCTGTCGTCCGGCACGCATCGGCTGTGGGCGGCGGCCGAGCGCTTGCCTTGTTTGAAGGCGCTGTTCCCGGAAGCGCAGTCTCCTCAAATAACGTGCGAGCCGGAGCTGTCGCTGCCCGCTTTGTTATTGGCCGAGCAGTGGGAGGAAGACACCGCGTTGCGCGAAATCCTGCGCCGCCGTCTCGAAGGGCTTGGCCCCGTGACGGCGGCCCGATTGGCGGGCGACATGGGACTGCGGGTCAAGTCTGTCGAAGTCGCATTGATCGGTCTGGAGACGGAAGGGTTTGTGTTCCGGGGGCAGTTCTCGGAGCCCGATCAGTGGTGCGAACGTCGCCTGCTGCAGCGTATCCACCGCTACACCATCGAATCCCATCGGCAGAGCATTCAGCCGGTGTCGCTGCAGAGCTACATGCGCTTCCTGTTCGACCTGCACGAGATCAAGCCGCAGACGCTGCCCGCGCGTCCCGTGCTGGTGCCGTCCAGCACCGACGGTCAGGGTCTGTTGCAGCGGACGCTGGCGCGACTCGATGGGCTCAGTGCTCCCGCGACGCTCTGGGAAGGAGACATCTATCCGACCCGCATCAGCGCGTATGACCCGTCGTGGCTGGATGTCATGTGCATCAGCGGGCGGCTGGTGTGGGGGCGTTATGCGCTGCCGGCCGCAAAAGGGCCGCAGCAGGCCGGCGTGGATGCTGTCACTAGCGCCGAGACGAAGGCCCGCAAGGCCGGGCCAGTCAAGGGCACTCCCATCAGCATGCTGCTGCGCAGCAATCTGGATCTCTGGGAGACGCTGGCCGCGAGCGAGCGGCAGGCCGAGGAGCGTGGCGCGCCTGCACAGAGTTCTTCTTCAAGCCCGGCTTTGAGCGCTGCAATGAGCCCTTCATTGAGCCCGGCTTTAAGCCCCGCATTGAGCCCGACTGCCGCGCGCATCGCCGCCGATCTGCGCCAGCACGGCGCCAGTTTCTTCGACCAGATCGCCCGCCGCAGCGGCTTGCTGCGCAGCCAGCTCGAACAGGGTCTCGCGGAACTGGTCAGTGCGGGGTTGCTGACCAGCGACAGTTTCACCGGGCTGCGTGCGCTGCTGACGCCGGATTCCCGCAAGCCGGGCGGGCACGGCAATGGTCGACGGCGCGCAACTTTTGGGGTGGAGGATGCGGGCCGCTGGTCGCTGCTGGAGGCTCCCGTCGTCGACGCGGAACCGGCGCCCAAGGCCGAGCTGGACAGCGAGCAGCTGGAACGGCTCATCATGATTTATCTCGGCCGCTGGGGCGTGCTGTTCAAGCGGGTGCTGGAGCGGGAGAGTTTCGCGCCGCCCTGGCGAGTGTTGCTGTACGCCTTGCGCCGGATGGAGCTGCAGGGCATTCTGCGTGGCGGACGTTTCATTGCTGGAGTCAGTGGCGAGCAGTTCGCCTTGCCGGAGACGGTGACAACGCTGCGCAAGTTCGGCCGCAGTCAGGAGATGAGCGAGCGCGCCACCGAGTATGTGAGCCTGGCCGCCGCCGATCCGCTCAACCTGCTGGGCATCGTGCTCCCGGAGACGCGCCTGCCGAAGCTCAGCCGCAATCGGGTGTTGTACCGGGACGGCCTGCCGTTGGCGGTGCTGGAGAGCAGCAAGGTGAGGTTTCTGCGACAAGTCGATCCGCAGGAGCAATGGCAGTTGCAACAGGTGCTGATGCACCGCGAATTCCCCGCGCGTCTACGCGCTTATGTTGGTAAATGACTTAGAAACAAACAGTCCAGGACGAAAATGACACTACTATTCCCGATTCAGACTCCCAGTGTGGCCATCGTGGGCCGCCCCGAGCGTTTTCCAGTCAACCGCATCTACTGTGTAGGCCGCAATTACGCCGCGCACGCCAAGGAGATGGGAGGCAGCGAGCGCGAGTCGCCATTCTTCTTCAGCAAACCGGCCAATGCCGTTGTCGAGAATGGCGCGCAGCTCCGCTATCCCTCGCGTACTGCCGACCTGCACCATGAGGTGGAGCTGGTGGTGGCGCTGGCTGGTGAGGCACTGGCGGAGAAGGGCGAGAATCTGTCGCTGACAGAGGCGTCGGCGGCTGTCTATGGTTATGCCGTAGGCCTCGACTTCACGCGTCGCGATCTGCAGGCCGAAGCCAAAGACAAAGGCCGCCCCTGGGATGTTGCCAAAGGCTTCGATCACTCTGCACCGCTCTCGGCGCTCACGCCGGTAGCACAGGCTGGCGACATCGCGCAGGCGCAGATTTCACTCAAGGTGAATGGCAAGGAACGTCAGCACGGGGCGATCAGCGATCTGATCTGGAATATTCCGGAACTGATTGCCGAGCTGTCCACGTTCTATCGGCTGCAGCCAGGCGACCTGATCTTCACCGGCACGCCCGCTGGGGTGGCGGCGGTGGTGGCCGGGGATGTGCTGGAAGGAGAAATCGACAACCTGCAGCCGCTGCGGATCAGCATCACTGCGCGCTAGCAGCAGAAGCAGAAAGCATCAGAAGCTGAAGAAGCTGCTGATCGAGAGATACAGCACGGCCGCGATCAGCAGGCTGAAGGCAATGAAGCGCACCGGGTGCTGGCGGAACGACGTCAACATGGAGTCGGCCTGACCGAGTTTGATCAGTTCTTCGTATTCTTCGCGCATGCGTTGCGCCCGCTCCTGCTGGTAAACCTCCAGCAATGCCCTGGCCTCCTCGAAACGACTCTCGTCGTGGAGCCAGAGCGCAGGCATTGAGATGCCCCAGTTGCCGGCACCGGTCTCGTAGAATTCGATGCCGTGCCCGGCGAGCAGCTCGAG
>JBBTKA010000186.1:0-8019 GCA_038059145.1 Pseudomonadota bacterium
CGAGCCGCGCCGCATAGGCCGGTTCCATCAGGAAGCGGACGAGGCTCCGCTGCAGCTGCCGACGTCGATGGAGTTCTAATCGTCGATCTGCCTGCCTATGAGTGCGACGAGCTGTTCAGTGCCGTGCGTCCGCGCGGGATCGATACCATTTTCCTGATCGCTCCGACTACGACACAAGAGCGCAAGGCCGCCATCTGCGCCAATTCGACAGGTTATCTGTATTACGTCTCCCTGAAGGGGGTGACGGGCGCGGCCATTCGTGACAAGAGTGAAATTCGTGACAAGATTGCGCAGCTGCGCTCCGAAACCAGTCTGCCGATCGTCGTCGGTTTTGGTATCAAGGATGCGCAGTCCGCCTGTGAAATGGCCGCTATCAGTGACGGTGTTATAGTGGGTAGCGCCCTGGTCGAGAGAATAGGGCTATTGCCGCCTGAGGGCGCCTGCCCGAGTGCCCGGTTGGACGAAGCCGTGGCAGTGATCTCGTCGATCAGCGAAGCGCTAAAAAACTTGAAAAATTGATTTTAACGTATTGATATTGAATATTTTAATGACTATTGTCCGCATCCCATTAAACAGGAACGTGATATGAGCTGGATTAATAAAATCCTCCCTTCCATCCGCAGCAGCAGCGGTGGTACAGCGACCACCAAACAGCGCGCCAGTGTGCCTGAAGGACTCTGGAAGAAGTGTCCGCGTTGCGAGGCAGTGCTCTACCGGCCCGATCTGGAGCGCAATCTGGAAGTGTGCCCGAAGTGTGACCACCATCTGCGTATCACCGCCAGACGTCGCATTGAGCTCTTCCTCGATCCCGATGGGCAAGTGGAGCTGAACAAGGATATGGAGCCGGTTGACCTGCTCAAATTTCGAGATTTGAAGAAGTACAAGGACCGTCTCTCTGCTGCACAGAAGAGCACAGGCGAAAAGGACGCGTTGATTGTTGTGCAGGGCCGCGTCAATGGCGTTGAGATGGTGGTCGCCGCTTTCGAATTTGGCTTTATCGGCGGATCGATGGGCGCCGTGGTGGGGGAAAAGTTCACCCAGGCGGTGAATACCTGTATCGCCAACAAACTTCCGCTGGTGTGCTTCTCCACCAGCGGCGGTGCTCGCATGCAGGAAGCGTTGATCTCGCTCATGCAGATGGCGAAGACTTCGGCCGCCCTGGCGCGGCTGCGTGAGAACGGCCTTCCTTATATCTCCGTGCTGGTGGATCCTGTCTATGGCGGCGTATCCGCCAGTCTGGCTATGCTGGGTGACATCAATGTCGCCGAGCCCAACGCGCTGGTGGGTTTCACCGGGCCTGATGTCATTCGGCAGACCGTGCGCGTGAAATTGCCCGAAGGCTTTCAGCGCAGTGAGTTTCTGCTGGAACATGGTGCTATCGACATGATCGTGCATCGCAAGGACATGCGCGAGCGCGTTGCCTCGCTGGCTGCCAAGCTGACACATCGCTAATGGCCGGGCAGGCTTGTGGCGTGAACCTCTCGAACCTCTCCCAGTGGCTCGAGACGATTCAGGCTCTGCACCCAAGTGAAATCGAGCTTGGGTTGCAACGCGTGAGTGCTGTGGCTGACCGCCTTGGTCTGACCAGGCCGGCTCCTCTGGTCATTACGGTTGCAGGGACCAATGGCAAGGGTTCTACAGTCGCCATGCTGGATGCCATTCTGAGCGCAGCCGGGTACCGGACAGGGACCTACACATCGCCCCATCTGCTGGTTTTCAACGAGCGCGTCCGCATCCTTGGCCGTATGGCGACAGATGAAGAGTTGTGTGACTGTTTTGCCCTGATCGAGGCCCGCCGAGGCGATATTTCACTGACTTATTTCGAGTTCAGTACCCTGGCTGGCCTGATGCTGATGGAACGGGCGCGGCTTGATGTGGCCGTGCTTGAGGTTGGCTTGGGCGGGCGCCTCGACGCCGTGAACATGGTCGATGCCGATTTGACGATCGTTACCAGCATTGGTCTGGATCATCAGGATTGGCTCGGCGACAACCGCGAAGATATTGGTCGCGAGAAGGCAGGGATATTTCGGTCGGGCATCCCGGCTGTGAGCGGTGACGCTGACACGCCGCAAAGCATCGTGCTCGAGGCGTCACGGCTCGGTGCTCCACTGTATCGACAGGGGATGGATTTCGGTTTCACGGCACAGTCGGCAGGCTGGCACTGGTGGGGCAAGGATAAAAGCGGCACCGGGATGACGCTGCAGGATTTGCCACGGCCACCACTTGACCTGATTAACGCGGCCACGGTATTGCAGGCGCTCGCCCTGCAGCCACTGCGAGTGCCTGAGTCTGCTATCGCGGCGGGCCTTCAGTCGGTGACGTTGGCTGGTCGATTTCAGGCGCTGAGAGATCCTCGCCATGGGGTCGCGGTACGTGTCGATGTGGCACACAATCCACATGCGGCTGAGTTGCTGGCGCAGAAGCTGCTGGCCATGCGTGCCAGTGGAGAGTTGCAGGGTCAAGTACGGGCCGTTCTGGCGATGATGGCTGATAAGGATCAGGCTGGTTTCTACGGCGTCTTAGAATCTGTTGTCGACATTTGGTATATTGCGGCATTCGCGCAACCTCGCTGCCTGCCCGCCAGAAGTCTTCATGAGCGATTAGAGGAATTGGGTGCCAAAGTGAGCGGACCGTTCGACACCGTTGCAGAGGCATACGCTCAGGCCTGTGCACAGGCGGGGCCCGAAGATCTGGTTCTGGTGACCGGATCCTTCGGCACCGTGGCAGACGTGTTGCAATACATTGCGTATATCGAATCAAATTCATAATGGTCATCACGGACTGCGGTCCGTGCATCGCCACCACACAGGGGCAGCACTGGCTTGGACCAGCACACTAAACAGAGAATTGTCGGCAGCGCGGTGATTCTGATCGCCGCCGTCGTTCTTCTGCCAGTTCTGTTCGATGGCCAGGGCAGCTACGACATGCCACTCGAGAGTCGCATTCCCGCCCCGGTTGCATTTCCAGAGCCTCCACGAATCGTTCCCGAACGTCCTGTGGTTATTGCCGACACCGACCAGATTCGCGTCGATGCCGTCGCCCTTGCGGACGTGGCGCCGGCTGAACCACAGCCGACACCTGCGCTGGCTTCTCAGGATGCCACTGCGACCCCGGTTGTGGAGCCGGAGACCGTTGTCGTGGCAGCGGTGACTGAACCGGTTGCGCCCCCCGCCGTGGTTGCTCCCAAACTGGATAGCACCGGTCTGCCGGAAGGCTGGAGCGTGCGTCTGGGATCCTTTTCCAGCGCCGCCAATGCCCGCAGTCTGGTAGAGCGGTTGCAGGCTCGCGGTCACCGCGCTTACACGCGTGAGGTCAGAACAGAGCAGGGGACACTGACGGCGGTTTTCGTTGGTCCCGGGGTTGATCGCGCTGCCATGCAGCAATTGCAGCGGCAACTGTTGGATGAGTTTGAATTGTCCGGCATCGTGGTGCGCTACGAGATCGAGAGCCTATGAGGAGCATGCGCGTCTGATGCATTGGGTCGATATCGCCATTCTCTTGATTACCGGCATCTCCTGCCTGTTCGGCTTATGGCGTGGTTTTGTGCGAGAGGTTTTGTCATTGCTGGCCTGGATTGCTGCGTTGTTGCTGGCGCGTGTGTACAGCGATGATCTGGCTCCCTCTCTGGGACGATGGATTGAGGGAGGCGCGATGCAACAGGTTTTCGCCTTTGCACTGCTCTTCATGGCTACCTTGCTGATGGGCGCGGTGATCAACCATCTGGTTGCGAAACTCATCGACATGAGCGGATTGAAGTTGACCGACAGGCTGCTTGGCGGAGTATTCGGGATTGCCAGGGGCGTTGTGATCGTCATGGTATTTGTTTATTTCGGCAGCAGCTTCTTTGCGACCGAGCCCTGGTGGCAGGCTTCGCGTTTTATTCCTTACGGTGGTGAATTGATAGAGATGTCGCGGATGTTTGTGACAGACCTGCCATCACCGCCAGTGCCTGCGGTACCGGTGGACTCTCCACTGTAGCAACGCGGTGTCATTTTTTTTGTTCGTGGTTGTGAGTTCATGGTTGTCAATTTGCGTGTCTTAACGGAGTGTATTGCATGTGCGGTTTAGTAGGTGTCGTTGGCAAATCTGATGTTGCTGTTTGTTTATATGACACATTGACGGTGTTGCAGCACAGGGGGCAGGACGCGGCTGGGATTGCCACCAGTGACAAGGGACGACTGAATCTGCGCAAAGACAATGGACTCGTCAAAGACGTGTTTCGTACCCGGCACATGGAGCGTCTGGCCGGTAACATGGGGATCGGGCATGTACGCTATCCGACTGCCGGCAGTTCCAGCCCCGCACTCGCTCAACCTTTCTATGTGAATTCCCCATATGGCCTGAGCCTGGCCCACAACGGCAACCTGACCAATGCGGCAGAGCTGAGCCACGATTTGTTCAAAGAAGATCTACGCCACATCAATACTGATTCCGATTCCGAAGTGCTACTGAACGTCTTTGCCCATGAGCTGCAGCAGCTGGCGAAGATGGAGCCGGCCGCCGAGGATGTCTTCACCGCTGTGCGCGGTGTGCATCGCCGCTGCCGTGGTGGTTACGCGGCGCTGGTGATGCTGGGCGGCTACGGCATCGTGGGTTTCCGCGACAAGCACGGCATACGCCCGCTGGTGTTCGGCAAGCGCGAGCGTGATGGTTTTACCGAATATATGCTGGCCTCCGAGAGTGTCGCGCTGGACTCCCAGGGGTTTACCCTGATACGGGACGTCGCTCCCGGTGAGGCGGTCTACGTGGACGTGCACGGTCGTCTGCATACCCGCATCTGTGCCGGCCCCGCCGAGTACACCCCCTGCATATTCGAACACGTTTATTTTGCCCGTCCGGACTCCTTGATGGACGGTATCTCTGTGTACAAAGCTCGTCTGCGCATGGGGGAGAAGCTGGCCGACAAGGTCAAGCGTCTGCGTCCTGACCATGACATCGACGTAGTAATACCCATTCCGGATACCAGCCGCACTTCGGCGCTGGAGCTGGCGAACCGTCTGGGCGTCAAGTACCGCGAGGGCTTCGTCAAGAATCGCTATATCGGCCGCACCTTCATCATGCCCGGTCAAAGCCAGCGCAAAAAGTCTGTGCGCCAGAAGCTCAACGCCATCGAGTTGGAGTTCAAGGGCAAGACGGTGCTGCTCGTGGACGACTCAATCGTCCGAGGCACGACGTGCAAGCAAATCATCCAGATGGCACGCGATGCCGGGGCCGCGAAAGTGTATTTCGCTTCCGCAGCGCCGGCGGTGCGTTATCCGAACGTCTATGGCATCGACATGCCTGCCGCCAGTGAGCTGATCGCGCACGATCGTACGGACGAGCAGGTGCAGGAATTGATCGGTGCTGACTGGCTGATCTTCCAGGATCTGGAGGATCTGATCGCTGCTTCCATGGAGGGTAATCCCGACATCCATCGTTTTGAATGCTCTGTCTTCGATGGCAAGTACATTACCGGCGACGTGGACGCCGCCTACCTGAAGAATCTGGAAGACAGCCGCAGCGATGCCGCCAAGAATGCCAGCAAATAGCTACCCGGATAAGCCGCCACGAACGGCGGCCAGTCGCCAGAAATAAGCAGGTCGGCTTTGCTCGCAGTGACATCCGTTCAGCACAGGCAGGGACTATTCGATGGAGCAGAGAATTCAGGAAGCAGTGAACGAGATCGGTACGGTCCTGCTGGGAAAAGAGCGGCAGGTCAGACTGGCCCTCTGCTGCATGATTTCCGGAGGTCACCTGCTCATCGAGGATCTCCCTGGCATGGGCAAGACGACGCTGGCGCATGCTCTGGCGCGCGTCTTCGGCCTGGACTTCAATCGCATTCAATTCACCAGCGACCTGCTGCCCGCCGACATTCTGGGTGTCTCGATCTTTGATCAGCAGTCGGGCCGCTTCAATTTTCACCCGGGTCCGATCTTCAGACAGATGATTCTGGCAGACGAGATCAATCGCACGACGCCCAAGACTCAGAGTGCTTTGCTCGAGGCCATGGAGGAAGGACAGGTCTCTGTTGAGGGCGAGACCCGGCGTTTGCCATCTCCCTTTTTCGTGATCGCCACCCAGAACCCCGTCAGCCTGGCCGGCACCTTTCCGCTGCCCGAATCTCAGCTCGATCGCTTCCTGATGCGCATCGGCATTGGTTTTCCGGACCCGCGTGCCGAGCGCCAATTGCTGGAGACCGCCGGAGAACGCGATCGTGGTGAGCTGGTCAGGCAACACCTGAATGTCAACGACCTGATCGAGATGCGCAGGGCGGCGGCCAGTGTGACCCTCAGTCCCCAGCTGCTCGACTATATTCAGCGCCTGATTGCGCGGACCAGAGAAAGTGAGGAGTTCCATTTCGGCCTGTCGCCCCGTGGCGGCATTGCTGTGGTACGTGCGACGCGTACCTGGGCATTGATGGAAGGGCGTCAACATGCCATTCCGGAGGATGTTCAGGCGGTGTTGCCTGCCGTTGTGGAGCATCGGCTTCGATCTGGCTCTGACGGTGAAGGGCGCAGCGGCACCCCGCTGACGCAGCGCCTGCTAAGCGAGGTTGATGTTTTCTGAGTCGACCATGAGCCCCCTCAACGCCGTCAGTTTCTGGTTTTCGACAAGAGTCCAACGCTGGCTCGCCAGAAATGTGCCTGCCGTCAGCACGGCGACTCTGCATCGCCGGAATATCTACATCTTGCCTACTGCCCACGGGCTCCTCTACGTGGCGGCGACCACATTGATCTTTGTTACTGCCATCAACTATGTGCTCAGTCTCGCCTTTGGTCTGGCATTTCTGATGGTCAGCCTGTTCATACTGAGCATCTTGCACACCTTTCGGAATCTCCAGCAGCTGACCGTGAAGGGGATAGGGGGTGATTCGGTCTTTGCGGGAGAAGAAGCCAGCTTTTCCGTATTGCTGCAGCGTCAGCGCGGGCGCATGCATGAGGCACTGGAGCTGAGTTTCCCAAAGGGCCTGATCACTCGCGCAGATCTGGTTGAAGACGAACAGCTGCGAGTAAATGTCTATCTGCCCACGCAACATCGAGGCATTCTCAAGGCACCGCGTCTGCTGGTGCAGACGCGCTTTCCTCTAGGGCTTTGGCGGGCGTGGTCGATGCTGGATCTGGACATGCGTTGTCTGGTCTATCCCGCGCCTGTTGCCTGTGAGCTGCCGGGGACTGTCAGCAACTCCGGCGGGGGCAATGGCGGCAGCACGCAACCTGGCAGTGAAGATTTCCATGGTCTCCGCAACTTTCAGCCGGGTGACTCACTGAAACAGGTCGCCTGGAAAAACCTCGCACGCGGACAAGGGCTCAAGGTGAAGCAGTTTGTCGACAGCAATGACGACAGATTCATGCTCGATTGGGCCATGTTCGCGGGGCTGGACCCCGAGGCCCGTCTGTCGCGTCTTTGTTATTGGGTCTTGAAACTGGCGCGCAGCGACGGAGACTATGGTCTGAACATCCCGGGCGTGGTGATCGCGCCCGGTCGTGGCGATGCTCATCGCCATCGTTTGTTGAGCGCGCTGGCTCTTTGGCAACGGTCCCAGCAAGCCGGGAGTACGTCGAGTTGCTCGAGCAAAACCGGAGACCCCTTGTAATGGACGTCAATTACCAGATCCCTCGACTTGCACTGCTGTGGGTTCTGGCTGCGTTGCTGCTGGTGATACTGCCGGGGATGCTGCGCCTGCCCTTGTGGATACTCCTGCTGGTTCTGGGTTGCATGGGCTGGCGCTTGCTGATCTTTGCCGGGCGCGCCCATTATCCGGGCAAATTGGTAAAAGCGCTGATTGTCTTCACCGCGCTGCCGTTGACGGTCCTGCAGTTCCGGTCGCAGGGAGTCGGTCTGGATGCCGCCGTTTGTCTGCTGATCCTGGGGGTGGTATTCAAGCTTCTGGAGATGCAGTACAAGCGCGACATCGTCATTGTCATCGTGCTCGCCTACGTGCTCACCATGATTGGCTTCATCTACTCACAGACAATTCCCAGCGGTTTGCACGCCTTGCTCGCGGTGCGCCCTGCGCCTTGACACGACGGGCACGTCGAC
>JBBTKA010000187.1:0-9799 GCA_038059145.1 Pseudomonadota bacterium
TTCGATGCCGTGCCCGGCGAGCAGCTCGCGCACCTCGTCGGCCTCGTCGTCCGGCACGTGGCGCAGTCTGAATAACAGTTTGGACATTGTGATTCCCTCTGTGGGAGCTTGCCTGCAAGCGATAGCTCCCCACTGACACTCCCCTCTGACACTGCCCGCATGCTACCTTTATCCCAACAACCCTGTAAATCAGCCAGCAAGGACCTCGCCATGCCCACGACATCCCCCGCCCGCCCGCGCGTTTTCAGCGCCGCTTCCACGCTGGCCTCGCTGTTGCTGCTGACAACGCTGCTGCCATTGACTCAGGCCAGCGCGCAAAGCTCCGTCTGGGTAGCGACTTCCGGCGAAGCCAAAGTCTATCTCGGCGGCACGGTCCACCTGCTGCGGCCCACCGATTTCCCGTTGCCCGCGCCTTTCGAGACGGCCTATGCCGCCTCGGACAAACTCTATTTCGAGACCGATATCGCCGGACTGAACGACTTTTCGGTGCAGGCGCGCATGATGCAGGAACTGACCTACAGCGATGAGCGCACGCTGCAGACGGTGCTGAGCCCCGAGGCCTACAACTCGCTGGCGGCCTACGCCGGGCAGGTGGGATTGCCGCTGCAGATGATGGAGAAGTTCAAGCCGGGCTTGCTGGTGAGCACGCTGCAGGTGATCGAATTCCAGAAGCTGGGGTTCACGCCACAGGGCGTGGACGCGCACTTCAATGGCCGGGCCATGGGCGACGGCAAACCGGTCGGCGAGCTGGAGCCGATCGACGCGCAGATCGGCTTCATCGCCAACATGGGCGAGGGCAACGAGAGTGAGTTCATCTTGCTCTCGCTGGAAGACATGAAGGAGATTTCCACCTCCATGGATCAGATGGTGAGTGCCTGGCGCAGTGGCGACAACGCCCAGCTGGCCGAGTTGTTTGTCGATGATATGAAGGAGCAACACCCGCCGCTGTACCAATCCCTACTGCTGGACCGCAACAACAACTGGATGCCGATCATCGAGGGCATGTTCCAGGAAGAAGGCACCGAGTTTGTGCTGGTCGGCGCCGCGCATCTGGTGGGCGAGGATGGGCTGTTGAGTCTGCTGGAGAAGAAGGGCTACGCGATCAGCCGCGTCGAGTAAAGCGCGAGTGCGTTGTCAGTCCGCGTGCTTGCACAGCAGTTCGAAGAAGGCATTGCCGGCGTTGCTCATGAGGCGCTGCCGGTGATAAATGCAGTCGAGATTGCGCGTCAGCAGCACTGGTTTTCCCGATTCCGCCAGTTGGACATTGAGAATACTCAATGCGTTGTCCTGCAGCATTGACTCAGGCAACACGCTCCACGCATAGCCCGCCGAGATCAAGGCTTTGATGGTTTCCAGATAGTTGGTCGCCAGATTGATCTTGAGGCTCAACCCCGCCTTGTCGAATAACTCTTCCACCAGCTTGGTCGTGTAGAAACGTCTCTCAGGCAGCAGTGCCTGATAGGGGCTGATGTCGGCGAGGCTGACAGTCGCGAGCTTGCTCAGTGGGTGCTGGGGCGCTGCGACAAAGCGCATGGTGTCGTGCCAGAGGGTATGGCTGCACAGCGCCTCATCCTGCTGATCGACCTCGGTGATGATGCCCAGATCACAATCACCCTTGAGCACGGCAGCGTAAGCCTCGGCCGAATCCATGAAGCGGATGTCCAGCTCGACCTGGGGGTGGCGTTCGGTGTACTCCCGCAGGATGCGCGGCAGCCTGTGCAGCCCGATGTGATGGCTGGTAATGAGTTTCAGCTGGCCTTTCACTTCTCCGCCCAGATCGGCGATGGCCTGGCGGGCGGCTTGCATCTCTCTGAGAATCGCCTCGGCATGGGGTAGCAGTGTGCGTCCCGCCTCGGTCAGAGAGATGTGACGGCCAATGCGGTCGAAGAGCTGGCTGTCCACCTGCTGTTCGAGCATGTGGATGCGCTTGCTGATGGCAGGCTGGGTAATATGCAATCTGTCGGCGGCCAGCGAAAAAGAGCGGCAATCTGCCACGGCGACAAAGGCTTTGAGGTTCTGAGTGTCCATGGCCGGGGAGTATACAGGCAAAAGCCAACCCTCATGACACGCGCCGTTGGCGCTGCAGGGGGTGGCTTTTACACGAGGGAACTTTGATAAAGCGGAGGGTTACGCGTTGCTTTTGTGGCTCAGCACGATCTGACGCGGGCCGCTGGTAGTGGTCTGTCCGCTGATACCTGAGGGGATCTGCTTGACCTTGCCGCCAGACTTCAGGAAGGCGTCAATGTGTTCGGAGAGATTGATCCGGTTGTCTACTGCCGGGTCTTTCTTGGGTTTCGTTGCCATAACAGTGCCTGTTCCGTATCGATGTGAAAGTCAGGCATTGTACACGACTGAGCTCTATATCGAAAATCTGAATGCCGTGAGCGAGCCCGCAGCAGCCTGCGAGCCCGGGATAGCAAGCCGCTGTGGTCAGTCGGCGTTCCTGCGGCGCTTGCGGGTGAAGAGGTCTGACGTCTGATCTGCGGGCAGGTCACCGACCAGCTCATCGAGAGAGACGTTGTAGACCACCTTGACCTTGGCAAGCAGTTCAATCTCCAGATGGCAACCATAATCCCTTGTGGTTTCAATATCTTCCAGCTGCTTGCGGGAAACGCCCAGCAGGCGTGAGCCCTCGGCCATGGAGTGTCCGGCCAGCAGTCGCAAGCGTCGAACCTGTTCTTTGATACGGATAGTAAGCGGAGAAAACTTAAGTTGTTGATCTGACATTTTAAATGACTACTAAGTGATTACTGGAGAGAGACAGGCGCAAGGAGTGCCTGTGAGTTTTGCCGGCGGTTTCGTCAACGACTTGCATAATATCATTATGCCATCATTTGCGGTCAAGCGGCCCGCGAGATTCATTTTCCAGACGGGCCGGTGCTCGCAGCGGCGCTGGCATCACATTTGGTATCGCCGTTCTGGTAATTGCCGATTCCGGTGCGCTCAGGGGCTGGAGGGCTGTCTCTGTCATTCGACTTCCCATGTTTGCTAGAATTGCCGAAACTGACTGGAGTACGGAAGTATGACTGACGCTGCAACCCCTAAAAAAAGAGCAAAACCCAAGGCAAAAGTACAAAAAGTACCAACAGAAGCACAGGCTCCTGCCAGACAGGTCATCGGGAAAGACTGTGTAGTGGCATTTCACTATAGTCTCTGTGAGGTGAACGCGGCCGGCGAGTTGTCAGGTTGGCTGGAAAAATCCGCCAGCAGAGATCCACTGCTGTACCTGCACGGCCACGCGAATGTGATCGCCGGACTGGAAGAGGCCTTGGAAGGCAAAACCGAAGGCGACAAGATATCCATCACTTTGGGGCCAGAGCAGGCCTATGGCCCGCGCCGTCCCAACTCCGTACAGCGCATCCCCATCAAGCACCTGCACCTGAGGCCGGACCAGAAGCAGCTCAAGGCAGGCGAGATCGTCGCAATCCAGACTCACAACGGGATTCGCAATGCGCTGGTCGTCAAGGCGGGACGCTTCAACGTCGACGTCGATACCAACCATCCCTATGCGGGCCGAACCCTGCACTATGAGATTGAGATTGTGGGCGTGCGCCCGGCAACTCCGGAAGAGATCGAGCACCGGCACGCGCATGGTCATGGCGGCCATCACCACTGATACGCCATCGGCATCCGGTTCTGCGAGCGCCGGATGCCGTGCGTGTATCGGGAATTGCCAAGTGAGTCCCTACGGTTGCGGTGTACTCACTTGCGAGATCAGTTTGCGGTTGGTCACGACTTCATAGAAGTGCTCGTCCGAGGTGTGTCCCGGCACCGGGGCGTCATCCTGCCACAGGCCAACTTGCCCCTCGCGTATCACCAGATCGTGCATTCTGCCACCGACGTCCGGGAACTTGCCGACATGCAGCACGACCGTGTCACCATTGATCTTCACGGTGATGCGCTTGAGGATGATTTCCTGCTGCAGTTTGGCAAACCCGGCGTCATCCAGAAGAATCCCGTTCACGTTGTAGCGGATCGAGTTCTGGCCTTTCTCTCCGCGACCACGTTCGCCGTCAGCCAATGCAAATACCTCCACATTGAACAACCCCGGTTGCACCAGCTTGCGCAGCTTCCAGGTGCAGGATGAGAGCCGGTCAGCCTTGCCGATGGCCGAGGAAATCATGATGGGCTTGTCTTCGTCATACAGGAACAGCGGCGGCGTCGCCGCGTAACACAGGCCGATACCCAGCTCCAGTTTGGGCAGGCCCATCTGCTCCGAATGGCGATTGTTGGCATGCACGATGTTGAGCATGTCTTTGGCGAGACCGCAGGCGCGCGCCACCGCGAACCACTGTTGGGGTTTCTTCTCGTGTTCGAGGAAGCTCAGAATGACCGCGTCACCCTCGATGAACACCTTGTTGGCGCCGTAGAGTGGCAGCAGCTTGTTGATGGGGCTGAAGAAGCGCAGGCTGAAGTACGAGGCTGGATTCAGTGCCTTGTTCTGGAGTTCTTCCGTGACCGTGGTCGAGCCACGCACGTCCGCCTTGATGATGGCGTGATGGACGATGCGGTCTTCTTCATCCACCTGCTCGTGCGGGGTCAGCAGGGAATACAGCGTTCCGGCCTCTTTGGAGAGCGTCAGTTCGCTGTCGAGTTTCAGAATCCTGACTCTGTTGAAGGCACGGTGGGCGAGGCGGTAGTACTTCAGGTGCAGTCTGAAGCGGCTGATGTCTTGCAGGATGCCGAGGATGCTCGCCATCTGTTCTGCGCCGGCCTCGCGCTTGATCTCCTGACGGATGCTCGCGAACTGCTTGAGCTGGGCAGGCGTGAAGCTCTTGCCGTTGAGCGTGCGGCTCTGCAGCTTCTGCACATTGATCAGGCCGCCCAGATACTGACAGAGAATCTTGCCTTCGATCTGCTCGGCCAAAGTGGGCGACCAGATGCGCTGGACGTGTGGCGAGGCGATCAGCAGCGTCAGTATGCGGCGCTTCTTCAATTGCTTGATGATGCTGAGCAGTACTTTGCGGCGCTTCTGCAGATCCTTTCTGCCTTCCCACCACGCGCCCCAGCCCGATTGTCGACGCAATTCCTGCACGGCGGTGGTGTGGCGCTCGATGTTGAAGAGCTGATCGAGATTGGCAGGGTTGTCCAGCCAGGAAAACTCCTCGGTCAGCGTGGTCTTCATGTCCGTGGCCATGCCCATGAACTTCTGGGTTTGAAACAAGCCCCCCAGCTCGTCGTAGAGTTCTGGCGTACCCGTGCCGGGTGTCTCCAGCAGGCCGGCGATATGCAAGTGCGGCAGCTGTTCGCGCAGCAGTCCTTCGACGTCCGCGTTCAGCGCATTGAAGCCGGCATCCTCGCCGTCACCTCCCCAGAGGCGATAGCGATCAATCAGGAAGGCGCTGGCCCCGGGTTCGCTGGTAAACAGCATCGGGTTGAGGCGCAGATCGAGCACGTTGTGCCCTTGCAGCGGCAGGTACTGGGTGCGGACGTCGCTCAGCTGGCGCGTCTCGACACGCTCCAGCTGCGCAAATATCTGACTGTTGACCGTCAGCAGGATGGCATCATAGTTTTTCTGCAGCCAGAACAGGCGTTGATTGGTGGTAAGGGCGTTACCGGATTGACTCTGTTGCGCGGAGGCGCCCTGCGCCTTGAGGCTGTCGATGCTGTCATCGAGCAGCCCTCTTGATGTGCTGAGAATGAACTTGAGCGTGGCAAACTCCAGCAGGCCGACGCTGTCCGGATTGAGATCGGTTTTCACGCGATGCAGCAGCGCCGTCATCATGTCGAGATAGCTGGTCCGCAGCGCATTGAACTGGGAGCTCAGATCGCTGGTCTGTGCCGTGGGCGCCATCGCCTGACTCAACAGAGCGGAGGCCAGGCGGCGCACATCCGTCGAGAATTTCGGGCTGATGCGGACATCGATGTGGTAATTGTTGACGCCCTTGCGCAGCCCGGCCAATTCGAGCTGCAGGGCGGGAGCGGGAGAAAGGACTGTTGACTCGAGCGTGCTTTCCATAGGCTTGAAGGTTCCATTGACAAGGGTGTCGGATCGGGTTGCGACCGATCTTTCCAAATTTATCCTGCTGTGTCCAGTCGCCGCCGGACAGACTCCCGCGAGTAGGCAACACTTCGACCCTGTGATATCGTCACCAGCCAGTCCGCTCCCTGTTTGCGCCCTGTTCGCTCCCAGTCAGCGCAAGGCGCAAGCCATAAGCCATCAATGATAAGAGGTGTGTCAATGAACCCCGAAGATTCTGCCAATTCCCCCATCGCCAACCCCGCAACTCAGCCCGCTCTCGTCGACAATCCGGGCAGAAGAAAGCTGCTCAAGGCGGCCATCAATACAGGCCTCGTCGCCGCAGGCGCGAGCACCTTCCCCGGGTGGATGATGCCGGCGCTGGCGCAGGGTGAGATAGAAGTTCCCTTTACAGATGTTCCTGACACCTTCAATCCACAGCCGGTGCGGCCAGGTGCCACACATTTTCAGGACACTCGCAAGATTTCCTCGTTCTACTCCACCAACGACGACTTCTACCTGGTGCAGCATTACGGCCAGCCCGAGGTCGACAATGCCAGCTATCAGCTGAGCGTCACCGGCCTGGTGGACCGTCCGCTGAATTTTTCTCTCGAGCAGCTGCGCGGTCGCCCTGTCATCGAAAAGGATGTCGGCTTCGAGTGTGGCGGCAACGGGGGGCGAATTTTTCACGGCCTTATCGGTAATGCCACATGGCGCGGTGTGAGCCTGCGCGACATTTTGCTGGAGGCTGGTATCCAGCCGGCAGGCAAGGAAGTGGTGTTCTTCGGCGCCGACATTGGCGAGGAGGAAATTCGTGGTCGCAAAGTGCCGAAGGCCTTCGCGCGCGCTCTCTCCGTCGAAGATGCGCTGAATGAAAACAACATGCTGGCCTTTGAAATGAATGGCGAACCGCTGCCGCACTATCACGGCAAACCGGTGCGCCTGCTGGTGCCGGGCTGGTACGGTGTTGCCAACGTGAAGTGGCTGACGCAGATTCACGTGCAGGATACTCGTTATATGGGCCGCTTCATGGGCCGCGACTATGTGACGCTGAAGCGTGAGATGGTGGGTGATCAGGAGCGCTGGGTCGAGAATTCAGTGGCAAAGATGAACCTGAAATCCGCTATCGTGCGGGTGACCCGCAGTGGCGCCGATCATACCGTGACGGGCTTTGTTCTCAACGATGGCACGCCGATCCGCAGTGTCGAGGTCAGCGTCGACGGCGGGCCCTGGCAGGCCGCGACCATTGATCCCCAGTCTTCGCAATTTACCTGGAAGCTGTTCACCTTCAACTGGCAGGGCGCTCAGCCCGGCGAGCACACGCTGGTGTCACGCGTCACGGATGTGAATGGCAAGACTCAGGCCCGGCAGGAAGATCTGCCCGAACGTGTCAGCTTCTGGGAAGAATTCGGACAGTTCCCGCGCCGTGTCATGATCAGTGGTTGATTGCACGCAACCCCAAAGCAAGAGGAGTAGAACAGAAGTGGCGACTTATCTGGTACTGACGATTATCGGTGACGACAAACCCGGGCTGGTGGAGCTGCTCTCCGAGACCATCGCCCGCCACTCCGGCAATTGGCTGGAGAGCAACATGGCACATCTGGCGGGCAAGTTTGCAGGAATTCTGCGCGTCAGCGTGGATGATCTGCATGCCGATGCGCTGCTGCAGGATCTGCAAAAGCTCTCCTCCGTGCTGCGTCTGGTCGTGGAAAAGGTCAGCATGACAGAACCTCCCGCCAGTCAGCGCACCTTGCGACTGACGCTGGTGGGGAATGACCGGCCCGGGATCATCAAGGAAATTTCCCGGGCGCTGGCTGCCCAGCATGTCAACGTCGAGGAGCTGACAACGCAGTGCAGCAGTGCGCCGATGTCGGGTGAGCCGCTCTTCAATGCGCAGGCGCTTCTCAAAGTGCCAGCCAATCTGGATCTGCATGATCTGCAGCGACAGCTGGAGCGCCTTGCCGATGACCTGATCGTGGAGATCAACCTCGCCACTCTCTAATACGGCCGAGCAAGCGCGCCAGTGTCAGAATTGCTGGCCGCGCAGGCTGATGACGTCCCAGCCGCGTTCGCGGGCGATCTTCAGCAGCGTTTGATCGGGGTCCACAGCCACGGCCTTCGCTGCTATTTCCAGCAGCGGCAGGTCGTTGAAGGAATCGCTGTAGAAGATGCTGTCTGCCATAGTCAGAGCGTTAGAGTCGGTCGCCGCTCGTGCGCTCAACCATTGCTCCAGATTGCGTACCTTCCCCGCCTGAAAATTGGCAATGCCCTGCACGCGCCCTGTGTAGCAGTCGTTCTCCATTTCCAGATCCGTGGCGATCAGGGCGTCGACGCCGAGCCGCTGCGCAATCGGTTCGGTGATGAAACGATTGGTCGCCGTAATGATCAGACAAAAATCCCCTTTGTCACGATGGGCTTTCAGCAACTGCATGGCGGCCGGCAGAATCATCGGCTCGATGAATTCCACCATGAAGTCACGATGCAGCGCTTCGCGGGTCGCTCTCGGCATGCCTTTTACCGGTCCTACCGCGAACTCGACGTAGTCCACCATGTTCAGACCACCGTGCAGGTACTGATGGTAGAACTGGTCATTACGGGCCTTGTGTTCTTTGGCATCGACCAATCCTTTGCCGATGAGAAAGTCTCCCCAGCTGTGATCACTGTCGCCGCCGAGCAGGGTGTTATCGAGGTCGAAAATCGCAAGAGTCATGAGTTGAAAGTCCGGGTGCTGCCGTTGAAGGCGCGCATTATACCCGTTCCGAGGTGCTGCGCAGCCAGTCGTTGAACAAGCCTCTTCAGTTGTGAAACAATGCCGACGTTGATTTTTTAGCTAAGGACCGGACACCAGGATGATAGATTCTCAAGGTTTCAGACCTAATGTAGGCATCATCATCTGCAATCCTCACGGTCAACTGCTGTGGGCGAAACGTATTGGCCAGGATGCCTGGCAGTTTCCCCAGGGCGGCATCCGGCACGGCGAACGTCTGCAGCAGGCGCTCTATCGCGAATTGAAGGAAGAAGTAGGGCTTGGGCCGGCCGATGTGGAGATTATCTCTTCGACCAAAGGCTGGCTTTACTATGAGCTGCCCAAGAATCTCATCCGACAGAATTCCAATCCGGTTTGCATTGGTCAGAAGCAGAAGTGGTATCTTCTGAGAATGCGCTGTGATGAACAGAAGATTGATCTGCGTGCCAACAGCATGCCCGAGTTCGATGATTGGCAATGGGTCAGCTTCTGGTACCCGTTGAGCCAGGTGATTGATTTCAAGCGCGAGGTGTATCGACAGGCGCTGAAGGAACTGGTCACTCCGCTGAATCGCTACATGCGTCCCTGAAAGCAGACCCATGGCGGTACGCCATTCCGGGCCAGTGCAGTGCAGCCACCGTAACAAGAGACACGGAATTGAATCATGATGTTGGAAAGACTGCGTGAGATAGTACAAGAGGTGAATACTGCGCGGGATCTGCAGTCGGCCCTCGATATCATCGTGACGCGCGTGCGCGCCGCGATGAACACGCAAGTCTGCTCCGTCTATCTGCTGGACCAGGAAATCAACAGCCATGTGCTGATGGCGTCCGAGGGCCTCAAGAAGGAAGCGGTCGGCCATGTCAGCCTGCAGGTTGGCGAGGGTCTGGTGGGGTTGGTTGCCAGCAATGCCGAGCCGGTCAATCTCGAGGATGCCAAGTCTCATCCCAATTATCACTACCTCTCGGAAACCGGTGAGGAGCAATTCAGCTCGTTTCTGGGTGTCCCGATCATTCACCACCGCAAGGTGCTGGGTGTGCTCGTCGTGCAGCACCGCGAGATGCGCTGCTTCGACGAAGGTGAAGAAGCCTTTC
>JBBTKA010000188.1:0-24008 GCA_038059145.1 Pseudomonadota bacterium
GCGCCATCCATGGCGCTCAACGGTCCAGAGTGGGAGCCAGCCCACCCAACGATCGGCACAAAGAGCACAAATTATGTTGTTATACAGACTTTCGAACTTGTCACTTGCGTACGGTGACCGCCCCCTGCTCGACAGGGTCGACCTCACCATTCATAAGGGCGAACGCATCGGCATCCTCGGCCAGAACGGCGCCGGCAAATCCACCTTCATGAAACTGCTCTGCGGCCAGGCCCTGCCCGACAGTGGTGAACTCTGGCGCGCGGGCGACCTGCGTGTCGCCTACCTCGACCAGAACCTCCCCGAGCTGAGCGACGAGACGGTGTATGACTACGTCGCCAGCGGGCTCGCCGAACTGGGCGACCTGCTGCGCCGCTACCATGCCATGACCCACACCGATGCCGACAAGATCGACTGGAGTGACCCCCGGCAGATGGACGCCATGGCCGAGCTGCAGCGACAGATCGAGGCGCGCGACGGCTGGGCCTTCCAGCACCGCATCGACAACGTGGTCGACAGTCTCAAGCTGCCCGCCGATTCCCTGATGCGCAACCTCTCCGGCGGCAGCCGACGCCGCGCCGCACTCGGCCGCGCGCTGGTGTGCGACCCGGACATGCTGCTGCTCGACGAACCCACCAACCACCTCGACATCCCTACCATCGAATGGCTGGAGAAATACCTCAACAGCTTCAACGGCGCCGTGCTGGTCATCAGCCACGACCGCCAGTTCCTGCAGCGCATCACCAATCGCATCATCGAAGTGGACCGCGGCCGCCTGCGCTGCTGGGAGTACGACTACGAGAGCTTCCTGGTGTTCCGCGAGCAGCAGCTCGATGCTGAGGACAAGGCCAACAGCGAGTTCGACAAGAAGCTCGCCGACGAAGAGAAATGGATTCGCACCGGCATCAAGGCCCGTCGCACCCGCAACGAGGGCCGCGTGCGCGCACTGGAACAAATGCGCTACGAACGTCAGCAGCGCCGCGAACTCAGCGGCAAGGCGAAGTTCGAGCTGGAGCAGTCAGGCTCCTCCGGCAAGATCGTCATCGAAGCGACGAAGATTACGCACAGCTTCGGCGGCGCCCCGCTGATCAACAATTTCTCCACCCGCATCCTGCGCGGCGACCGCATCGGCTTCATCGGCGCCAATGGCTGCGGCAAGACCACGCTGCTGAAGATTCTGCTCGGCACGCTGCAACCCGACGAAGGCGAGGTCAAGATCGGCACCAATCTCGAACTGCTCTACTTCGATCAACTACGCAACCAACTGGAGCTGGACAAGTCGATCATCGACAACCTCTGCGAAGGCCGCGACTTCATCGAGATCAACGGCAAACAGCGCCACGTCATCAGTTATCTGCAGGACTTCCTCTTCGTGCCTGCGCGCATGCGCCAGCCGGTGAAGTCACTCTCGGGCGGTGAACAGAATCGTCTGATTCTCGCCAAGCTGTTCAGCAAGCCTGCCAACCTGATCGTGCTCGACGAACCGACTAACGATCTCGACATGGAAACGCTGGAACTGCTCGAAGAAATTCTGCTGGAATTCAGCGGCACCATTCTGCTCGTCAGCCACGACCGCCGCTTCCTCGACAACGTCGTCACCAGCAGCATCGTCTTCGAAGGCAATGGCGTGGTGAAGGAATACGTCGGCGGCTATCAGGACTGGGTGAATCAGGGCGGCAAACTGGTGTCGTTCGCGGATCAGGGCAAGGAAGCGAAAGAGAGCAAGGCCGAGGCCAAAGCGGCGGCGGCACCGGTTGCTGCGAGCAAGCCTGTCGAGAAAGCGAAGACGAGCAACCTCACCAGCAACGAAAAGCGCGAGCTGGACCTGCTGCCCAAAGACATCGAGAAACTGGAACAAAAGATCGCGGATCTGGAAGCGGTGATTGCGGGCGAAGGATTCTTCGCGCAAGAGCAGAAGAAGACCGATGCGAAGCTCGCTGAGTTAGCCAAGTTCCAGAACCAACTCGAAACCATGTATGCACGGTGGGAGCAGCTGCTGGAGAAGTAGCAGCTACCCTCGTCTGCGATCGCTTGTGGGAGCTTGCCCGCAAGCGACCAACCCACACATTTCGAAGCACGCACTGCGCATCAAACGCAGTGCCCGCCGCCTATTTCAAATCATTGTATTTTAGTTGAGATAGGGGATAGTCTCCCGCCAGATTAATGAGATTGCGCGCATGCGCACCATACAAGCTCACCAAAAATGCGCCTGCGGCGCCGGGCTCGGCGAAACAGCGCGGGTTGTGAACGAAGTTGGACATCATGAAGCGAATGCACCAGATCACTATGCGAACAGCGGTTGCCGCTGACCAAAAAGCGCTCGAGGCGCTTCAATGGCGAGCCTCGCTCAACAATCCTGGAGATCGTGAGGCTCTGTTGGCAAATCCAGATGCCATCGAGCTTCCTCTTGAGCAAATCGAAGGCGGCAATGTCTTCGTGGCAGAGATCGCAGGCTCAATCAAAGGATTTGCAGCCATACTTCCCCGCGCAGATGGTAATTCGGAGCTGGATGCACTTTTCGTTGAGCCAGAGCTTTGGCGGCAAGGCATTGGTCGCCAGTTGGTCGAATGCTGCTGCTCCGCAGCAAGGGTCTCTGGCGCGACCGAGCTCCATGTCGTGGGCAATCCGCACGCAGAAGGTTTCTATGAATCCAGCGGCTTCCAGACTCTAGGCACGAAGAAAATGCGGTTCGGGGTCGGCCTGCTCATGAAGCGGGTTCTGTTGTGAGGCAGACTCTTGCCCCCTGCGCGACAATTACCTGGAAGCAACACCACAGAGAGTATCCGCGGTAAGAGATCGTTTTGTTGAAGGCGTTCGCCGCCATATGGCTGAGCACGGACCATTCGCCGAGATTCCAGGTGCACGGGCTTATGTGCAGCGGCTGCACACATCGACCACGCATCGAATCGCGTACGCAACCGGTGGTTGGGGCGGCTCCGCGCAGCTAAAGCTATCACTGGCAGGATTCCCGGTGAACGGCGTCTTTGGCACCATTACGTACTATGGCGACGGGCACTGGGATGCCATCGCTGCGAAGGCGCTCGGGTGGCAGTTCGTCCCCGTCGGCAAAAAGCTGGACGGGTTGACAATGTACGCACCGAGATGAGCGCTGTAATGGAACGGATAGAGATATCGATATTGTGTACGTTGGAAGGATTTGAGAAATGGCTGAACGCTGTTTATTTATGCCAAGGCAGGGACAAGATTATGAGACTTTTTAGAGCTCGCGGATTCAACCGCATGATGACAAAGTGCACACGCAGTGCTAGCCTTCGACAATGAAAATCTATAGCTGGAGCTCAGAGAAAAACGAGAAGCTAATTGAGGAGCGAGGGATATCGTTCGAGGATATCATCCTCAATATCGAGCTGGGCAATGTAATCGAAATCTACGATCATCCAAACCAAGACAAATACCCTGGTCAAATGATCCTGGCTATCGAAGTTGAGGATTACGTTTATTTGGTTCCTTTCATTGAAGGCGAAGCAGAGATATTTTTGAAAACCATCATTCCCAGCCGTAAAGCCACAAAACGGTACAGGTGAAACCAATGAAGAAATTTGATTCAGAAGAGAAAGAGATATTGAAGGCTTTTGAGTCTGGGATATTGAGAAAATCCAAAGGTCAGACTCAAGAAGTGACAAAGCATATTGCTGCAGCTGAAGCGACTTTCAAGAAGGATGCTCGAATCAATATCAGGCTGTCCAACCGGGATCTCCGCTCATTGCAGGCAAAAGCATTGAGAGAGGGAATGCCTTATCAAACGTTGGTTTCCAGTGTCCTGCATAAGTACATAGATGGCCAGCTGGTTGAAAAGAGCAGCTAGCAATCAACTCTGAAACAGCTGTTTCGCTATCAAGAAAGTTGCAAAGGACGAACCCAAACTCAATCAGGTTCGTCCCCTGCTCGCCTCACTCCACTAAGGCCGATAAGTACTCACAGGCGGCAGCTGCGAACCAGACAGATCATCCGGCACGCTCTGCTCAACCCTGACGGTGTGCGTCAGGGTGCCAATGCCTTCGATGCTGGCACTGATCACTTCACCGTCGACCAGGAATCCCGAGCCCGAGGCACGTTCGACGCGTCCTGCGCCTGTGCCGCCAGAGGTGCCGCTTTGCAGCACGTCACCGGGGAACAGCGTGATGAGCGACGAGGCGTACTCGATGAGTTCCGGGATGTTGTGGATCATGTCGCCGGCCTTGGCTTCCTGCACGGTGACACCGTCGATCACCAGTGTCTGGTGCAGCCGCTCCATGGGGTCGCCAAAGAACTCCTTCGGCACAATCCACGGGCCCTGGGGTGCGAACGTGTCGTGCCCCTTGCCGACGAACCAGTCCGACGTCACGCCATAGCCTCCAGGCGGACGGCCACCTCGGTCGGAGATATCCATCGCCACCATGTAGCCGAAGACGTGATCATAGGCGCGTGTCGCGGACACGTACTTGCCGGTGCGTCCGAAGACGATAGCCATCTCCACTTCCCATTCGATGCGGTCGCGGCCGAACGGCATGATGATGTCGTCGCCATCGCCGATGACGGCACCCCGCGTGGGCTTCAGGAACAGATAGGGCACGCCCCGGTTCTCCTGACGCTCGCGAATGCGGCTGGCCAGCTCATCGTCGTTGCAGCCCTCGCAGGCATGGGTATAGAAGTTCACCGCCGCGTTCATGATCTTGCTGGGGTATTGGATCGGGGCCATGATGTCCACCGACTCCACCGGATGAATGAAGCTGCGCAGGTCATTGCCGCTCAGCAGATCCTCCTCCACCAGCCAGTTGACCACCTCGTAGATGCGGTACTTGAGGCCATACTCGTACTGCTCGATCAGCCCGATCATGTTGTCGGGCATGGTGACGGAGCTGTACTGCGGCAGCAGCTCCAGAGCGCGGTTGGCGGCAGCCAGATCAACGATCAACTGGTCGTCGCGCAAAACGAGACCGACAGTTGGCACATCATCGATTGCAAAGGTGCCGACTTTGAATGGCTCGACCGATTCCATCGCCTGGGCAGAGGCCTCGGGCGGGCTGGCAGCCAATATCAGGGCAGCCCCGAAGGACAGGCTATACAGGGTTTTTCTTATCATCTTTTACTCCTGTGCAAGCACTTGCTGGTTGGGTTGGGGTTTTCTACTGCGACTTACGGGGGATTTGGCCTGTAAGTAGGGTCGAAGTTATATCGCCAAAATGAAGTTGTCCAGCTGAAGTGGCGGAGGGGGGGGGATGGGAGGAAGTGCCGGTTCCCAATCGCCTGCAGGCAGGCTCCCACAGGGGCATCTGCTAAAAAAAACGCCCCGGCCAGTTTTCGCTGGCGCGGGGCGTTTTCTTTTTGCGGGGTGTTTCGATTAAGGCAGTGCGTAAGCAACCAGCTGTGCAGGAGCGCTTCTGCCGCCGACGAACATGGCCAGGTATTGCTTGCCATCGTGCTCATAGGTGAATGGCAGGCCGGTCTGATTGTCCGGCAGATCCATCACGGCAATGACTTCACCGGTCTGCTTGTTGACGACGCGCATCTTGGGCAGAGCGTCGGCAGTACCGATGCCTTCACCAACGAACAGCAGTGTCTTGGTTAACAGTATCCCTGAACGGGTAGGAATACCTGTATCCTCGATGTCAACGCCCTGCAGCATGGGGTGATCGGCAATTCGCGCCGGAGTTTCGGCGTTAGCCACCCACCACAGATGGTCACCGGAGTTCATGTCGATGGCAGTCACGCGGCCGTATGGCGGCTTGACGATTTCAAGACCATCGACACGCGGTACACGGACTCCGCCGCCTTGGCTGAAATCGATGTCCGAGACTGGGTTCTTGGCCAATGCCAGGACTTGCAGTTGCGTTCTGGACGGGACATAGAGAATGCCGGTTTCCGGGTCAAGTGCGGAGCCTTCCCAGTTAGATCCACCTGTGGAGGATGGCAGGCTCAACAACCCACGAGTCCCGTCCGGCGCTTCGGCCAGAGAGGGTGGCGAGTACAGGCTGGGGCTGAGACGGAAGCCCTGAATGGCTTCCAGCGCTCGTGCACGCACCTCTGGGGTGAAGTCGATCAAGTCATCTTCACCGAAGCCCTGACGATCGAACGGCGCAGGACGTGTCGGGAACGGCTGCGTCAGCGAATACCACTCGCCAGGAACATCGCCAGCGGGAACCGGGCGCTCTTCAATCGGCCAGATCGGCTCGCCAGTTTCTCTGTCGAAGGTGTAGACGAAGGATTGTTTCGTCACTGCCATGACGACCTTGCGGCCATTGGGCAGATCAGCCAGAACGGGGGCTGAAGGCAGATCCCAGTCCCAGATGTCGTGGTGAATCAGCTGGTAGTGCCAGCGCCGCTCGCCGGTTCTGACATCCAGAGCAACCAGGCTGCTGGAGAAGAGGTTGGAGCCCGGACGGTCACCACCGTAGTAGTCGCCCGTCGGATCCTCTACCGGCAGATAGACAATGCCCAGCTCGGGGTCACCGGACATTGGTGCCCACACGCCGGCGTTACCGGTGTATTCGGCGCTGTTCTCCAGCCAGGATTCCGCCCCTACTTCAGTGGGCTCGGGGATTGTGTGGAAGGTCCACAGCAGTTCGCCGGTATGCACATCGAACCCGCGAATATCACCTTTGACGTTGGACTTGGAGCGCGGACGACCACCTGTCATGTGCGCTGCCCCGACGACAATGACGTTGTTCATTACGAAAGGCGGTGCGGATGCGCCGATATCGGTGTTCTCATATCTGGGATCTTCAGCGTTACGCAGACCTACCATCAAGTCTACAATTCCGTTAGTGCCGAACTCCGGGTCCGGAATGCCGGTTTTGGCATCCAGCGCGACCAGATGGTAGCCCGGAGTCACATCAAAAATTCGCGTTTTGTCGCCGTCGCGCCAGTAAGCCACTCCGCGGCCAGCGCCCTTGCGCGGCGCGTTGTCAAAGCGTTTGCCTTCATCTGGGCGCCACAACCACAGTACTTCTCCCGTGGTGGCGTTCAGTGCGACTATATTTCGCGTGAGGCCAATGTCCGCGTAAAGAACGCCGTCAATTTCGAGCGGAGTGGAAGGGTTGGTGAAGTCGGTGGGTGGTCCGAAATTCTTGGTGGAAAAATTCCAGGCCAGTTCAAGTGTGCCAACGTTTTCGGCGTTGATCTGATCAAGCGGTGAATAACGTTGAGACAATTCATTGCCGTGGTAAACCGGCCAGTCTCCCTGGTTGACGCTGGTGCCGGTCTGGCCCAGAGCCAGTGGCACGCAGGCAATAGCACTAGCGGTGACAATGAAACGTGAAACGACCCGTCTTGCCATTTTCATTACGGACTCTCCTGATCAAGCTTGATTATTTTTATTAGCCATATCTGTCCTGCAGCTGGCACAAGACTAACCTTTTGAGGTGCAGATTTCAAAATTCTATTTCTTCTCCCTAAATTTGCTTTATCACCACGAGTGGGAAATCGAAATGGCTTAAGTGATGAACGCAGTCTAAGCTTCAGACGGTCACAGAATTAATCAACTAGAAAGGAGAGGCTCATGGAGAAGAACAATTCAAGCTCGGCAGGCAAATGCCCCGTTATGCACGGAGGTGCCACATCTTCCGCAATGTCCAATATTGAGTGGTGGCCCAAGGCGCTGAACCTGGACATCTTGCACCAGCACGACAGCAAGACCGACCCGCTGGGCGCTGACTTCAACTATCGTGAGGAACTCAAGAAGATCGATGTTGCGGCCCTCAAAAAAGATTTGTACGCCGTGATGACCGACAGCCAGGAATGGTGGCCGGCAGACTGGGGCCACTACGGCGGCCTCATGGTGCGCATGGCGTGGCACGCGGCGGGCACGTACCGCACCTCTGATGGTCGTGGTGGTGGCGGCACTGGCAACCAGCGCTTCGCGCCACTGAACTCCTGGCCCGACAACGTCAACCTGGACAAGGCGCGTCGCCTGCTCTGGCCAATCAAGAAAAAGTACGGCAACAAGATCAGCTGGGCAGACCTGCTGATTCTGGCGGGCAATGCTGCCTATGAATCTATGGGGTTGAAGACTTACGGCTTTGGTTTCGGCCGCGAGGACATCTGGCACCCCGAGAAGGACACCTATTGGGGCTCCGAAAAGGAGTGGCTGGCCTCCACGCGCTACGAAGGCGACGACCGCGAAACGCTGGAAAATCCATTGGCCGCCGTGCAGATGGGGCTGATCTATGTGAACCCCGAGGGCGTCAACGGCAAGCCTGATCCACTTAAGACGGCGCACGACGTGCGGCTGACCTTTGCGCGCATGGGCATGAACGACGAAGAAACGGTGGCGCTGGCGGCGGGCGGGCACACGGTCGGCAAATGCCATGGTAACGGCGACGCCAAGCTGCTGGGGCCAAATCCCGAAGCGGCTGACATCCACGAACAAGGGCTGGGCTGGATGAACAATACCTCTCGCGGCGTCGGCCGCAACACCGTGAGCAGCGGACTCGAAGGCGCGTGGACGACCCATCCGACCAAGTGGGACAACGGCTATTTCGACCTGCTTCTGAACTACGAGTGGGAGCTGAAGAAGAGCCCGGCCGGGGCATGGCAGTGGGAGCCGATCAACATCAAGCCGGAGCACAAGCCTGCCGATGTGGAGGATCCGTCGCGCCACTACAACCCGATCATGACCGACGCCGACATGGCGATGAAGATGGACCCGATCTATCGGCAGATCTCCGAGCGCTTCTACAAGGATCACGATTACTTCTCCAGAACCTTCGCCCGCGCCTGGTTCAAACTGACGCACCGTGACATGGGACCTAAGGCCCGTTACATCGGCCCCGAAGTGCCGCAGGAAGACCTGATCTGGCAAGACCCGGTTCCTGCTGGCCGCGCCGATTACGACGTCGCGGCCGTCAAGGCCAGGATCGCCGCCAGCGGTCTGAGCGTGAGCGAGATGGTGGCCACCGCCTGGGACAGCGCCCGCACCTTCCGGGGCTCGGACAAGCGCGGCGGTGCCAATGGGGCGCGCATTCGTCTGGCGCCGCAGAAGGATTGGGAAGGCAACGAGCCGCAGCGCCTGGCCAAGGTGCTTGCCGCGCTCGAAAAGATCGCCGCCGACACCGGGGCCAGCGTGGCCGATGTAATCGTATTAGCCGGCAATGTCGGCGTTGAGCAGGCCGCCAAGGCGGCAGGGTTCGCTGTTAGTGTTCCGTTTGCGCCCGGCCGTGGCGACGCCAGCCAGGCCATGACGGACGCCGAGTCCTTCGCCGTACTGGAACCGATTCACGACGGCTACCGCAACTGGCTCAAGAAAGACTACGCGGTCAGCGCGGAGGAGCTGCTGCTCGACCGCACGCAACTCATGGGGCTGACGGCGCACGAGATGACCGCGCTGATCGGCGGCATGCGGGTTCTGGGGACCAACCACGGTGGCACACGCCATGGGGTGTTCACGGATCGCGTCGGCGCACTGACCACGGACTTCTTCGTGGCGCTCACGGACATGCGTTATGTGTGGCGGCCAGCGGGCAACAACCTCTACGAAGTGCGCGAGCGCAAGAGCGGAGCGGTGAAGTGGACGGCGACCCGAGTGGACCTGGTGTTCGGTTCCAACTCGATTCTGCGCGCCTACGCAGAGGTCTACGCGCAGGACGACAGCAAGGAGAAGTTCGTGCGGGATTTCGTCGCCGCGTGGACGAAGGTCATGAACGCAGATCGATTCGATCTGGTGTAAGTGGGTCTACACTCCTGCGCCGCGCGGTTGTGCGGCGTGGGAGGGTGCGCCCGCATTGATACATGAAGAGCTTGATGTGCACTGACTGCTACTGTTTGATTCCAGGTGAAAGCCCAATCGCTCGCTTCGGAAATGCGCGCAAGAGCTTCTTGTCCATTGTCACCAAATTGATATTCAATTTCATGGCCAGTGCGACAAATTCGCAGTCATATGCAGAGCAATCACTGTCACGAACCAACTCAAGCACTGTCTGCGATTCAACCTCGAACTCACAACCGACAAGCAGGCTCTCTGCTTCAGCTTGCAGGATGATCGCTTGTTCGACGGAAATACTTTCGCGTCGAATATAGCCCGCCAGAATATTTCTGAATTCACTGCGCCAAAGGATTGGAGCAACCCATTCCGGGTCAAGTTCAAATAGCGACTCAGCGGCCGCTGTGAATTCCCCTGGCAAGTAAAAATACGCCAGGACGTTTGAGTCGACCACAATCATGGACGACCCTCGCGCTTCATCGCATCTATGTCCTCTGCCAGAAACTCCCCCTTGGGCAGCGCAGCTCGAAGTTCACGAGCGCGAGCAAGGCGCTCCGCCGGACTCACCCTTATCGGCAATAGCACTGCCTCAAGGCACACGATGGCCTCACTGTTCATGCTGCGCCGGTGTGTCTCGGCGGATGCTTTCAGGCGTTCGTAAACAGCATCCGGAATGTTTTTCAATGTCATGGTAGTTGGCATAGCGCTCACACCGAAATGGAACCAAAGTGGTTCCATTATCGCACAGCGTCCTTGCGTTCAACATATAGCACAGATCAATAAAATCGCCTGCAGGCAGGCTCCCACAGTCAGTGGGGAAACGTGAGCACAAAACATCTGGCAGGAGCGCGGCGTAGAAGGGGTTATTCGACGATCTTGATCCAGTCACCGGGCTTGGGGTCGCCGACGGGGTAGTAGCCGTTAAGCAGGCGCAGGGTTTCTTCGGGGTAGTTGGCGATGGGGCTCATGCGCGCCAGCGCGGGGAAGCTGAAGGCGTCGCCGACCTGCACCCAGCGGATCTTGCTCTCGTTGCCGGAGAAGCGCTCGTTGTTCTGGATGGCACGGAAGGTGCGGATGGACGCCAGCAGTTGGGCGTCCAGCTCGTCCTGCTTCGCGGCGTCCTTGATGTCACCGGTAAAGATGAACACGCGCGGGCCCATGTAGATGACCGCGATGCGCTGCGGTGTGCCGTTGGTGTTCGCGACGCCGGTGTAGCCGATCAGGCGGAACTGGCTGAGGTCTTCGGTTTTCTGCAGGTTGGCGATGCCGAGCTTGTCGCGGATGAACAGGCGCGGCTCGATGCTCTCCTGCATGCGCTGTACTTCGACACGCAGCCCGGCATTGCCTTCAGTGCCCGCGGCGGCGACAGTCGTCGGGGTCTCGGTGACGGTCCAGCCGTCGGGGAACACCATCGTGTAGCCCAGCAGTTCCTGATAGTAGCGGTTGCGGGCTTCGCTGCCAGTCAGCGCCTGACTCTCGCCTACGATGAGGCCGTCCATCTTCTCGCGGAATTTCTGATTGTCGACCAGGGTGGCTTGCGTGGCCGGAAGCGCACCGACGCTGGCCACGGCTTCCTGCAGACGGGTGTCGTTGCGCGGGTGCGTGGCGAACAGGCCGTGGTAACTCGGCTGCTGGTTGGCAACCTTGGTGTTGAAGTCCTCCTGATTCTTGAGCACGGTGACGACGCGGATCACGGCCATGGGATCGTAACCGGCCTTGAGCAGATATTCTGCGCCCAGGCTGTCGGCCTCCAGCTCATGCTCGCGGCCGAAGCCACTGAGTCCGGCCTGCGCCCACAGCGAACCCACGTCCATGATCTGCGAGCCGATATAGCCACTGCCTGTCGCCACGGCGGCGACGATGCCCCCCACCCCTGCAGCGATGCTGGCCAGTTTGCCGCTGGATTGCTGCTGCACGGCGTGGCGGGCGGTGATGTGACCGATCTCGTGGCCGAGCACGGCGGCGAGTTCGGCTTCCGTATTCAGGTAGGCGAGCAGCCCCCGGTTGACGTAGACATAGCCACCGGGCAGGGCAAAGGCGTTGATCTCAGGGCTATCGATGACGGTGAAGGTATAGGTCAGATCGCTGCGATGGCTGACGGCGGCGAGGCGCTGGCCGACTTCGTTAACATAGCGGGTGAGCTCTTCATCCGTCATGACGGCGCTGCTCTGCATGACCTTGTCGTGCTCTTCCTTGCCGATCTCCAGCTCGCGCTTCTCGGACATCATCACGATGTTGCCCTGCCCCGTGGCAGGGTTGACGGCGCAGGAGCCGAGCAGCAGCGAGCCTGTCAGCAACAGGCCGACGAAGGCGATTCTTGGTGGTGTGTGGTTCATGATTCTCATCGACAAGCCTTTCTATCAACCGCCATTGACGAACTGCTGCAACTGCGTGGCCAGGCTGCTGCAGGCATTGGCCTCGACGCGGGCAATCAGGGGGATGGGCACCACGACCGCAGGCACATAGGATTGCCCCGTGGAGTCGGTGCTGATGGTGCCCACCGACGCGAAGGAGGACACGTCCCAGACGCGCGCATCAAAGTTCGAATCGTCTTCCCATGAGCCGAAGCCGAAGCAGCCACCGCCGCCCGGTCCCACAGCGCAGGAGATGGACCCCATGCGATTGCTGGTCTCGGTCTGCCCGTCTACCCAGACGATGTAGCGAATGCCGTACTCGCTGATCTTCTGGGCGACCAATGGCTCTTCCATCAACACCTGCAGATCGCTGGTACGCAGCGGGGCGGTGCGCGGCTCGAACCAGGGAAACAGCGAGTCGATGAATTCTTTTTCCGGAATCACGCGAATGGCCTCGGTGCCACGTGCCACACGCTCGCCGACACAATTGACGAATTCTTCGCGCGTCTCGTAAGTGCTGCCCTGCCGTCGACCAAGGATGACGATGGATTGATGCGCCTCGATGCCCGTCTCGCCCTGGCGGAACTCATCCACCGTGGTGGTGGTGCACGCCGACAAGAACACTGACAGCGCCAGCAAAAGCAGCGGCAGGCAGTACTGACGAAATGAATCTGCGTTGGTTTTTATTATTCTGGCAAGACTCTCGGACATCATATCCAGCCTCTGCTTATGCCTTGTTGAGAACAGATCAGTTACCGGCCCCTTTGGCCTCCAGCCACTCACTCACTTCCGGCACGGATCTGAAGGTGAGCGTAAAATTCGACGCCAGGTCGCGCAAGGCGCCAACCGTCGCATCGTTGATTCCGGACTCAATCGAGCGCAGCGATTCAGTGGGTGTCTTGCCATAGGAGGTGACGACCCAGTCGGCTATATAGGCGCCATCCGGAGCCAGCAACCGCATGTTGTACTTCACCCACACTTCGTAGGCGTCCAGCCGGGTCTTCTGCGGAAGTGCCAGCTGGAACTCTTCAATGCTCGGCGCGAAGACCGCGTCGACCTGCGCACCGGGTGCGGCCTCAAGACTGTCGAGCACCACGACGTTGGCGAACATGGAAGGCAGCACGGAGTTGAACAGTTGCATATGCGTCTGACCGCTCGCCACGACATATTCTTCCTTGCCAGTCTCGGTGTATTCGGTGTAACTGAAGTTCTGCAGGTCGGCATCGAAATAGACGCCCAGCGTCAGCGGAATGGGACGCACGTTGGGCGAAGGGTAGCTCCCCTGCACCACCACAGAATTGGCACCGCAGGCGCTGAGCAGCAGCGCCACGCACACGAGACCAGATTTCTTCAGACTGTTGAGCACATTCACTGCATTTCTCCGACGATCTTTAACGAGACCGGGTAACACGAGACCCTGCAACCGATCCTATCAGGTTTCCCGCTGTTGCCATTGTTATTGTTTTTTTCCACTCTTCTTAATTTCACTCGAAACTGTTCAACCCGACAAAAGTGCCACCGTTGCGCTGGGTCAGCTCGCGCATCAGGTTGGCATAACGATACGCGCTCTGATGATAACGCGGCTCCAGCGCGAAGATGACCGGAAAACCGACGCCATGTATACGCACCATCGGGTTGCCATTCTCATCCTTGGCATTGAGACGATCTATGGTCTCGATCACGTTGGTGATGGAGCCACCAGGCTGGAAGTCGTCACCCATCACGTAGATACTGATCTTCTTGTCAGGGGCGTAATAGGTGTTGATCGCCGCCGTCACGCCTTCCACCGGGCTGCTGTTACTGAAAGGATTCCAGCTGCGCAGCGTGCTGATGATGGTCTGGCGGCGCACGGGGGTGTCGGGAATCCACTGCCCTCGGAACGAGTCGAACATGTAATCGCCCATGTCGTTCATGATCTGGATACCCTTCACTTCCGGGTAGACATCCAGCGTATCGACGATGACGTCCAGCAGCTTGGGCCAGGCGTTTTGAAACATACTGCCCGAGGTGTCGATCACGAAGATGATGTATTCGCTGTCCACCGGGATACCGCCCACCAGATTGTTCTTGCGGGTGGAGTCCACGCCCAGCAGGCGCTGCATCTCGTCGGTCAACGATTGCTTCGCGGCGGCGAGCTGCTCGGCCTCTTGTATGCGCTCCTCGGCGATGCTGTCGGAGGCGTTGAACTGCCCCTGAATGGTGGAGAGTTCGCGACGAAGATTCGCGATGCGATCCTGAAAAGCGGAGAGCTGTTCACGCTTGGCGTTGAGATCGCGATTGACCACCTGGGTCTCGCCGCGAATCTGAAAGAGTTGCTGCTGCAGGTCGGTGATCGGCAGTTCCTGCGGCACGACGGAGGATTCGACGGTGACAGTCGGCGAGGCATCGGTGATCAGCAGCAACAGGATCATCGCCCCGAAGCCACAGGAGATCACGTCGAGAAACGACATGGCGGAGGATTCTGCTGAATCGTCTGTTCGTCTACGCATTATGGCCAGTCTCGCGCTGGACTGAGGAACGAGCCCTTGGTGATCTGCGCCAGCTGCCAGTACGCCGCCGTGGCACTGGGGTCGCCCTCAAGAGGCAAAAGGATCACATTCACCGGGGTGCGTTGAGGAAGATACTCTACCGCCTCCTCAAAAAGTTCAAGCCTTTTGGCGGGCGTGATCAGCGTCTCGGACGACTGGTCATTGGAGAGCGTCGGCAGCCCGTCGGTGATCAGATAAATGTTGTCCGGTGGCGGTGACAGCTGGGCTGCCGCCAGGAAGACATTGGCGAGATTGGTGCCATGCTCCGGGAGGAAACTCTTGACCCCTTCGATGCTGCGGTTGAGTTCGTCGCGATCGGCGACTTCCAGCCAGGTGCCCTCGGTCCCGGCCAGCGCCGACTTGTACTCGTTGCTGAAACCATAGATCTGGTACTGGCTGGCCACGGGCAGCTGACTGCTGATCCACTCCACCGTGCGCACGGCGCGCTGCCATTTCTCCGCGCCGCGGCGGCTTTCTTCGGACATATTGCGGGTACGGATAATGTTGACCAGCGTCTCGTCGAGCATGCTGGCGGAAGTGTCGACCAGAATCAGCACGCGGTTGCCGCCGAGAAACATGCCAGTCAGATACTGCCTGTCGCCATCACCGACAAAGGCGCGGGCGTTGGTGCCGGTTTCTTCTATCGCGCTGGCCTGCAGGCGCTGCAGCTCTTCTTCCAGCGAGCGAATATCGGCGCGCAACTGTTCGAGACTCTCGTCGCTGGCCAGCGTGTTGTTCTCGAGATCGGCGAGCTGGTCGAGAAAACTGGTGATCTCCTGCTGGATACGTTCGGCCAGGCCCTGGGCCGTCACCACCTCCAGACTGACTTCATCGAGCGTGTTCCGTGCGCGCACCAGATTCTGCTGCCCTTCGAGTATCTCCTCTTCAAGGAGCCTGACCTCGGCCACCATATTGGGGTCAGTGGTCACGGTCTGCTGCTGCTCGGAAATCTGGTGGTCGAGAATCAGGAAGATGAGCACGACGGCGCCGAAGCCACAGGACATGACGTCCAGGAACGACAGGCTCATGGGACTCAATGCGCGACGCTGGGTCTTCCTGCTAGACGCCATGTTGCACCCGGATCAACTCGATGCGCTGACTGCCATCGGCCAGTTGCAGGCGATCCCCGAGCTGCAAGCGCTGCAATGGCTGCACCGGGGCGCCATTGATCAGCACGCTGCTGTCGGCATTGCGCAGGAAGTGATGTTCACCATCACCGGTGATCTCGCCGCTGACGACCTGGCCCCCGGTACCCTGCAGCAGATGCTCCAGTGAGAGGCCATCGACCAGTGGGCGGGCGTTGTGACCGACCAGCACATGGGTCGGCTGAGGTTGAGGAGCCGCGTGACTGTGGGTTGCCGTGCCATGCGCACCGAGCCTGCGCAGCCGGGTGACAAACTGCACGGCCTCGGGCGCGCTACGCAGGGCGTCGTGATAGCGCAGACAGGCAGCACCGATGGCCTCGGCGTCCAGGGTGCTCATGCGGCCACCCTGGCGGGCAAATTCGTCGTTAAAGCCTGGCAGATGCTGAAGGCGGTCGGAGACCAGCAGGCGGCTCTGCCCTTCCGGGTCCAGCTGTGCCAGCTGCTCTTGAATCTTCTGATAGAAAGGCTGCAGCCGCGCGTGCAGGCTGCTGCGCGGCAATCGCGCCTGATGCACGCTGTTGTTGTGGCGCAGACTGACCAGCAGATTACGGCGCGCCTCCTCGTCATCGGCACCCGGCGCTGCGCCAACCTGCCCGCCTGGATCGGCCAGCGGATCGTCACGCAACCAGCCAGGCAGGCCGTCGAGCAGCATCTGCTCGGACTCGGCATTGTGCTGCGGATTGAAGCGAGCCTGCTGAATGAAAGCACCGTTCATGAGTTGCAGCAGACTGTCGGAAAGGGCCACCCAGCCCGTGCCGGGCACCTGCACGACGCTCTCGCGCACCAGCTCTCCGCCCTGCCGCGTCAGCTTCGAGAGGACCACTTGATGCAGCTGCAAATCGGCGTGGATGACGCTGTCGCTGTGGGTCTGATCGATGGCCGCCGCCAGGCCCGCATCGACGATGCCGACTGACCGGAACGGACACTGTTTGATCAGCCCCAGCAGGATCGCCAGCTGCTGGCGCGAGAAACTGCCCGGCACAGCCAGCAGCACATCGCCTTCCAGACCGCTGGCCTCTGCGAGACTCTGGAGATGCGAGAAGGCGATGTCGGCGTTGTGCCGGTAATGAGCGACCGGCCGCGCGAGCGGGTCGAGGTTGAGCTTGTGCCAGAACTGGTTGTAGCAGTTGAGCGGGTTCAGCCGACTCTGCTTTCTGGCGTTCTCGCCGAACTCGATGCGCTTGCCGTCCACCAGCGCATAGCCGGGACTGCTGAACAGCACGCCGCTGTCGTCACTGACACGCAGACCGGCATCGTTGAATTCGAGAACGCGCAGCGTCATACCAGTGTGTCCTTGTCCGGTACCTGCAGGTAACGCAGCATGTGGTCATCGCAATAGGTCTGGGTGTCGAGCACCAGCCGATCCTGCAGCAGCAACAGCTGGTGCAGCAGGAACATCAGCAGCATGCTGGTGACCAGCGCCACGAAGGTAGAGTTGAATGCGACGCCCAGGCTGACGGTCACCGCCATGATGTCGCCGGTGACGGCCTGGTGCGCCTGGCTCAGCGCGGCACCGATACCGCGCACCGTGCCGATGAAGCCGATGGAGGGGATGGCCCAGGCGATATAGCGGATGATGCTCAGTTCACTCTCCAGCCGGTCGGATTCCCCGGTGCAGATGTCCTTGATGGTGGTGGAGACATCCTGAATGCTGCGTGTACTGCCAAACCGATGCAGCCCCGCCAGCACTGCGCGCGGCAGAAGAAAGCCACGCACTTCGTCGGGCAGCGCCTGCACCGGGCGGGCGTATTGGCGCGCGTCCTCGGGCAGGATGCTGGTGCCTTCAGACACCTGCAGCAGCTCGCGGTCGAGCAGCGCCCGCTCCTGCAGCACGCGGCGAGTCTTCATGCCGATGATCGCCAGTGCCCAGAACAACAGGATGATGCAGGTCTCCTGCTCCATGTCTTTCAGGATCACATACATGGAACGCTCAGCCACGTAGGTGCTGTCGGCGGCCTGCATGGCTTCCTGTTGCTGCAGAATGAAGTCCGCATTCGGCAGAATCACGGCGACATAGACGGTATGCACCACGATCACACAGATGATGAGCGCAAAGACCTGATAGATGACTTCGGAGAGGTAGTTCTGTTTCATGCTCAATCCTTGCCTGTGTTGGTGATTCTACTTGTATGCTGATCGTTGGCGCGGTTCAGATATCGACCGGAAACGAGGCCCCGAGGTCCTGGGACAACTGCTCGCGGGGAATGAAGCGACCCGGTGAAGTCCCTGTGGGCACCTGCCCATCCTGCGCGACTGCGTTCGGGTCCGGCTCTGCTTGCTCTTCTGCATCGACACCGGTTGCCGCATCGACATCGCTTGCTGCAGCGGCTTGCTGCCCGGCGTCAGTCTGTTGTCCCTGGCCCTGCGCCTGTGACTGGCCCTGTGCGGCGGCAGCATCGGTAGCCTGATCCGGGGCCTGCCCCGTCTGCGCCTGCGCCGTCAACGCGAGTCCGGCGCCAAGTGCGGCCAGCGCCAACAGTCGCACCAGCCATGTCATGCGTGAGCGTTGCATCGTCTCATTCCTCCAGATAGCGCGCGATCCTGAAGCCCAGGTCATTGCGCGCGGTGTCGCTGAAATCGCGGTAAGAGAGGCGCAGCTCGGTGATGCTGCTGTGCGCCCAGCTCGACCCTTTGATGGTGTGATAGGCGCCGGACTGCGGGCCCACCGGATCAACCTCTACGCTGCTGCTCAGGCTAAGCAACGTGCCGTAAAAATCATGCACCCACTCCGAGACATTGCCCGCCATGTCGTACATGCCGCGACTATTGACGGGGAACTGGCCTGTCGGTGCCGTGCCAAGATAGGTGTCGTCGTAGCCCACAAGGAACTGCCCCATGAACGGGCTCACCGAGACGTCCGCAAAGTTGCCTGCTCCCGCGGGTGGCGGCAGTTGCTCACCCCAAGGGTAACGCAGCGTGTTGCCATTGCCATCGGTTCTGGCCGCCCATTCCCATTCCGCCTCGGTGGGCAGACGATAGCCGGTGGCCTCTGGATCGAAACCTGTGACCTGACCGTCCTCCACCTGATAGAACAGCGGCAGACCTTCCTGTTCGCTTAGCCAGTTGCAGTACAGCGCGGCATCAAGCCAGCTGACCTGCACGACCGGCTGATTGTCGAGATCGAGGGTCCGGCCTTCCAGCACGCCCGACGAGTGGTCGGCCTTGAAGCGCTTGTACTGAGCATTGCTGACCTCGGTTGGCGACAGATAGAAAGGCCGCTCCAGACGCACTTCGCGCAGGTCCTCGTTGGCCCGGCGCCCGGCCTCTCGGCGCGAAGCCCCCATGGTGAACTGGCCGGGGTAGAGCAGCGTCAGGGACTGACCGGCTGCCGTCGTGATGACCGGACGGATAGCTTCCAGACGCGCCTCTTCCAGCGATTTCAGCGTCACCCGCAGCTCCTGCTCCAGCCCGGGCCGGGAAGTAAAGCTGGTGGTGTAGGGCACATAACCGTCCTGACGGATCTCGATGACCTGACTGGCGGCCAGCAGTTCCAGCCGCTGGTTGGCGGCACCCTTGGCCTCGCCGTCGACAAAGAGCTGGGCATCTGCTGGCTCCGCGATGATCGTGACGACCGAAGTGATGGGGATCAGCGGAACATTGATGTCCTGCTCTTCGTCGGGGCGGGTCTCGATGGTTCTGGTGGTCTCATCGAAACCGCTCTTGAACAGCGCAATCTCATGGCTGCGGCCTGGGGGCAGCGCGACTTCGACGGGGGTCTGACCCCGGAACTGACCGTTGATGGTGACGTTCGCACCGCTGGGCTGGGAGCGGATAAACACCAGTCCATCGGCGCGCTCCAGCGTCACGGCGGGCAGCTCCACGGTCTGCCCGGCAACGACCTCCAGGCTATCCTGCCACGCCTTGTGGCCCGCAAGCTTGAGAGTGACCTCGTGGTCGCCTTCCAAAATCTCGGCGCGGTACGGCGTGGTGCCCAGCACCTGTCCGTCGATCAGCACCTCGGCGCCGGCCGGTGTGGTGCTGAAACTGAACTCACCCCAGGCCTGCTGCAGTTGTGCGTTGACAGGATTGAGGGCGGAACGGCCCTCCACCTTGATGCTCTGGGAGTAAGGAAGATAGCGGTCTGCCACAATGGTCAGTGTGTACTCGCCCGGCTCTATCGCCAGATCCCGCAAGGGGGTGCGGCCGATCTCCGTGCCATCCAGCTGCACCACAGCGCCACCGAGAGCGCCGGAAACGCCCAGCGCTTCGACACTGACCAGACCGGGCAGCTCGCGCAGCACAAACGGATGATTCTGGGCCTGCTCGGTCCCAACGCTCAGCGTCACCTGCTCGTCGTGGTAACCCTCGTTGCGCAGCAGTACGGGGTAATCTCCCGGCAGCATCAGATAACGCTGGCCGATCTGCAGGCTGAAACCGGACTGGATCTCGACGCTCGCCGTCAACGGCGTCACCTCAAGATACACAGAGCGGGCACTGAGAATGAACCAGCCGGATACCCCGGCCAGCACCAGGAAGCCCGCGATCAGGATATGTGGCCAACGTAGCTTGAAGCCGGCTTTCTTGGTATGGGGATCGGGCGGCGAAAAATCGATGGGAACGATGGGGTCTGCGGCATCACTTGCGACCTGCGGACTGGCGCTGTCTTTACGATAATCCTGCATGATCTAGCGCCTGTTGACTGCGACGACTTCTTCGGTACACGCGATGGTGACCGGTGTGCTGCGGCCATCGAAGCCCACTTCGAACTCTGCCCGCACATCACGATACCCCGGACGAGTGCCCACGGCCACATAATTACCGGGCTTGAGCATCAGCTCATGAGTCTCGAACCGGCCCAGCACGCCCACCTGATACAGCGTGACTTCGGTGAGGTTGTCCGAGACCAGCTGCACCTGAGCCGGCACCTGCGCCTTCTCCAGCAATGTCTCTACCTCAGCCAGCTGTGCCTGCAGTCGCGGGCCTGGATTCTCCAGCCCACGTCCGGTGTAGTAAACCTGCACGGCCTGCGCGTGAACGGCGGTGTCGGCCAGCCTGGTGGGCTGCTCAATGGCACTCTGCAGCAGTGTGTCCAGCTGCAGACGTTTCTGTGCGTAGTCTCGCCCCTGTTGCGCGAACACGAGGTTCGAATCGATGGCCAGGGCGGCGTCATATTCCGCCACCGCCGACGCCCATTGCTCATTGGCCTCGAAGGTACGGGCGCTGTTCTGGTGGGTAGTGATCTGGTCCACGGCGAGTTGATCACGAGTCTGAGTGATCGCCTCGATGGCCTGTTGTGAGCCGGGGCGCATCGCCAGCGCACGCTCGAAGGCGGCGATGGCGGCATCAGTGTTGCCAGTCTGCAAGGCGGCGAAGCCCTCTGACATCACCGCCGTGAAGGCGCCGTCGGCAAGTTGCGTGCGGACCTGCGCGAGCTGCTCGCGAGCACCTGCATGCAGAGGATCCAGATTGACGGCCTGCTGCAGCTGGGTCTCGGCAGCGCCGAGGTCGCCACGCGCGATCAGCGCAGCGGATTCGTCGAGCAACTGTGTGACTTGCTCCAGTGTCGCGGCCCGCGCCAGCCCGGCCTGCGCGTCAGCATCCTGAGGGCGCAATGTCAGCGCACGGGTGAAACTCTCGTTTGCCAGCGCCGCGTCGCCCTCCTCCAAGGCTGCATTGCCAGCCGCCAGCGCGTCACTGAATACCGTCGGCACCGAATCCTGCAGCGCTGCCAACGCCGCATCGCTCAAGCGGTATTGCTCCGTGGCCTGCGCAAACTCCTGCGTGCGATAGGCCTCGTCGCCCAGACGCGCCAACGCCAGCGCTGCGTCATAGTCCTCGGCAGCCCAGACGCTGACACTCAGCAGCTCCAGCTCACTCTGACGATCCAGCAAGCTGGCGAGCACATCCTGCGCCTCGGCGCGCTGCCGGGCTTTCTGGGCTTCTTCGAAGGGCGATATGGGATTGCCGACTGGCGCACTGGCTACACCTGCCGGCGCGGCAGGCGCGGTACTTTCCACGCGAGGTGTAAAGGGCAGTTCGTAGCGCTCCACCACGCCGGGCAGCACGAAGATTACCGCGAGCGCAAGCAGGGCCGACACGGCCAGCAGCGCCCACACCATGGGCGAAGGTCCGCGATTGGCGGCTCGCACCACGGGCTTTTGAGTCACACCGGGGAGGTTGTCCGCGTCGGCGTGCAGGGGATTTTTCACGTGTTCCATTTCTGACATAGCGCTCATCTGACCGACCGGGATTGCAGGTCCGGCTTAAATATTTCCGGCTTCGGCCTTGTACATTTCCACAAGGATTTCCCGCCATTGGCTGTACTGCTCTTCGACGGTGCCGGTCAGCATCACCGTGCGATCATCCAGGTCAATCATCTTCGGTGCGACTTCTTTCTCCAGCGACTCGCCCAGCTCCTGCAGCGCGGCGATGTGGATCTGCGCCTCGGCACTGAGATCGAAACCACTCTTGACCAGGTAGGCACCAGCGCCCACGCCAACCAGCGCACCTGTCTGCACGGCGGCATTACTGCTGGTAGCGGCAGCGATACCACCGACAATCGCCGCAGTACCGGCAATGAAACGTCGCCGCGCGGAGCGCTCGGCCTTGTCCACGGCCTGCACGGCGGTGAAGCTCTGCTCGCGCCAGGAATCGTAGGGCACGCGCATCTGCCGGGCATAGTTGGCGTAGTAATCCTGCACGGTGTCGACGAACAGATTGTCGCGCTGGCGTATCTCGCGAATGCGTGCCAGCGACGGATCATTGTCGGCCGGCAGGCGCACAACACGGGTGATGCCGCGAGCATCGACGCTCAAATATTGCTCGAACAGCTCCGGGGCGAAGTTGCGGGCAAACTGCAGCTCCGAAATGGTGCGGATCTCACGGGTACGCTGTTCGTTCAGATTGGCCTTGCGCCAGGCGAGCAGATCGTTGGCGATGTTGTTGTAGATCACCTGAAACGGGTCGTTGGCCTGACGCTGGGAAGGCTCGTAGTTGAACTCGCTGATATGTTCCTCGTACTCCTTGGTGTACCAGAGGGTGCCGCTGGAGTCGCGGGCAGAGACCTTGATGCGCATCCCCTCGCCGTCGGACTGCAGAATCTGCCCGTGCAGGTAGACGTCCATCGTAGTGGTTTCGTTGGGCAATACACGCACCACACCCCAGTTACCGGAGCGCTGCAGGGTTTCGGCGAGCAGGTACGGCGCATAGCGCGCCTCGGCGTTGCGGATTTCCGGGCTGACCCGCTCTTCCTCGTCTTCGTCGATCTCATCGATACCCGGATCGAATACGGTGATGCCGATATCCATTAGCAGGTCCTCGGACACCGGCGCGCTGTCCTGTACCACCTGCACGTACTCGGTGGATTTCACGGTAGTCGTCGAGCAGGCCAGCAGAACCGGTGCCACGAAACAGAGCAGCAGGACTCTGGTTCCTGTCGCGAAACGACCTGGCCCTCGCGCCAGGAGTGTTTGAATCGAGTGTGATGCCAACATGATTTAAGCGCCTATACCTGTGTACTTCCGATATTCATCCCACAATTTTTCCCGCAACTCCGGATCGGGCTCGCTCATCGCCGCTTCGCGCAGCTGCCGGGCCACGATGTCATCGTCACGACCATTGGGAATATCTTCGGGTGGCGGGAAGGTTTGTTGATCCGCTCCCGAACCGCCTCCAGCGCCTGCCGCACCCTGCGGGGCTGACGGCGTACCGCCGGGGCTTGCCGACACGATGACGGACTGTCCGCCACCTCCAGCACTGCCGGAGTCGCTGCCGCCTGCATCACCGGGGATACCCGCGTTACGTTCGGCGTTGGCCTGAGCCTGCGCACGGGCGCGTTCCTCGAGAATGAAACCATCGAATTCTTCATAGCCACGGTTGAGCGCCCCATTCAACACGGCGGCGCGCTCTCCGGCCGTCATCGGTCCGGTGCCTGCGTCACCCAGCCCGCCGGGCAGAGTATCGAGACTGTAGTTGCCTCCCGCAGCTCCTGATGCAGTTCCCGCAGTACTTCCTGCAGTACTGGCAGAACCGCCACTGGCACTGCCGACTGCGCCGTTGACTCCGACCTGACCACCGGCCGCATCGCGCTGCCCGCTGCCCGCCGCTTGCGAGCCCGTTGATTGCGAGCCAGCGGTTTGCGCGCCGCCGGCGCGGCTTGCCTGAGATCCCGTTGTGCCGCCAGCCGTGGCAGGCATCGCGGAACCGGACGAGGACTGGCTGCCCGCGCTGGAATCACGGCCAGCCGGTGAGGGCATGGAGGGCATCGACGCGGTGCTGCCTGCGCCCGAGCTGGAGCTGGAGCTGGAGCTGGAGCTGGAGCTGGAGCTGGAGCTGGAGCTGGAGCTGG
>JBBTKA010000188.1:24108-25430 GCA_038059145.1 Pseudomonadota bacterium
ACGGAGATGATGGCGTGCTTCTCGCGCTTGGCGAGGACTGCGACGGCATGCTCGGCGACGAAGACGAGGATGACGACGACGACGAAGAGGATGACGGCATTGACGGCATCGAGCTCTGGGAAGACTGCTGACTGGTCGACTCACAGCCCGCCAGCAGCAATGCCGCAGCGCCGACCACTACGAGTTGTCTGACTGCTGAATTCTTCATGTTGAAAAGCCCTTTAACGTGCCGATGATCGCTGTGCCCATAATGAGACCTGTTGTGATCGGATTCAACTACTCCGCAGCCACTTCGGAAGGCGTCGGACTGTCGCGATACCAGAACGGGACGCGATAGCGTTCGCCTGTGGTGGCCAGCGTCTCTCCAGCCGCTACTCTTGGGCGCACCGTCAAGGACCGCAGATGATTGATTGCCATCATGTCGACGCGTGTCATGCCGGCCGGCTCCACAGCGAGGACTGAGAAATTGCCAGCGCGACCATAGCGGGACACGTCAAAGGAGACATCCACATAGCCCTGCTTCGCCCCAAAGTCTGGCGACACCTGAAAGGCCTCGCGCTGCTCCTCTTCAAAGCGTGAGAAGGTCGGCAGAAACTCGATGTGATCGAAGAACTGTTGCGCCAGTGTGCTGCCGTCCTCCATGGTCATCAGAAGATTCCAGGCGTCCGCGTAGGCTTCCAGAGCCCCTTGCCGCCGCTGCTCCAGCATGTACCAATCGCCGAGTTCCGCGAGCGCCTGCACTCTGAGCAAGAGGTTCTCCGGGGTGGCAGGTCGGTCGTCGTCGCTGTAGAACTCCAGAATCCTGCGCAGCGCGCCCTCGCCACCACCATTGGGCACTCTTACTTGATCATTGGGAACACCGACAAACTCACTGACACGGCGGATGTTCGGATTGGTCGCCGTGGCAGTGACAGTGCCTGCCGGGGTATAGCGCGTCACCATGTCGGAAGCACCGGCCACATCGCGCAACAGCGACACATAGCGGGGATCAGCCGTACCGAAGTGAAAGGCCACGGTGTTCGCTGCGGCCCGGAACAACATATAGGTCTCCAGCAGACGGGCACTCGGGTCCGGGTCCAACCCTCGATAGAAGCTGGTGATGTTCCAGCGCGCCAGGCTCTCGAACACCTCCGCCATGCGCGGGTCGCGCACCCCGTAGGCCTTGCTTTGCACATAGAAGGCATACTGCTGCTGCTGATCGGCCTCCTTCCAGTGACCGAGGGCAATGTGACTCTCGATGACGCGCTTCACCAGTGGAATCTGCTGGGTGCTGTAGAGGCCATAGTTGACACGATTGACGTGCACTGCCCTGTCGCACACCT
>JBBTKA010000189.1:0-5423 GCA_038059145.1 Pseudomonadota bacterium
CCGGCCGCCGAAGCCTATGACCCTCCCGCGCGTGTCACGAATGGGAAACATGATGCGGTCGCGAAAGCGATCGTATTGGCCTTCCTTACGGGGGCTTTGCTGTGAAGAAGCATCTTCGGCGTTGTCCTGGTCGCGCTTGATCAGCAGGCCGGATTTGATCATGGACTCGATGGCGGCGGTGTTGATGCCGAGCGCCTTGAGCAGATTGTCCCAGCCGGGCGGCGCGAAGCCGATGCCGAATTGTTTGGCGATTTCGCCGGTCAGCCCGCGCTTTTTGAGGTAGTCGACGGCGCGGGTCTTGAGGGGATGTGCTCGCAACTGCTTCTGGTAGAACTGGTTGGCGTCGTGCAGCACGGAGAGTAACAGCTTGTTTTCGCTTTGGCGTTTGTCCTCGCCCTTGCCCTCCTCGCGTGGGACTTCCAGGCCATAGTCACCCGCCAGTGCCTCGACAGCCTGCGGGAAATCCATGCGCTCGTAGTCCATGACGAAGCCGAGCGCATTGCCGCCCGCACCGCAACCGAAGCAGTAGTAGAACTGCTTGTCGGGCTCGACGCTGAAGGAGGGTGATTTTTCAGTATGGAAAGGACAGAGCGCCGAGTAATTCTTGCCGGTCTTGCGCAGTTTGATGCGCTTGTCGATCACATCGACAATGTCGACCCGGCTGAGCAGATCATCAATGAATGCTTGCGGAATCAGACCAGCCATGCGTCACGATACCTGAGAGTGATGAATCGGGGGACTTGCGGGGTCTATCGTCGTTGCGCTGCCAGCTAGCCGCCGGACAATTGCTGCTTGATGATCTGGCTGACGGCGGCCATGTCGGCGCGGCCGATTACCGCTGGTCGGACGGCGGCCATCACTTTGCCCATGTCTTGTATGCCAGTGGCGCCAGACTCTGCCAGTGCCTTGCTGATGATCGCGTTCAAGTCCTCGGCTGACAGCGCCTGGGGCATGAATTCCTGCAACACACTGATTTCGGCAGTCTCGACGTCGGCGAGGTCCTGGCGATTGCCAGCCTCGTACTGCTTAACCGATTCGCGGCGCTGCTTGATCATCTTGTCCAGAATGCCGGTCACGCGTGCGTCGTCCGGATCAATACGCTCGTCTACCTCGATCTTCTTGATCTCGGCCAATGCCAGGCGAATAGTCCCCAAGCGAACCTTGTCTTTGGCCCGCATGGCATCTTTCATTGCTTCGGTGATCTGCTGTTTAAGCGCGCTTTCTGCCATTTGCTGTCCAGTGAACTCGGTGAGCCGGGGCCCGAAGGCCGGGCTGCTCTCAACAGACTGCTATTTCGCGATTAATAGAAGCGCTTGGTCTTCTTGTTTTCGCGTTGCAGTTTCTTCAGATGACGCTTCACCGCCGCGGCGGCTTTGCGCTTGCGTGCTGCTGTGGGCTTCTCGTAGAACTCTTTACGGCGAACTTCTGCCAGTACTCCGGCTTTCTCGCATGAACGCTTGAATCTGCGCAGGGCTACGTCAAACGGTTCATTTTCTTTCAGTTTTACCATCGGCATAATGACTGGATACCTTCCAAAGTTGTTGCGCTAATAACTGTTTCCGGCCTCCCCCACAACGAGGGTTGCCCATTAAAATCAAAGGGGGCATATGGTAATGCGGCAATCAGGCAAATGCAAAGGAATCATACGAGAGAAAGCGACATTGCCCGCAAGCCCTTGAGTGACGCGGACTTTGCCGTTCCCGGCTGGTTATTTTCGCCGCTGCTGACATATGATAGCGGCCTTTTCGAGAAAGGATTGTCAGTCTGATGCGCGTTTTGGGGATAGAAACATCTTGTGATGAAACTGGCGTTGCTGTGTATGATAGCGAGCAGGGGCTCCTTGCCGATAGCCTCTACAGCCAGGTCGACATCCATGCGCGCTTCGGCGGAGTGGTGCCGGAACTCGCCTCCCGCGACCATATCCGCAAGACTCTGCCGCTGATTATGGAGGTGCTCGAGCGCTCGGGAACGGCACTGTCAGATCTGGACGGCATCGCCTACACCTCTGGCCCCGGGCTCATCGGGGCTCTGCTGGTTGGGGCAAGTATCGGTCGCTCACTTGGCATGGCCCTGGATGTCCCGACGATCGGTGTCCATCACATGGAAGGGCACCTGCTGGCCCCGATGCTTGAAGAATCACCCCCCGCCTTCCCATTCGTCGCGCTGCTGGTGTCTGGCGGTCATACCCAGCTGGTGCAGGTCGATGGCATCGGCAGTTACACCCTGCTTGGCGAGTCTCTGGATGACGCCGCCGGCGAAGCATTCGACAAGGTCGGCAAGATGCTCGGCCTCGCCTATCCCGGCGGGCCACGCGTGGCGGCGCTGGCGCAGTCCGGTACGCCCGGGCGCTTCACCTTTCCGCGCCCGATGACCAACCGTCCCGGGCTCGAATTCAGTTTCAGTGGTCTCAAGACCTTTGTGCGCAACACGCTCGTGGAGGCGCTCGCCAGCAGTGCGAACGGTGAGGTCGATCAGCAAACCAAAGCGGACATCGCCTTCGCCTTCGAAGACGCCGTCGTGCAAACCTTTGTGATCAAGTGCCGCCGGGCTCTCCAGCAGACTGGCATGAAGACTCTGATCATTGCCGGCGGTGTCAGCGCCAACCTGCGTCTGCGCGCCGGGTTGCAGGCGATGGTCGAGAAAGAGAAGAGTCAGTTGTTTTATGCCAAGCCGCGCTTCTGCACCGACAACGGTGCCATGATTGCCTATGCGGGCTGTCAGCGTCTGCTGGCGGGCGAGCGCGATGGCCTGGAGCTGAATGTCAGGCCGCGCTGGCCGCTGGCGAGCCTTGCACCAATCGGCACTGCTGCCAATCACTCTATCGATTCTTCCCACTAATCATCAGGTCTCTCACAGCGGGTCAGTTGCCAGAATGGATATTGTTTACATTCACGATCTGCGGATCGAGACCATCATCGGTATCCATGACTGGGAGCGTGAGCGCCGCCAGACCGTCAGTCTGGACCTGGAAATGGGAATCGACATACGGCCTGCCGCTGCGACTGAAGACATCGCGCTTGCTGTTGACTACCACGCCGTCGCCATGCGCCTGATCGGCTACATCGAAGGCAGCGAATTTCTGCTTCTCGAAACCATGGCCGAGAGCGTGGCGGCCCTCGTGATGCGCGAATTCTCCGTGCCCTGGTTGCGTCTGCGTATCGGCAAGCCCGGCGCGGTTGCCGCAGCCAGCGATGTGGGCGTCCGCATCGAGAGAGGTGTACGCACCTCGGCGCAGCCCTTCGTCAGCAGCGCGACGGAGTAAGCGCTGATGACCCGCGTAGCCCTGAGTCTGGGCAGCAACAGCGACCCCGAGCGGCACCTCATTGCGGGGCTGAATGCCTTGCAGGCGAAGTTCGGTGCTCTGCAGATATCCACCGTTTTCGAGAGCAAGCCGGTAGGGTTTGCGGGTGCCAATTTTCTGAACCTGGCTGTCGTCGTCGAGACCTCCGACACGCTGGAAGAGCTGGCGCGCTACCTGAAGTGGCTGGAGGATCAGCACGGCCGGATCCGCAGCGAACCGCGCTTCAGTGGCCGCACGCTGGATATCGATATCCTCACCTATGGTGATCTCTGCGGGGTCCACGCCGGAATCGTCTTGCCGAGAGAGGAAGTCGTGGAGAACGCTCATGTGCTGTGCCCGTTGGCACAGCTGTGTGGCGATTGGCTGCATATTCCCAGCGGTCGCACATATGCTCAGCTGTGGGATGCCTACGACAAGTCTTCCCAGCCTCTATGGCCGGTGAACTTTCTTTGGCAGAGGCAGCAGGTATCGGTCGCCAATTCCTGAGACACCACTGCAAGCAGTCCGACTATGGTGTTGATGTCGGCAGGATGTTGCGACGCACGTGCTCAGCAAGCCCGAAGCCTGCCTCCGACATCGTCAAATAGGTCTGATCCGCGCCGGCTGCCATGATCTGTCGCGCTTCGTCCTCATGCATGCTGTGCGACACCACCAATCCCTTGAAGCCACTCTTGCGCAATTTGCGAGTGGCGATCTGCTTGGCCTCAGCCTCGTTGAGGCTGAGAATCACGGCCCGCACTGAGCCGTAATTCAAGCGGCTCCAGAACACATTATCTTCGGCATCGGCGAAAAAGATGTTGTGGCCGAGCTTCTGATGCTGCTGCACCCGCGCCGGGTCCGAATCCAGTGCCACCACTTTGCATTTGTCCTGCAGATATTCGTAGGCAGCGCTGCCGGTGCGGCCCATGCCCATGATGAGCACATCGGCATCGCCCAGCGACAATGGCTGCTCGTCAGGATGGCGAATATCGCGCTCCAGGGGGAGCAGATGTCGGGCCAGCCGCTCGTATAGCGGATGCGCCAAGCGATTCAAAGGAGCAGAAACGACGAACGACAAGGCGACTGTCAGCGCCAGCGGCACAATCCATTCGGGCAAGGCGATGCTGGCGACGATTAGACCGAACTCACTGTAATTGGTCAGGCTAAGTCCCGAGAGGAAGGCGCTGCGAGCCCGCAGCTTGAACGCCACCAGCACCACGATGAAGAGCAGTGCCTTCAATGGCAGCAGCGCCGTCATGATCAGCGCGAAGATCCAGGCATCGGCATCGGGCAGGCCACCTACGCCGATCTGCAGGAAGAAGCCCACCAGGAAGAATTCCTTGATGCCCCACAGAGCCTTGGCGAGCTCACCCGCACGCTTGTGCCCCGCCAGCAGGGCGCCAAAAATCAACGCCCCCAGCTCGGAGCTCAGTCCGGCCTGTTCGAAACCGAAACCGCCGATCACCAGCGCCAGCAGCAGGCCGAACAAAACCTGCAGGTCGTCGCTACCACTGGCGTCCATCAGTTTGAACAGTAACGGTCGCAGCAATGGCAGGCCGAAGACCAGCAGCGCCCAGGCCGACGGCGTGGTGCCATTGGCGAGGCTCATCACCAGCATGGCCAGCAGGTCCTGCAGGATCAGGATGCCGATGGCGACGCGGCCATGGAAAGCGCGCAATTCGCGCTTGCCTTCCAGCACTTTGGCGGCCAGTACCGTGCTGGAGAATGACAAGGCCAGCGCCAGCATCAGCGCTTCGTAGAAAGTGAGATCCAGGAGCATATAGAACGCCGGCGTCAGCAGGATACCGGAGAGCACGAAATGCAGAGTGCCCCCGCCAATCACCTCCGGTTTGATCAGGTTGCGCACGTTGAGTTTGAGGCCGACCGTGAAGAGCAGTAGCAGAACGCCGAGGTGAGAGACATGACTGAGCACCTCGCCGCTGCCCGGAGGCAGGCCCAGCACCGAGGACTGGGATGAAATCAGAAAACCCGCGGCAAGGTAACCGACCAGTGGTGGCAATCCGGTCAGGCGGACCAGCAAGCCGACGCTGAACGCAAATCCAATCCACACGGCCTCAAGCATCGAGACTCTCCTGCTTCTTCAGCGCTGCGGCGATGGCGTTAGTGCGCTGCTGCCGAATCA
>JBBTKA010000190.1:0-8052 GCA_038059145.1 Pseudomonadota bacterium
TGCAACCTGACAGGTAATTGCCCCTCCTCGACAAAATCGCCCCTTGAGGAAAGTGCCAATACCGCATAGATAGTATTTGCCAACAATAACCCGAGAAGCAGTCCGCGCATAGTCAATCCCCGCCCCGTTCCAGTTGCAATCTACGGCAAAGCATGCGCCAACCCGTTCAGAACCAGATCAGGAACTAACTGGTGCTCAACCTTCATGGTCTCTAAATGCCTTGAAAGAACTTGTGCATCGCCTCCCGTTAAATATAATTTGCCACGCCCTCGAGATTCGCAGGCGATCCAATCGGATAGCATGGAGACAATGCCATTTTGCACAGCGGAACTCGTGGACACACCAAGCGATATATCAGACCAATCTGGCACGGGAGACAAACGGATGCTGGTTGACTTTTCCAACATGCGCCTTTGGAGCGACATGCCTGGCACTATATACCCTCCCCGATGACACCCAGCCTCTGCCACAACATCCAACGTGATAGCCGTTCCAGCATCCACTACACAGCATGCTGCTTCGCAATCGCTATACGCGGCAAGGATCGCCATCCACCTATCAGCCCCGAGAGAAGAGGGCACTTCGTAACCATTTACGACTCTCGCGCTCGCTGCAGCCGAGGCGGCAAATTCAGGTAACACACCCCAAATCAACACAGCTTCTTTGCGCAACTTAGCTTCAAAGTCTGGACCTCGAACACTAACAACGCGAATTCTTGTAGGACGCTCAGTCTCAGAGAGACCAATAGTATTGAAGCTCTCCCCAACACCGCGTCCGCTACTAGCAATTTCTCCGCTGCCAGCAATGAGTCGCCACTTGACACCTGAGTTACCGGCATCCAGCTCAAGAATCATGACGAACTCCTCCTGGGATAGGACGCACTGAGGGCATTAACTCCCCCCCTGAAATTACTTTCAAGCCATGCGAGGTATCGAGAACCAAAGCGCCCGTATTGCTCACCCCCAATACCCGGCCTTCTACCACATTGCTGCCCGCTCTAACCTCAACGATGTTGTTCCTATACACATCCAGGCTATCCCAGCTTGACTGCAGCGGAGCGAATCCGGATTCATTAAACTGCTCCAACCCCCGAGAAAGCTGATTAATCAATGTCGCAACAATTTTATTGCGATCCGGAGGACTGGAAGAATGTACCGACAAGTCGGTATACGGCTGGTCAATCTGAGCATTCGCAGACATCGGCATTCGAATATTAAGCCCCAGGCCAATTACAACTTTGCAAGGACCAGCCAGATCACCGGAAACCTCCAAAAGTATGCCTGCCAGCTTTCGCCCTTCAATCAGAATGTCATTAGGCCACTTCACCCCCAGGCCCTTCACCCCCTCAAGCTCCAGCGCACAAACCACATGCAGAGCTACTGCCAGACTAAGCCCCTCTAATGCAGCGATGCCCATTTGAAATGACACGACCATAGAAAAATAGATATTTGCGCCAAGAGGACTAACCCAGACGCGACCCCGTCTTCCTCGGCCTTGAGTCTGGTGCTCTGCAATAATCACATAGCGATCAGTGCCAACTTGAGCCAAACGCATTGCTTCTGCGTTAGTTGAACCTACGGTAAACAGCACATCAAAGCAGCTCTCCCATGCCGCCGCCCCCTCTCCCAGGTATTCCAGAATTTTCTCACGAGCCAAGAGATCAATGGTCGCAGGCAATCTATACCCTTTTCCGGTTACAGAGTGCACTTCGACGCCGAGTTCTCGCAATCTCTCAACTTGCTTCCACACTGCGGACCGACTTAAGCATAGATTCGCACCCAACTGCTCGCCAGAGTGAAATTGCCCATCAGAAAGAACGTGCAAAAGCGGAAGCAAACCCATAAAGCTTAACCAATAAATATGGCCCAATTGCAATATCATGCAAGGGTCAAAGGAATCGAAGGAGGATTGTACAGTCGATGAATAGAAAGAGAAATCATGGCTGGATTATGCTTGAGGACCAACTTTCAGTTCTTACAATCATTTGCGCACTAGGGAGCAATTGCAGAGGCTGCCTCGCCAACTCGCATCCAGACAATGAACATTTCATCCCAAACTTGGTCACCCCACGTAACCTCTTGGGAGGGATTAGGATTAAGTAGATTTGACGCTGAGTTATCAAATCCCCCTTCAGCCTGAATAATGGTGCCCGCAGGCAAAAATAAAGGATCCCGCAGCCTGTAAACCATCTGCCAATTATGTTGAAAATTTGGGATAGATAATAGTTCCTCAACCCGACCATCGGGGTACTGCGCACTATAACTCACACGCTTTCCTCGATAATGCATGTGGGGGGCCAAATTATAAAGGAAGGAGTCTTTCTCGATTCTCGCAGACGCCACTACAGGGTAATCGGAAACGCCCGGCGGGATCACAAATTCACCATTCATAACCGCTGTTCGAGACAAAAGGAATTTTGGCTCCGAATTGTGGAAATATAGACCTATGCGCGTTACATCTCTGATTGGCTTGCCGACGGTCGTGTAATGTAGTTGCAACATAAATCGCATCCCCTTCTCGAGGAGTATCCCGGTATTTGCATCAAACTCCACATGATCCCGCCCCGGCGCGTAACTTCCAAAGTTGGTTCTACTACCCCCCAAGCTCGCATTCTGTTTTTGCTGCTTTTCGTCCTGGGTATAAGCAATAACGTGATGCAACACCGACTTGTCACCCACGCTGAACTCATATGCGCGAACCCATCGGTCATCTTCAATGTCTATATCTACAGGAATAAACCTGTAATCAAGCACCCCATTCGCCGGAATTTCCTGAGCTGGGATTTCTATAATTAAGTCTGGCTCACCGAGAGCCCAATCCGAGAGCGGGGCCAGAGGCGCAGCTAATGGGTCAGGCTCACCATCACGAAGGGCGCCCGCATTAATCCAATTTACAAGGGTGATTTTCTCTTCATCCGTAATAAAGTGAACATCTACAAACCTGTCGAGATATTCGTCATCAATCTGCCCAGGAGGCATACGCATGGTCAAGATCGTTTCGCGGATCATCTCACTCCAACCTCGCACCATGTTGTGGCTGTTCATCGCCCAAGGAGCCACACCACCTTCGCGGTGGCAACTTACGCACCGCTTTTGAAGAATAGGAACGACATCATTTATATAAGAGACGCCAAGACCATTGATCCCAGCCATTTTTGGATACGCAACATTTTCGCCCTTTGTCCAAGCAACATCTGCAATAACAGAAGCGCCAATTACAACTGCTGAAAGCACCTCCTCAAGATAGTTCCGCCCAATAAGACTTTGCTCACCGAGTGCTCGATTATCGATTGCGCCTCTGTAAATCAGGCTCATACGCTTGGGATCTATTACGAATACTTCACCACTCGATCGCACCCCTAAAGATTGAGAGACCAGCTGGGATCGATCCATGAGGACCGGAACTAAATTCCCTGCGGAATCCATTTTTTGGCGTACCGATTCGCGGGTATCTTCAGGAAACGGATCAAGCATAAGAAACTCGATTCCGCGAGACTCGTATTTTTCCTGTAATAAATTCAGCTTGGGAATTGCGTCGGCAGACGTCGAACAATTATTGCCGTACACGTAAAGGACGACCGCTCTACTCTCGGAGAGGCGACTTAATTGATGGAAATTGCCATTGTGGTCCAGCAATGAAAAATCCCCCACTTGTCTGGGATTTTCTGCGAACGCTATTTCAATGCAAAGTAAGGTGAAAAATAGTAATGCAATGTGCTTCATCGTGACCAACCCGGCAGGGCATTGGGTAGTGGGCCAATTATAAGACATCAACACAGCACGCCCTGTCTAATCGACCGAAAGATTGCAATTCTTTGCAACAGCTCAACGAAACGAATTGAGCGTATAAATTCGACGGGATGCCTCACAGCTTAAAAACAGAGCGGCGGCCCCCACATCAGTAGAAGGCCGCCGCGCAAGATCGCTTCAATAAGTTAAGTTATACAATTACTCAGCTTCGTAATATGTCCAATAACCCATAAACATCTCTTCCCAGCTTTGCAATCCGAATCTTACCTGCTTATCCGGATCGGGATTTGCTGTATTGAACTCGGAGTTATCAAATGCTCCGGACACAAGAAGCTTAGTTCCTGCAGGAAGATATTTGTGCTCGCTCAGCTGATAGGTCGGCTGCCATGCATAGCTGTAGTTTGGCACGCTGAGGAGATCCTCAACTGTTCCGTCAGGATACTCAGCCGAAAATTTCATATCTTTACCACGGAAATGCATGTGCGCGCGCAGCCCGTTTACCACTATCGGCTTATCTATCGTGTAAGCGCCCCGGACTTCATGATTTACTGCGTGAGGCGGAATTACGAACATCCCGGATACCGCACGAGTGAAGTTTTCGTGCGCTGGCTTCTCATCATAAAAATACATTCCAAGTGTTGTCTGGTCGCTAGTAGCTCGGCCATTAGTAGTAAAATGAAACTGCATGGAGAGCTTGTGCCCTGCCGGAATTAGGACCCCGGTATCTTGGGGAAAGACCATCGCCTCAACTTTGCCTGGCGCATATCCCTCGAGAAACCGACCGACCGTCGAAACCTGCGTGGACTCTCCCCCATTAAAATCTTCGCTGGGAGCAGTTACATATGTCAGAAGATGGTGAAGCACTGTTTCATCTCCCGGAATAAACTGAACCGCCTTGACCCACTTGTCCTCAGTAAAGGGTAACTCCACATCTACATTTATATAGTCGAGAACCCCAGTTGCAGGAATCTCCTGCAGCGGCGATGAAACCACAAAGTCCGGCTCCCCGAGCTGCCAAGACTTCACGTCGGCATACTCTAAGTCACTCAACGGATCAGTAGAAAAAACGCCCTTCGGGGCGCCGGCGTCAATCCAATGCACTAGCGCCTGCAATTCCTCATCAGAAATGTAATTTGCATTTTCGAAATGTCCGACGTGGGGATCAACTTGCATTGGAGGCATGCGCTTGGTCAGTAGAACTTCGCGAATCATAGGTGACCAGCCTTGAAGCATAAGGTGACTATTCATCGCAAAAGGTCCAATGCCCCCTTCCCTGTGACATTCAGCACAGTTTTCTACGATGATTGGCGCGATTTCTGAAGCATAATCCGGAACGTTGGACGCAAGAGTTTTACCGTCGACAATGTTCAAGTCGCAACCTGCGACCTCCATTGACATAGTATCCTGCTCTACACCACCCAACTCATTATCGAGCACAGTTGCAATATGTTCATGAACGGGCCCCCTATACAGGACAGTCAACCGCTCAGGATCCAGAACTAATACCTCGCCTGCTTTACTAATACCTAATGTATCCGAAACCAGCTGACTGCTATCCAGCATGATGGGGAAATCCAGATTCTGCGCTTTCGAAGCCTCTCGTATGGAGGCCATATCATCTTTAGCCGAATTTACCATTAGAAAGGCAATATTCTTTCCTTCCCACTGAGAGCGCAGTTCTCGCAATGCAGAAACTGCTTCGGCTGAGCCTGAACAGTCGTTTGCTTGGGAAAAGAGAACAATAGCGTCCTTGTGCCGATATCTGCTGAATTGGTGAAAATCACCATTTTGGTCTAGCAATGCAAAGTCACCAACCCGATCGGGAGCAGCAAAAGCAGGAGAGCAAAATGCAAGAGCTGCTAACAGTGCAGCGATATAAGAATTCTTTACCATTACAATTACCCCAATTAACGCGACTTTAAAGTAATCCCACCCTATCCTGAAAAACTGATATGAGTTTCAGGGGCAAAAAATACCAATTCAAATTTGGTCCAATTAAATTCCAATAACCGCGGTAAGTTGCCCAACAAGTTCTCTGACCAGATCATCACCGACGTTATTAGTTGCCAGAGCGTCAGAACTATGGCTATTTTTTGAAGTGAGCTTCAGACAATAGAACTTGCAGAGAAGCACCATTACCCAACCAGCGCCGCATTCTAACAAGGATTAAGTAGTTCCAGCCCTGAATTCGACAGAACCCCCCATATAACCGCTCGAATACACTTGCCACTGCCGAAAATGGGCCTTCTGACTAAAAAGTTACGAAATTCGCCCCCTCACGTTATGAACGGGATTTTTCAACTTTGATTGACAACGATTCGGACTAAAGACCGCCTAAGAATGAAAAAAAGAAACTTTTCGAGGCCAACTGCTTCGGGACAAAATGTCGAACCAAAATCGACGTCGACACTCCCATAACTGCACATAAACTTGCCAGCCCATCCCGAAGAAACCTCGCTTCCAAGCCAGGCCACACCACCCAAGTCAAGCCTAATCAGTTTGAGCTGGCAGGCGCGTAGAAAAATACTTGTTGAAGATTGAGTTCATAGCCCAGAGCACGCCTGCAGCAACAAGAACCAGCATCCCCCACTGCCATAACCCAGCATAAAAATCAGAATTCAGAATAGGCATCCGTATGTCGTAACCCATCAAGGCGCTCCAGCGTTCAGTCATCCAATGCCAAGCACTATGAGAAACTAAAGCAGACAACAATATAACGCCCACTTTCTCTGCAACGACGTACTTGAAGAGAATTCGAAGCAGTGGCACCACCACCACCAAAACCAACAATTGCCCGAGCTCCACGCCTACATTAAATGAAAGCAGCGCGGTAACTAGATGCGCACCAGCAAACTGCATGCTCTCCGTGAGCAGAAAGGAAAAACCAAATCCGTGAATCAAACCAAATCCAAAGGTAACCAGCCAGCGATTCTCCGGCTTAAATCCGACGATATTCTCAAATGCCATGAAGACAATTGACAATGCAATCAATGTCTCAATCAACGGCGGAAACCACAATACCGAGGGTAGTACACCAAACACAGATGCAATTAAAGTTATGGAGTGCGCAATCGTGAATGAGGTTATGACTGGCACCAGCCCTCGTACACTTCTCAGCGGAATAAGAAGACAAAGCAGAAAAAGCAAATGATCCATCCCCGCCAATATGTGCTTAAACCCAAGCTCAATGAACCTCCACGAGGCCTGGAACCAGCTAGGATCAAGAAACACCAAGCCTGGATTCCCAACGAAGCTAAAAGGACGCTCCGCTCCATTAGGTAAAACAAATCGCAAAACCGTATTTGTCTCTACCCCCAAGCCCGCGAGGCGCGGATCGACAGAAAACCGCGAATCCGAAGAGCGAATTGGATAAGTAACAAGAACATCCAACATCCCCTGTCGCCAATAGAGGTCTACACTATCGTCCAATCTGTCTTTATTCACATTTTCAAGAGCTTGCGCATAACTATTGAAAGACCTATCCGAGGGCAATGAAACTCTCACCCGCTCCAACGATTTCTCCTCGAGCAGCCGGTCTTCTTCAAAAAATTGAAGCGCATTCAATATGTAGACGTTTGTAGCGGTCTCTAGGGCGCTATCGGCTTCGGAGAAGATCAACGACCCAGGAACACCACGAGTTGGAAAGTCAACCTCACCCAACGCATCCATCGGGACTCTCAGAAGGACCGTCAACTTGTTGCCCTCAGGCTTAATATATGCCTGCACCGCGACCGAAAGAGGCACATCATCAGCCTGAGATACGGCAGGTAGAACGGTAAGCATCAACAGCATAACAGAGATAAAAAGAGACCCGCGGGGAAGTCTCAAAGTCTCAACCTTCTTGCCCGATGCTGGCATGAGGCGCTTGATCCTATCTAAGTACGCGTTAAAGCTCAAAATCTGTACCTCTGCTACTCAGTAAGCAAAAAACCTCCGAAACCCGATGATTAACCAGGGCATGGGGCATGCTAAATTTTGTTTTGGGGGGCGGCTGTAAATCGAGGAATCCGAGTATACTGTCGCCGATGAAGTGAGTATACTGCATCCCGGTCTAAAAATAACAAAGCCTCAGTAGAGACTTACCTTGGAGGGAAAAAGAATGACAAGAAACATCAAGTACGCGGCAGGAGCCACATTTGCAGTTGCTCTTACAGCGCTGGGAATAAGTCAATCACAACTGCAGGAGCCTGCAGAAGCTGCCAGCTCAATGGTGATGGCGCCAGCCTTTGAAGTTGATCCTTACTGGCCGAAACCATTGCCAAATCAGTGGATCCTTGGCCGCACCATCGGCGTTGACGTTGAT
>JBBTKA010000191.1:0-6925 GCA_038059145.1 Pseudomonadota bacterium
CCAGTTGCCTTGGTTATGGCCGCGGGCAGCACCCCGAACAGCCCGAATTCATGTATCGACGAGATGTCGACTATTGCTCTGGCGCATTCCTCCTGTTCCCTCGTCAATTGTTCGAGCAACTGGGAGGGTTTGATCTCGATTACGCGCCCGCCTACTACGAAGAGTCCGATTTCTGTGTGCGCCTGCAAAAGCAGGGGTACCGCATCATTTACGAACCAGAGTCAGTCATCGTACATTATGAGTTCGCGAGTTCCGGTGGATTTGAAGGCGCCAGCAAGCTTCAAATAGCACATAGAGAAGTTATTCGACAAAAGCATGGTGATTATCTCGCCGAAAAATATCCGAGCAAGGAGAACTATATTCTCAGTGCTCGAACCGCTCGAAAACGGAGAAGAGTACTGGTCATCGATGACCGCGTCCCGCATGTAGAACTCGGAGCAGGATATCCGCGTTGTCGTCACATCATGCAGGAACTTGCACTGCTTGACTGTGATATCACCTTCTATCCGCTGCGCACGTCGTATGACGAATGGGAGGATACTTATCGCACACTGCCGAAGACCATTGAAGTCATGTTGTATCTAGGCAAAGACCAACTGGAGGAATTCCTGGAGTCGCGCAAGGATTTCTATGACGACATTCTTATCAGCAGAAGTCACAACATGGATCTTTTCAGCACCATCGCACACAGAAAGCCGCGACTCGTTGGTCACAGTCGTATCATTTACGACGCTGAGGCCGTTACGGCAAAGCGTGACGTGATGCAGATGCATCTGAGCGGTAAGAAAATTTCGTCTGAACGTGAACGCGAACTGATTCAAAACGAAATAGCACTGGCAAAGTGCGCCAGTACCATCATTTGTGTCTCGGAATCCGAGGCAGACCTCTATCGATCCTCTGGATTCAAAGATGTTGTAGTCCTCGGCCATCAGGTGGAGATAGCTGCAGGCAGCAAGAGCTTTAACGAACGCATAGATTTTCTATTTGTGGGTGCGTTGCGTGACGATAACTCACCCAACGTGGATTCAATACTCTGGTTTGAAAGAGAAATTGTTCCTGAGCTGGAGAGGCTTTGTCATGCGGAGTTCAGCGTACTTGTCGTTGGCGATAATACTGCCCCGGCTCTTCGTAAAATCACCAACAAGCGAATCCGCTTTCTGGGAAAGCAGAAGGATATCTCTGCACTTTACCTTCGCAGCAGGGTATTTATCGCGCCGACACGTTTTGCTGCAGGAATTCCGCACAAAGTGCATGAGTCCGCTGCTTATGGAGTACCTGTAGTATGCACATCATTGCTGGCGAGTCAGCTGGGCTGGCATGACAAACAGGAATTGCTCGTAGCCGATACTCCGGAAGATTTTGCAAATCAGTGTGCTCAACTCTACGAGGACAAACTTCTTTGGGAGACGATTCAGAAAAAGGCTCTGGAAGCTGTTGCCAGAGATTGCAGCAACGCGACATTCCGAGAACAGATTCGCAGACTTTTCGACTAATAGCGAAGAGAGGCCCTTTCCAGAGAAAGGGGCTTTAAGCGGTGCTGTCACTCTGATTGTTTTGCATCATTGCCAACGACCCGCTAGCGACGGGCCAGCAGAAATTTTAGTGCTAATTTCTGCACAAAATTGATACTGCTGGCGAGACGCTCAGCGATCCTCAGCAGCCACTTTTGCTGGTACGTCAGTTTCGGCTCATAAATTGCCGCAAACACCTGCGCCTGAATCCCAAGCCCTGTCAGCAGGCCCTTGTGGCGAACTTGGAGTAGTCGGCGCAAGAAACTGCCACGCTCTTCCTTCTGATACTCCCTCGCCCCAATCGTATTGCGCCCATGCTGCCGATACTCCACCAGCGCCTCGTCGATGTAGTCGATGTGCCCGAATGCGCTCGCCACCAGTGCCAGCCACCAGTCGTGCATCACCGCACCCTCCGGGACCGGGCAGGCGAGTTCGACCAATTCTTCATTCAGGAGCGCCGTGCAGCCGGTGACAGTGTTGCTGACGATCATTCTCCCGAAATTATTGCGGAGCGGTTCGAGTCCCTGATAGGTAACGAAAGAAGGCGCGAGCAAGTGCCGCTGTTCATCCACCACACGCAGATCACTGTGCACCAGCGCGGGGGTGCCAGGATGCTTTTGTTGCAGAGCCTGCATGCGCTGCATCGAGACGGCAATCTTCTGCGGCATCCAGACATCGTCCTGATCACAGAACATCAGCCAGGCGCGCCCCAGCCCGAGCGTCTGCTTGTGTTGCAGTGCATAATTCATCAACCATGAGAAGCTGCCGCTGGCACCGAGATTCTGCCCATCACTGACCAGCACATGAATGTGATGAGGATGCGCGGCCGCGTATTGGGCAATCAGTGTCGGTGTTCCATCGGAGGAGCCGTCGTCGCGAATCACAACGACGAAATTCTGATAGGTCTGAGCAAGCAGAGAGTCGAGCTGCTCGGCGAGAAATTTCTCTCCGTTCCAGGTCGGCAGCAGGATGGCGATACGCGGCATGGTGTCTGTCATTCCAGCCCCCTGGCATCGGCGAAGCCTTTGCGGATGTTCTGCCAGTAAGCAGCCCGCTGCGCGGAGAACAGGAACAACCACGCGGCCTTCAACGCGAAGCGCGGCACGTCGCGCAATTTCCAGCCCAGCGGCGCATAGGGCTGGCGATAGAGATGCAGGCGGTTGCGCGTGGAGTAATAGCTGCGCAGCGGACTGTGGCTGACGATCAACCCTGAACGCACCAGAGGACTCTTGTCAGGCAACCCGATGCTGTGCAGCAGGCGCGTGTGATCACTGCCCAGCAGCAGGAAGCCTTTCGCGCTGGCACGGAAGCACCATTCGAGATCGACGTTGTCGATGAAGTAGCTGTCTTTCATCAGGCCGATGGCGTCCAGATGCTGCACCGCGAGCAGACAGCCCGAGGAAATGAGAAAGTCGGCCTGCAGGAGTTTGTCGCTGCCCGGCACTGCCACATCGGCACGCTTGAAGACACGGTTGAAGAGCTTGAAGGGCATGCGCCGCCCGGTGCCGGGATTCTCGATGCGCGGACCAATGGCGGCAACCCGCGGGCCACACAGCGTCACGGCCTCGGCGTACGCGCCTTGCAACGCCGAGAAGAAGCCTTCCGGTACCTGACTGTCCTGATCGAAGAGCACTGCAAAGCCATAGCCTCGCGCCTGCATTTCGCGCAACCCCGCGTTCATGGCGCTGGCCAGTCCTATGTTGGTGTCCAGACGGCGCACGCCGAAACAACGCGGCGCGGCGCTGACGGCAGGGATGAAGGCATCGGGATTTGCGGAAGCGTTGTCGATCAGCAGGAAGTCGCTCTGGCGGCTGATCTGCTCGACCAGCGCAAGCAGCACGGCGGGCTCAGGGTTGTAAGTCACGATGATCGCGCAGCTGCAGCTGTGGAGGTCCTTCTGCGGGTTCTGCATGCTCAAGCCACCGGTCTGTTAAGAGGACGTGTCAGCGCGCGTCGGTCGGTTCGGGGACGTCTGCTCCCACACCCGGGCGCTCCGGGTAACGCAGCCGCTGCGACAGGAAGTACAGAATCGACGCAATTCCCAGTATCAAACCAGTGACCACGCCGGCATCCACGATGCCACGCCAGGGCTGTGGCAGCAATCGCACCAGCAGCACAAAGCAGATGATCATGCCGGTGAGGCCGAACGAGAGCAGCTTGCGCTTACGGGTGGCATAGATGTACCCCATGCAGAACACCGGGGCCAGCAGGACATGCAACGGGCGCGGGTTGGCCTGCAGGTACGTGGCCCGGGCGATGACGCGTGGCGCAAAGGCGAGAAAGAAGCCCTTGTAGCCCTCCGCGTAGGCCATGTAGAGGACGCTCACCGCGAGCGCAAACCAGTGAATCTGCTGCAGTTCCTGCGAGGACAGCTCCAGCGCCATCGGCCCGAGGCGCACCACGGCAAACAGCAGAAGCAATACTATCCCGCCGATGCCCCAGGCGAAGCCTAATGTTTTCAAAGCGTTGTCTACCAGTGTCGAAAAACGAAGGCGGCATTATACCGGCTTCGAGGCAATATCCCAACGCGGCAAAAGCAACCGGAAGCAGCTGCCAATACCGGGAGTGGATTCAACTTCAACGCGCCCGCCCAACGCCGTCACAACGCTGTTGACCATCGCCAGACCAATGCCATGGCCGGAGTCCTGCGTCGCCTGCACTCTGGTGCTGAAACCTGGCCGCAACACCCATTGCAGACGCCGCTCCGGAGCCTCTTCCGACTCTGTCATACCCAGGCGTGCGGCGCAGGCCAGCAGAGCATCGTGGCTTATGCCAGCGCCATCGTCCCGCAGCTCCAGCACCAGTTGATCATCGCACTCCTGCAGTTCCAGCAGCACTGTGCCACCATCTGCTTTTCCGCAGGCGCGCCGGATGGCTACGGGTTCAATGCCATGGTCAACGGCATTGCGCAGCAGATGTTCGAGCGGGGCGACCAAACGCTCCAGCAGGAGGCGATCCACCCGCAGGCCGTCATTGTGCACCCGCAAGCGCAACTGTCGATCGAGCTGATTGCTATGCTGGCCGACCAGACGCTGCAACCGTGGCGTGACTCGGGAAAAGCTCACCAGCCGCGAACCCGCCACTTCTTCGTCGAGCTGCACCACACAGCGCTCCTGCTCTGTGAGCAGATCCGCCAGCAGGCTTAGGCGCGCCGCGTCAGGCTCTCGTCGACAGGACTGCAGCACGTCCAGTGCCGCGCGTACTTGCGTCCGGGCACTTCCCGCCAGCGCCGCAATGCGCTGCAACGACGCAGCTGGGATGGCGATGCCGTGTTCCGGCGGCAACGGTACCGACGCCGCCACCGGCAGTTCGTCCAGCGCCGCCCTCAACTCGCTGACCAATAGCTCGACGTGTGGGAGCGTCCCTAGAGGGGATAAAGCACCCGCCCGCGATAACACATCACCATAGGCCACATCCCTCTCCGCGACCGCCCCCGCTTGCACCAAAGCAGCGTCCTTTGCGCCCAGCAATGCGCTCTCGCAACGATGGCAGACGGATGCCAGACGCTCACAGGCAAACAGGCGCGCATTGCCTTTGAGCGTGTGCAGCGCGTGCAGCATGTCGTGGTAGATACCAGCCTCTGTTCCGGCGCCCGTGGCCATGGCATCGACATCACATTCCATGCGGTGTACCAACGCTTCGGCCTCGCGGCGGAACTCGTGGTAACAGGGAGGGTCGTCCCGGGGTTGCCACTCCGTCGGCTGGTCCGGAAGAGGCGCCACCAGTGTGGTCTGCAATTGATCGAGACGGCGATAGAGACCGGCGATGACGTCGCGCGGATTGTCGACCTCTCTTCGTGCCGCCGCCTGATTAAGCCCTCGCCGCAAAAGGCAATGCGCTTCTACCATCTGAGCCAGCAGATCGGGTTCGAGTGAGCATTCGAAGGAGGAGGTGGTGATGATAGAGGGCACCGCCAGCGCCTGATGCAGCTCCGCCAGCACCGCGCTCAAACGTGCCACACGGTAAACCTGCAGCGCTCGTGCCCCTGTAGCCAGCATCCGCAGCTCCAAGATCAGTACCCGATTGAGGGCGACAAAATCTGCCCGTCCTTCCACGCCTGCCGCCAGACAGGTTTCCAGACGCTCCGCCGCCGACAGCAACTCGCGAATGTTCTGCGCCAGATAGACCGGCAACTGGGTAATGGCGATGCGTGTCTGCGGGGCACGCCCGCCCTCCACAAATACGTCCGTGATCTCAGCTTGCGGCGCATGCAGCCGCACCATTCGCCTCCCGATGCAGGATTGCAGCGTGACGAGCGCGTCGTCTTCCGGCGACGAGGGTTCCTGCAGCCGGCGCCGCAGATGCTCGCGCAGCGATTCAAGCAGAGCCAGCTCCTCGGCACCGATGCTCTCCTGCCGCTCCAGCAATGCCGTGAACAACTGCCGCAATCCATCCAGTACCTCATGCAGCAGCACCTCACCCACGACCAGCGCATTTTGCGACAGCCGCGTGACCACGATGCAGAACGCGTCACTCTGCGGGCAACCCGGACTCCTCTCCAGCAGCATCAGAGTCTCGCGGAGTTCTTCCCTGAACGTGCGCAGCAACACAGCATCCGGCGTGCACTCTGCCGCCAGGCGCCGACGCCAGACAGTACGTTGCAGCCGTTCGAAGTGCTGACAGTCACGCAGCAGAGTCTGCACCTGCTGCCGACGCCAGCCAGGCAGATGAGACAAATCGCCAGAGTTTGCAGCGTCCGCAGACAGACAATCGAGCGCATTGAGCTGGAGCCGCAACACCAGTTGACGCCCCCGTTTGGCGAGCGTTGGAGAGATGCTTCCATCCATGCCTAGCGCCACGCTTTGCCAACACAGCAGATGTCGGAAGAGACGCGCCCCCGCCGCCAGCAGCAACGACCACTCGGTCTGCGACAGCAGCCCGGACAGGAGTTCCTCGGTCTGTCGCAGGGCATCCCACAACGCCACCAGCTCAGGCCCGACGCACCCGGGAATCGCGCCCTGCGTGAGCGGCGCCTCGGCCAGCGCATGCACCAAGATGTGCAGACGACGATACGCCTCCGCTCGCCACTGCCGGCGCGCAGCGCGCAGCAGACTATCGACGGCGGACAATTCGTCTCCACGCGCCGAGATCGATTTCGGCATCGATAACCGAGTCTCACCATCCAGCTGCAGCTCGAGCTTGAGCAGGAACCCAGCCGCACTTCCCGGATCAAGGTTGTCGACAGGGCTGATCACCCCGAATGGCTGCATCCCAAGCACCTGTAAAACGGAGGAAATCGCGTGCAGTTCACCAACGAGCTCCGGGGTAAGCTCGTGGGCAAGCTCCGGGTCAAGTTCGCTAAGAATTGCATTGGATGAGTCCGCCGCCTCCACCCTTGCTTCCATCGGCGGCCCCAGCATGGCTTGTGCGCCTCGAACCTTCTGCATCAACAGCGCCCCAACTGTTGCCATGTC
>JBBTKA010000192.1:0-27781 GCA_038059145.1 Pseudomonadota bacterium
GCCGCCCTTCGCGAACTGCGGGGCCATATCATCTAGTATTTTGCGCAAACCCATAGCGTCGGAATCCACTAACTCTCTTTTTCAATGCGGGTGAGGTTGTCCCGTAAAATCGGACCGTATTCGTACTTGCCGGGACACACATAGGTGCACAAGGCCAGATCCTCTTCGTCCAGCTCCAGACCACCGAGGCTCTGCACCACTTCGATATCGCCGACGATCAGCGCTCGCAACAGTTGTGTCGGCAGGATATCCAGCGGCATGACCCGCTCATAGCTGCCCACCGGGACCATAGCCCGGGGGCTACCGTTGGTGGTCGTGGTAAACGGAAATTTCTTCCCTTTAAGAAAGCTGGAAATATAGATACCCAGCGCAGAATGGCGCTCGGCACCGGGCGATAGATAACCAAACAACTCGCGTTCGCGGCCTTCTCTCAGGACAGAAACATGCTGGTGGTATCGACCCAGATAACTCTCGACGCCGGACGCGCTGCGCCCTGACAGAACGGAGCCGGAAATGACACGGTTTTCCCCGTCCTTGAGCTCACCCGCCGTCAACTCCTGGAGGTCGGCACCGATGCGGGTGCGCAGTAAGCGCGGTCTGTTGACCTGCGGCCCCGCCAGCGCTATGACTCTTTCAACACTCAGATTCCCTGTGGCAAACAATTTGCCAATGGCAATGACATCCTGGTAGTTGATCGCCCACACCTGCTTTTTCAGGCTGACCGGATCGAGAAAATGGATGTGGGTGCCAGACAGGCCCGCCGGATGCGGACCGGCAAAAGTTTCAACACTGACATTCGCGGCGATCTGCTGCTTCTCGATTCCATCGAAACTGCCGGGTGCACGGCACAGAAAAAGTTTGCCGGGCGTGAGGCGCGCGAGCAGATTGACCCCATTGATGAAGTCATCGGCATTTTCGCGGGCGATCAGTTCGGGATTGGCTGCCAGAGGATCGGTGTCCATGGCATTGACAAAAATTGAGTGGGGAATTGCAGATGGCGCCGGGACCTTGCTGAAAGGACGCGTTCGCAACGCCGTCCAGAGACCCGAGTTCACGAGATTTTCGACAACCTTGCTGCGATCAAGTTCGCTGAATTGTGCGGGTTCATAGCGGGCAAAACTGACCTGATCTGCATCGGTGTCGTCCAAAGCGATCACAATCGATTGGAATGCGCGCTTTTCTCCACGGTTGATCTGCTTGACGACCCCAGTTCCTGGCGAGGTAAAGATCACGCCCGGTGTCTTTTTATCTTCGAATAGTGGCTGACCAAGCTTTACCCGCTCACCTTCGGTCACGGCCATTGTAGGTTTCATGCCTACATAATCACGACCGAGCAAGGCCACTGTTCCGACCCGCCGCCCGTTCTCAATTTGCTGGTCCGGGGCACCATCAATAGGAATATCCAAACCACGGGTAATTTTTATCATTCACCAAGCCTAAATATTGACAGGACAGTCTTAGAACCACTTAGCATTGCAAGGACACTAAACAACGGGTTTTCTGGCCCCTGAGATGCACCGGCAGCACAGAAATTACCAAACTTCTTTCGGCCTGGGTTGTAGCGCGGGATGCTGTCGCGAACCGAGAGCTGGAACGCGGGCCATTATAGTGACAAGAGGCCCGATCCGCTATTGGTTTTCCTTAGCAAATCGAGCCTCTCTCGTCACCTATTCTGCAATCGGATAAACGCGATAATTCACTCCGGCCATCTTGTAAACCATGCGAATGACCTGGTTACAGTAGCCAAATTCATTGTCGTACCAGAGATACAGCACACAATTGTTGCCCTGCACAATGGTCGCCGTGGAATCAACGATCGCGGCCTCACGAGAACCAACGAAGTCGCTCGATACCGCGTCGGGATCCTGGGTGTAGCTGATCTGGTTCTGCAGATTGGAATGCAGAGCGATCAGGCGCAGGAACTCATTCAGCTCTTCCTTGGACGTCGGTCTGGTCAGGTGCAGACTCAGAATGGCCATCGACACGTTCGGAATCGGCACTCGCACTGCGTTGCCAGTCAATTTGCCTTCCAGCTCAGGCACTGCCTTGACCACAGCCTTGGCGGCCCCTGTCTCGGTCAGCACCATGTTGAGCGCGGCACTGCGACCACGGCGGTTACCCGTGTGGTAATTGTCGATCAGATTCTGGTCGTTGGTATAAGCATGCACCGTTTCGACATGCCCATGCTCGATGCCGTACTTGTCGTTGATAACCTTCAGAACGGGAGCGATTGCATTGGTAGTGCAGGATGCCGCAGTAATGATCTTGTCTTCCGGCTTGATCTGGTCGTGATTGATACCGAAAACGATGTTCTTGAGAGGATTCTTGCCGGGGGCCGTCAGGACCACTTTGCTGGCGCCCTTGCACTTGAGGTGCTGTGACAGCCCTGCCTCATCGCGCCAGGTGCCTGTATTGTCGATGATCAGCGCATCATTGACGCCATAGCTCGTGTAGTCGATCTCATCAGGACGATTGGCATAGATGACTTTGATGACATTGCCGTTGGCGATCAGACATTGATTTTCCTTGTCGATGCGCACGGTGCCCTGGAAAGCGCCATGGACGGAATCCGACGTGAAAAGACTTGCACGCTTCTCCAGATCACCCTCTTTGCCAGGCCTGACGACGATGGCGCGCAGACGCATCACTTCACCGGTGCTCGTGCGCTCGACCAGCAATCGGGCTATCAAACGACCGATGCGGCCGAAGCCATAGAGGACGACGTCCTGGGGCTTGTCAATCGGTTTGGTTTTATCACCAACCAGATAGCCAAGCTCCTTGGCAACAAAAGCCTCGACAGACAAGGCGGCATCGCCCAGTTCCGCCTGCTGCACCATGTATTTCACGGTGAGCTTGCCCAGATCGATGTGCACATGGGCTATGTCCAGCTTGGCAAGGGCCATCAGCACGGGATGAGTCTCGAACTCCGACATCTCGTTGCGCTCCACCTGGCGCACGAAGCGGTGGGACTTCATGATGTTGGCGACAGAGCGGTTATGCAGAGCACGTCCGTAGATAAAAATACCGACGTTGCGTTCGCTGTAGAGCCGGCCAACGACCGGAATCATCTCCTGAGCGAGCGCTTCACGCTGTTTCCAATCGCCAAAATAATCATCCAAACTGGGTCGAGTCACTGGCAGCACCTTCAGAATTACGGTTGATGTAGGAGGCCCGTATTATCTTTGGAATGCCCGGACTGTGCAACCTCGACGCGGTTGCAACCGCCCGGAAATCCCAGTCATCACATGGGATAACTGCTGTTTTTGCTCTGACATGATCGGTGGATTTATGCCAGAATTCACGCCCTCAAAAGTTGTGGTCAATGGCCCCATGCAAAAAATCGACATTTTCACTCCCGCACTTCCGCATGAAGCAGGCGATCTGAGGCGCTGGTCCGGCCTGCAGGGCAGCAGCCTTAGCCTGGCGGTCGCCAACATCGCCAGGACGCACAATGGTGTGGTGATGCTTCTGACGGCCAACACCGAAGAGGCGGAGCTTGCGAGACGAGAGCTCAGCTTTTACTGCCCGCAGCGCGACAACATTCCGGTTTACACACTGCCGGATTGGGAGACCCTGCCCTACGACAATTTCTCCGCACATCAGGACATCGTCTCCGACCGTCTCAACACGCTCTATCATCTGCCCTTGCTGACCCGCGGCATCCTGATCATGCCCATGACCAGTCTGATGCACCGGCTCACACCGCGCGAATATGTGGCAGGCAACAGCCTCGTCTTGAAAGTGGGCGCCCGATTCAAGCCCGAGATCATGCGGGCCAATCTGCTCGCCGCCGGTTACCAGTGCGTGGACTCGGTCTACGACCATGGTGAATTTGCCGTGCGGGGATCGATCATGGACGTATTCCCAATGGGCAGCGACGTGCCTTACAGAATCGATCTCTTCGACGATGAGATCGAGAGCCTGCGCACCTTCGATCCGGAGACCCAGCGTTCGCTGGACAAGGTGCCCAATGTGCAGTTGCTGCCCGGCAAGGAATACCCCATGACCGAGGCTGGCATCAGCCTTTTCCGCAGCAACTTCCGCAACCGTTTCGACGTCGACCTGCGCCAATGCAGTGTCTACCAGGACATCAGTCAGGGGCTGCACTCCGCAGGCATCGAATATTACCTGCCGCTGTTTTTCGAACAACTGCAGAGCGTGTTCGATTATCTTCCCAAACACACACTGGTGTTGCGCAGCGGTGACCTCGAGGCCTCCGGGCTGCGCTTCTGGAACGATATCAAAGCGCGCTTCGAGGATCGCAAACACGACCGACAGCGTCCTGTTGTCAAACCATCCGAGCTGTTCCTGAGCCCCGACGAGGCCTTTGCTGGTTTGCGCGACTACCCTGGTATCGAGTTATACGCTCACACGGCTGGAGGGCGCGCAATTGAAGTGGATGTTTTGCCACCACCGCAGTTGAATTCCGGGGTACAACATAATCCGTTGCAGGCCGTGCAAAACCTGCTGATCGAACATAAGCACTGTCGTGTCCTCTTCTGTGCGGAGTCAGCGGGACGCCGTGAAAACATGCTGGAGTTGCTCAAAACCATCAATATCAGCCCGACACCGGTTGATTCCTGGGACGCATTTCTGAACGGACAGCAACCCTTCGCCATCACGATTGCTCCTCTGGATCGTGGCTTGTGGCTGCAGCAACCGTCGCGTCTGGTCGTGACAGAAACCCAGCTGTTCGGACAAAGGGTCGCGCAGCGTAGACGCCGCAGGAGAGCACAGGACAACACCGAATTCCTGATCCGCAATCTCAATGAACTGCACATCGGCGCGGCCGTCGTGCATATCGAACACGGTGTCGGTCGATACCGCGGGCTGCAGACCCTCACCATAGAAGATCAGGAAACCGAGTTCCTGACGCTGGAGTACGCGAAGGGCGCAAAGCTCTATGTGCCGGTTTACTCACTGCATCTGATCAGCCGCTATGGCGGCAGCGAGCCGGACCTCGCCCCGCTCAATCAGCTTGGCAATGATCAGTGGCAAAAAGCGAAGAGCAAGGCCGCCGAGCAGATTCGGGATGTTGCCGTGGAATTGCTGGATATTTATGCGCGCCGCGAAGCCAGGCAGGGATTCCAGTACCGCTGCACCGATATCGATTATGAGAGTTTTGCCGCGGGTTTCCCGTTCGAGGAAACACCCGATCAGCAAGACGCCATCGCCGCCGTGATGCGTGACATGAGTTCAAAGCGTGCCATGGATCGTCTGGTATGCGGCGACGTCGGTTTCGGCAAGACAGAAGTCGCAATGCGCGCTGCCTTCATTGCTGTGCAGAACAACAAGCAGGTGGCGATTCTGGTGCCGACCACGTTGCTCGCCCAGCAACACTACGAGAGCTTCAAGGATCGTTTCGCCGAGTGGCCGGTCAGCGTCGACCTGATTTCCCGGTTCCGCTCGACCAAACAGGTGCAGGAGACACTCGAGCGCATTCGCAATGGCAAGGTCGACATCATCGTCGGTACGCACAAGCTCCTGCAGGACAACATTCAGTACAAAGATCTCGGCCTGCTGATCATCGATGAGGAGCATCGCTTCGGTGTGCAGCAGAAGGAAAAACTGAAGGCGCTGCGTGCGGATGTCGATATTCTGACACTCACAGCGACTCCTATTCCTCGCACGCTCAACATGGCCATGTCGGGTGTGCGCGATCTGTCGCTGATCGTCACCCCTCCGGCAAAACGCCTTTCGGTGAAGACTTTCATTCGCGAGAGCCAGGACAGCCTGATCAAGGAAGCGGTACTGCGGGAATTGCTGCGTGGCGGCCAGGTGTTTTATCTGCACAATGAAGTCAAAACCATCGAGAAGGCCGCCGAGCATCTGCACGAGCTGATCCCTGAAGCGCGCGTGTGCGTCGCTCACGGTCAACTGCCCGAGCGCGATCTTGAGCAGATCATGGCCGACTTCTACCACAAGCGTTACAACATCCTGGTGTGTTCGACAATCATCGAGACCGGCATCGACATCCCGAGTGCCAACACCATCATCATGGATCGCGCCGACAAACTCGGTCTTGCGCAGCTCCACCAGCTGCGCGGCCGCGTCGGTCGCTCGCACCACCAGGCCTATGCGTACCTGCTGACACCTAACAAGAACAACATGACCCCCGACGCCATCAAGCGCATCGAAGCCATCAGCGCAGCAAGTACCCTGGGTGCGGGTTTCACCCTCGCCAGCCACGATCTCGAAATTCGCGGCGCCGGAGAATTCCTGGGCGAGGAACAGACAGGGCATATGCAGCGAATCGGCTTCACCCTGTACACGGAAATGCTGGAGGAGGCGGTCAAGGCAATCCGCGAAGGACGTACACCGAACATCGAGGCAGCCCTGCAGAACGCAAGCAGCGAAGTCAATCTGCGCGTCCCGGCACTAATCCCCGAGGACTACCTGCCGGATATCCATACCCGCCTGATCATGTACAAGCGCATCGCAGGAGCGAAGACCGACGACGAGCTCTCCGAGCTGCAGATCGAGATGATTGATCGATTTGGATTGCTCGCCGAGCAGACCAAGCTGCTCTTCAAGTTGACATCATTACGCTTGCGGGCGCAGAAGATGGGTATCAGCAAGATCGACGCCAATACCGTCACCGGCAAGCTTTCCTTCGCACAGAACACAGGAGTCGATCCACGCTCCATTGTGCAGCTGGTGCAACAGCAACCCAGACTCTATAAACTGACTGGACCTGCGCAATTGCAGTTCACCCACAACGCTGCCGCCGGCGATAAGCGCATCGAGTTTATCAACAGCATGCTGGGACAATTGAAGATGACGGCGTGACCTCATACACTCCGTTTCTTGCAGTTGACTCCATGCAACAGATCCTTGGCGCAAAGTGCCAGATGACCCGACTATCATGACCAGATCGCACACGATGCAACGGCTACTCGCAATCCTGCTTCTAATGGCAGCTCTTATGGGAGGTCTGGCGGCTAATCTGACGCTGGCACAACCCGCTGCCGAGGCGACTGCAGCACCCGAGCGCTGGTTTCAGATCGAAATGACGGTGTTCGCGCATGAAAACAGCGATCTTGAACAGGAGCTGTGGTCTCCCGAAAAGCTCAGCCTGGGATTTCCCGAGCGCCTGCAGCGCCTCCACAGCCTCAGTGATTTTCTGCAACTGACGGACTGGACTGTGCTGAACCAGGAGCAGGTCGCCTTTGCTGCCACTCTGACTCCATCGGCCAACAGCACGGCGACAGGCATTGCTGCCAACGGCCCGCTGACTGCGACAGGGCAACTCCCGGGGCAATTCCCCGGCCTCCAGCCCGCCCCTGTTCCCGCCCTCGTTGGCCCGCGACCGTTCGCTCCAGCAGAGAGCTTTCGCATGCCGGACCTCGCGCGCGAAGCCTTTCTGACACTGCCTCCCGGTGCGCATCAATTCGGGGCCACCAATCGGGCGTTGAATCAGTCAGCCCAGTACCGCATTCTCTCGCACAACGCCTGGCGCCAGCCCATGACCCGCCGCAATGCTGCGCTGGCCGTCGGCATCGTCGGGGGACGCCAGTTCAATGAACATAGAGAATTGGAGGGCAGCGTGACGTTCTATTTTAATAATGCCGGCGACCGCGTTGTCTTCAACGGCAACCTGTGGCTTGGCAGCTTTGGAACACAGGACGACAGCAGTGAGGATTGGGTACTGCCGGTACTGCCTGGAACACTTGCTGCGACGCAAACGGTGAGCGACGAAATACCGACGGAGTACTTCATCAACAGAGTTGTGCAACTGCGCGAGATCCGCGAGATGCGCGAACAGGAATTACATTATCTCGATCACCCGGCATTCGGCGTGCTGGTGCAAATCACACCTTACACCCCAGCACCGCCGATCGTGCTCGAAACAGCAGTGGAAACACCGACTACGCCAGCCCTGCCTTAGTCTCTGCATGACGCGCAACCGCGCGCTCGATGATGCCGAGCACACTGCCCAACCCGGATCGCAACACCTCGCCGATGGCTTCCATGGTGATGCTTTCCTCTGACAACCCCGCCGCCCAATTGACCGATACAGCCAGGCAGGCATAGCGCATCCCCAGCTCTCGCGCCAGCGCGGCCTCGGGCATTCCCGTCATGCCGATCATGTCACAACCATCACGCCGCAAACGCACGACCTCTGCCGCCGTTTCCAGGCGCGGCCCTTGGGTGCACGCATAAACGCCATGCGGCCATACGCCCTGCAAGCCAGCACTCTCGATCAGCAGCTGCCGCAAGGCCTCATCGTAAGGAAAGGTAAAGTCGATGTGGGTGACGGAGTCCATGCCATCGGCAAAGAATGTATGTTCGCGTCCCCAGCTGTAATCGATAATCTGCTCCGGCACCGCAATGCGGCCGGGGCCCATCTCGGGATGAATACCGCCGACGGCATTCACGCCGATGACGGAACGCACGCCAATGTGATGCAGCGCCCAGAGATTGGCCCGGTAATTGACCCGATGCGGCGGGACCTTGTGGCCCTTGCCATGACGAGGCAAAAACGCCAGCTCCACGCCCTGCATCCGACCGGTAAAAATCTGCACCTCCGCTTCAGCAAAAGGGGTCAGGACTTGCCGGGGTTCCGCCTCCGCCAGGAAGGAGGGTTCGCTCAAACCAGTACCGCCGATGATGCCTATCATGCTGAATGCCTCGATAACCCTGACCCCGCTGGTCAGAACCGACCGCATTATAGCTGCAAGGGACACGCTGCCGACACCGGCAGACGATTGTCAGAATAGCTCTCACAATGTGGCACGATAATCGCCTCTGCAAAGGACTGGATCGCCAACGACGAATTTCAACAACAGGACTACCACTGTGCAAGACTCCAAACCAGCAACAGAACGCGGTCGCGTCATTACCGTCAGCAGTGGCAAGGGCGGCGTTGGCAAGACCAACATCAGCGTCAACCTCGCCATTGCGTTGGCGCAAGGCGGCAACAAGGTGTGCGTGTTCGATGCTGATACCAGCCTCGCCAATGTGAACATTCTGCTTAACATCCGGCCGGAGTACACACTGGAGCAGCTGCTGGACGGCAGCCGGAAAATTGACGAAATCCTGCTGACTGGGCCGGGTGGCATCAGCATCGTGCCGGCGGCATCTGGCATTGCAGAATTCGCGTCCCTCGACGCAGCACAACAGAAGATACTGTTGACTGCCCTCAGCACACTGGAGCAGCGCTTCGATTACCTGATAATCGACACTGCCGCCGGTATCAGCGAGAACGTGACGACGTTTCTACGTGCCACCGAACACTGCCTCTTGATTGTGACACCGGAACCCACTTCGCTGACCGATGCCTTCGCCTTGATGAAGGTCATGCGCCGACTTCAATGCGACACCAGAATTCATATCCTTACCAATATGGTGGACAACTACTTGAGCAGCGTCGATCTGTACAAGCGCCTTTCCTCCGCTGCCACTCGTTATCTGCAGATCGACCTGAACTATCTCGGTTATATTCCGCGTGATGACTACCTGCGCCTCTCGGTGCAAAGACAAGTTCCGGTGACGCTGGGATTTCCCTCTTCGCAGGCCAGCCATCGTTTCCAGGCCCTGGCTGAAAGCATTACTGGAATCTACCGGGCACAACCGCGTAGAAGATCCTTCAGTCTGTTCTGGAGAAAGCTGTTTCTCGGCAGTCTCAAGAGAAATCCGGGGACGCTTACCGTGGCACCAACAATAGCGGCACCCACGATAGTCGCGCCACGGACAGTGGCAGCATCCCCCTCCGAGAGTCTCCCGCGCTTTCCTCGTGCGATGATTGTGAAGATGCAGCAAAACCTGGTGCAGCTGGTGCGCTCCCGCGCTCTGTCTCCGAACAGCATGCGAAGCCTTCTGGCCTCAGTGCTTGAACAAGTTGATCGCTACTATCCCGAAATCGATACCAGTGAGCTCGGGGCCGGGCGCAAACCGAGCGGACGCCACGGCACAGAGCGGAGAACTGCACCGATTGCCAAGTGAGCCTTTCAAGGTAAAATGCCAGCCACAATTCAGCTGCTGGCTACCCTTAGCGCGCTGATACCCCATTCCTCCAAAACGACCGAGTCCAGCGACGGGAAATCTTCAGTGAACCTCACTTACAAATTATGCCACCTGCTCTGGCAACAGAGCTGGGTCACCCCGGGCCTGTCGCGCGTGCTCTACAAACGTATGGCGAAGAGCGGCAAGGCGCCAGACTTCGCGTTCACCAAGGATTTTTTCGGTATCTCCTACCAAGGCAATCTGAACAACAACATCGATTTCAATATTTATTATTATGGCGCCTTCGAGAAACCGCTCCTGTACTTCCTTCGCGATCTCATGGCCAACCTGAACCCCGAGCAGCCGGTGTTCGTCGACGTCGGTGCCAACATTGGTCAGCATTCTCTGTTCATGGCGGCCCACGGCAGCACGGTGCACTCTTTCGAACCCTTTGAAAAAGTTCGCAGCCGCCTGCAACTACAGATTGATGCCAACCAACTGACCAATGTCAGCGTGCATCCAGTGGGGCTGAGCGATGACAATGCCCGGTTGCCATTCTTCGCTCCCACAGGGCGCAACGAGGGCATCGGTTCTTTCGATTCAAGCACCACCAGCAAGGGCAATGTAAGTATCGGCGAATTGGAACTGGTCAAAGGCGATGATTATTTTGGCGACCATGGGATCGATATTATCGACGTGATCAAGGTCGATGTGGAGGGATTCGAAAAGCCGGCATTGCAGGGACTGCGTGCCACACTCAACAAGACCCGCTCGGTCATTGTCTGTGAGATAACCTACGGGAAATCCCTTTCTTTTCAGTCTGTAGAGGAGCTGCTTCGACATTTGCCCACGGACTACTCGCTGTTCACGTTCGACAAACGCAAGAGCGACGGCAGCAAGGCCCGGCGGCGCGATGCCAGAAGTCGCACAACCGGTGACTATCGAATCATTCCCTATACCTCAATGCTGCCTTCCGGACAGGACGACGTGATCGCCTGTCCGAACGAGAAGATTGGTTTATTACCGTTATCTCCGAGCCGTATTGCAATATAGCCACTCTGCAGTCGACCCGCACAAACGGGACATGTAGCGATCAGTCTGCACTGGATGTTGCCGCCCAATATTTTAAGCAGACTACTATTGCCGAAAGTGAATTTGATTGTCACACTCCGGTCATCGACACAGTTTCAAACTATGACTTCCAACAACCGTAGTTAAAGAAAGGTGTATCCCTATGGGCGATGTCAAACTCGTGAGTTCCTCGCAAGTTTTACCGCAACACGATAGCCCCATCTTCTACATCCTCGATACCAACGTCCTCATCCACGACCCCACCGCAATCAAGAATTTCGATGAACACCACGTCGTCATACCCATGACGGTTCTTGAAGAACTCGATAAATTGAAGAGTGGCAAAGTAGCCGTCGCTGCCGATTGCCGTCAGGCGATCCGGGAAATTGACAATCTGCTGGGGCGGGCGACGCCCGACGAAGTCGAGCGGGGGGTGCCGATTCAACGCGGCAAAAAGTTGAAACCCTGCGGCAACCTCTCCGTTCTGATGTGCGAACCTCCCGATAACGTCGTCCTCCTCCCGACCCACCTGAATGACAACAAAATCCTCAATTCAGTAGCGTTTCTCAAACAGCGTTATCCCGAACGCCGCGCCGTGCTGGTAACCAAGGACATCAATCTGAGACTCAAAGCCAGAGGGTGCGGGATCGAGGCGGAGGATTACCATAGCGATCAGCTGCTGAGCGACATTGCCAATCTCAACAAGGGTTACATCGAATTCCAGCACAGCTTCTGGAATGAAGTCGAAGATGTGCACACAGAACACGGCAATGGCCGTACGCTGTACCACCTGCCCCGTTCGGTCATCAGCCAGGATGTTTACCCCAACCAGTTTCTGTACGACAAGACCGGCTTCCTCGCGCGCGTAGTCAAGGTCAACAAGGACCGAATTGTGTTGCGACATCTGGATCTGAACAAATTGATGGAGCGGGAAACCTGGGGCTTGAAGCCACGCGACGCTTATCAGGCGATGGCGCTCAATTTGTTGCTTGATCCTGATGTCCACCTGGTGAATCTGACTGGCGCAGCCGGCTCAGGTAAGACCATTCTGGCGCTTGCAGCAGCCATTGAGATGACCGTACCCAACAAGATGTATCGACGCATCATTGCGACCCGCAGTACTCAGGGCCTCGACGAGGACATTGGTTTTCTGCCAGGTACAGAGGCGGAAAAAATGGAGCCCTGGCTGGGCGCCATCACGGACAACCTGGAAGCGTTGCACTGGGATGATCACAATGCCACCAGCAGTATCGAATATGTACTCGAAAGAGTGCCGCTGCTGTTCAAATCGCTCAATTACATTAGAGGACGCAGTTTCCAGCAGACGCTGCTATTGATCGATGAATCGCAGAACCTGACTCCGCATCAGATCAAGACCATCGTCACCCGGGCAGGCACTGGATCGAAAGTCATCTGCCTCGGCAATCTTGCTCAGATTGATACGCCGTATTTGAGCCCCACCAGTTCGGGGTTAACCTACCTGACAGAACGCTTCAAGAGTTTCGAGCACGGAGGCAGTCTGCAATTGCAGGGAGTACCGCGCTCGCTGCTGGCAGCTTATGCGGAAAAGCATCTTTGAAAAGAGGAATCAATTTCAGATACCCGCTGTGAAAACAGCGGGCAAATAATTTGGTTCGGAGAGGAGTAACTCGTATGGAATTATGGTGAGGGTATCAGGATTCGACCCTGAGACCTACGGCTTAGAAGGCCGTTGCTCTATCCATCTGAGCTATACCCCCAGAGAAGTATCCGAGCACCGACAGCAGGTCTTCAGTGGCAAGGGAATTGGGGTGACCGATGGGGCTCGAACCCACGACAACCGGAGTCACAGTCCGGGGCTCTACCAACTGAGCTACGATCACCATTGAACCATTGTCTTTATAGATTTGGTCGGGGTAGAGAGATTCGAACTCCCGACATCCTGCTCCCAAAGCAGGCGCGCTACCGGACTGCGCTATACCCCGACAAACTGCAACCAAATGCAGGGTCGGCATAATACTCACGGCATTCAGGGCAGTCAATCACTGTTTGCACTTTTAATTGCGCGCGCTCAGCGATCTATGCGCCAGCTGCTTCCGTCTGCAGTATCTTCCACAACGACTTTCATCGCTGCCAGCTTGTCGCGGATCTCGTCAGCAAGCGCCCAGTTTCTGGAGGCTCTGGCCTCGCGCCGACGCAGTATCAAGGCATCGATCTCATCCGCATCGACCTGCTCATCACCCTGACTCTGCAGGTACTGGTCAGGCGCCGATTGCAGAATTCCCAGCACACCGCCAAGACGAATCAACAATCGCCCCAGTTGCTTCGCCTGCTCGGGATTTCCTTCTCGTTGTCGATTGATTTCGCGCGCCAGATCAAACAACACCCCCAGGGCAACCGGGGTGTTGAAATCATCATCCATTGCAGCACAGAAGGCCTTCTCAAAGCGGCTGTTCACAAGATCACGCGCAGTCTGTGTATCAAGACCTCGCAAGGTATTGTAGAAGCGCTCGAGTGCCACCGATGCCTGTCGCAAACTCTGATCCGAGTAATTGATAGGGCTGCGGTAATGACTGGAGATGAGAAGATAGCGAATGACTTCTGCGTTGAACTTTTGCAGCACGTCGCGCACGGTGAAAAAATTGCCCAGCGATTTTGACATCTTCTCGTTGTCGACTCGCACCGGACCGTTGTGCATCCATGTACGTGCAAACTGCTTTCCGGTAGCAGCCTCAGACTGCGCGATCTCGTTCTCATGATGTGGAAACATCAAGTCCGAACCACCGCCATGAATATCGAAACTGTCGCCAAGACAACAGGTGGACATTGCCGAGCATTCGATATGCCAACCGGGGCGACCATAACCCCAGGGAGAATCCCAACCTACCTCGCCATCGTGCGCCGCCTTCCACAGCGCAAAATCCCGTGGATCACGCTTTAATTCTCCGATCTCGATGCGTGCGCCCGCCAGCAACTCTTCGAGATTCTTGTTGGAGAGCTTGCCATACCCGGAGAACTGCGACACAGAATAATAAACGTCGCCATTCGCAACTTTGTAGGCGAAATCTGCAGCGATCAGTCTCTGAATGAGAGCGATGATCTGTTCGATATGCGCAGTTGCGCGTGGTTCCATGTCCGGCCGCAATACAAACAATGCTGCCTCGTCTTCGCGTGTCGCATCGATGAACCGCTGCGTCAGATCTGAGAAAAGCTCGTTGTTTTCATTGGCTCGCCGCAAGATCTTGTCATCGATATCGGTAATATTGCGAACATAGGTGACCTGGTACCCGCGCGAACGCAGATACCGAACCACAACATCGAATGCCACAAACATGCGCGCGTGACCAATGTGACAGTAGTCATAGGTCGTGAGACCGCAGACGTACATCTTCACCTTACCGCTTTCCAGCGGCACAAACTCTTCTTTACTGCGCGTCAGCGTGTTGTATATCTGTAGCACTTATCTACTCAACTGGAAATTTTTGCCCACGAATCCCGCAACGTTACAGTGCGATTGAATACCATTCTTTCGGGAGTCGAATCGTATCTGTCGACGCAGAAATACCCTTCTCTCTCAAACTGGAAACTGGCCTCGGGAGCCGCCAGTTTAAGGCTCGGCTCAGCCTTGCATCCAGTCAAAGTCACGAGAGACTGAGGATTGAGGCATTCTTTGTAATCACCAACCGTCTTGTCGTCAGGGTTCTCTTTACTGAACAATCGATCATAAATTCGCACTTCGACATCAATGGCCTGCTGTGCCGGAGCCCAGTGGATCACCCCTTGCACTTTACGCCCCTGAGGATTCACTCCGAGGGTGGCAGGATCGTAGGAGCACAACAGCTCCACGGGCTTGCCGTCGGCATCCTTGATAACCTCATCACAACGGATGACATAGGCTCCGCGCAGACGCACTTCAGTGCCCAGACTCAGTCGTTTGTATTGCGGCGGCGGGATCTCCTCAAAATCGCTCGCATCGATGAAGAGCTCTCTTGCAAAAGGCAGCTCGCGCTTGCCCATGGATTCCTCTTTTGGATGGCAAGACAGCTCCAACACCTCCACGGAGTCCAGCGGGTAATTGGTCAGGGTCACCTTCAGCGGCCTGAGCACACACATGGCGCGCGGAGCGGACTTGTCCAGATCATCGCGGATGCTGTGTTCCAGCATTCCCAGGTCAACAACGCTCTCACTGCGACTGATGCCGACGCGATCACAGAAGTTGCGGATCGACGCTGGAGTGAAACCGCGCCGACGCAGCCCTGACAGCGTTGGCATGCGTGGATCGTCCCAGCCATTGACATAACCCTGCATCACCAGTTCTTTCAGCTTGCGCTTGCTCATCACGGTGTAATTGATATTGAGTCTTGCAAACTCGATCTGCCGGGGCAACACATAAGACTCAAGGCCTTCCTTGCTGTCGCTGGCGCGATGCAGTGTGGCAATATCCAGATTCTGCAGAATCCAGTCGTACAATGGACGGTGATCCTCGAACTCCAGCGTACAAAGCGAGTGGGTAATACACTCCATGGCATCCGAAATACAGTGCGCATAGTCATACATAGGATAGATTGGCCACTTGTCGCCAGTCTGATGATGATGAACATGACGAATGCGATAGATCACAGGATCCCGCATGTTGATGTTAGGAGAAGCCATATCGATTTTTGCACGCAAACTGTGCACGCCTTCGGCAAACTCGCCTGCCGCCATGCGTGTAAAGAGATCAAGATTCTCTTCGACACTGCGATTTCGATAGGGGCTCGGTGTCCCGGGCGATGTCAATGTGCCGCGATACTCTCGGGCCTGGTCAGGACTGAGGCTGCAGACATAGGCTTTACCGGCACGAATCAGTTGCAAGGCGAATTCATAAAGCGCGTCGAAATAGGCTGATGCATAGCGTATTTCACCGTTCCAGTGAAATCCCAGCCACTCGATATCAGCCTTGATGGCATTGATGAATTCCTGACTCTCTTTCTCTGGGTTCGTATCATCGAAACGCAAATTGCAGAAGCCGTTATTGGCCTTGGCGACACCGAAATTCAAGCAGATGGATTTCGCATGCCCGATATGCAGATAGCCATTCGGCTCCGGCGGAAAGCGTGTCTGCACACGCCCGTTATGCTTGCCCGTTTGCAGATCTTGCTCAATAATATGGCGGATAAAATTCGAAGGTGCCGCAGCAGTCGATCCTGCAACAGCTTCGCCGTTAGGGCCACTGCTGTTATTGGCACTGTTGACACTGAAAGTATCTGAAGATTTCATATCGTCGTTTCTGCTTTCTCACAAGTTGCAAAGGACGTATTATAACCGCTCCATGTGTTTCTCATAAGAGGCGAGAGCCGCTTTCTATCCAGGGTTGTGCGCAATGATTGTCTTCAAAACGAATTATGGTGATTTCACTGTTGAGCTTGACTTCGAGAAAGCGCCGGTCAGTTCAGCCAACTTTCTGCAGTACGCAAGAAGCGGTTTTTATGACAACACCATTTTTCATCGCGTGATTGATAACTTCATGATCCAGGGTGGTGGCTTCGAATCAGGTCTTCATCAGAAGGCCACTGGCAAGCCGATCGTCAATGAGGCAGACAACGGTCTGACCAATGCAGTCGGGACCCTGGCGATGGCTCGCACGTCCGACCCGCATTCAGCCACTGCACAATTTTTCATCAACGTCAGCGACAACACCTTCCTCAACCACAAGAGCAAAACGGCTCAGGGTTGGGGCTATGCGGTTTTCGGGAAGGTCGTCGCCGGCATGGACGTGATCAACAAGATCAAGCAATGCCGTACCACCTCGAAATCTGGTCATCAGGATGTTCCTGTCGACGAGATTATCGTGACCTCCACTATTGTTAACTATCCGGACTCAGCTACTTCTAAAACCACCTCAGAAAGTAACAGCTGAACATGTCGGAATCCAAGAAGACGCTGTTCATTTCGGATCTGCATCTGGAGTCCGAAAATGCGGTGATTACTGCCAGCTTCCTGCATTTCCTGTCCACGAAGGCAGCAGGGTGCGAGGCACTGTATATTCTTGGGGACTTATTCGAAGTCTGGGTTGGGGACGACGACCATAGTCGACTGACCGAGACAGTGGTGAATGCACTGGCGGCCCTCAGTGCCGCCGGTTCCCGCATCTTTCTCATGCATGGCAATCGCGACTTTCTGCTCGGTAAGGACTTTGCCGCGCGCTGTGGCGCGACGCTACTGGAAGAGCCCGTCATTATCGACTGCTACGGCCAGCAGGTGCTGCTGATCCATGGTGACAGCCTTTGCACCCGTGATGTCGAGTACATGAAGTTCCGCAAAATGGTGCGATCGGAGCGTTGGCAGAACGAATTCCTGGAGAAATCGCTGGTTGAACGCCACATGATTGCGCAACAGGCGCGCCAGCAGAGCAAGGAACACAATAGCCGCAAGGCTTCCGAAATCATGGATGTCACCCATCAGGAAGTTCTCAACCTGCTGCGTGAAAAGCAGGTCAATTTCATGATCCACGGTCACACACATAGACCGGCCGTTCACACCATTCGCCTGCAGGAACCGATCAACGGGCTCAACGAGGCTCATCGCATCGTGCTGGGAAGCTGGGACAGCAAAGGCTGGGTCGTGGTATTTACGCCTGACGGGTACGAGCTGAAGCACTTCCCCCATACGGCCGCGTAAGTGCCAATCCACAAGAGCAAGCCCTCGTTTCAGGACAGGCTGTCGGTCAACTTGTAATAACGTGCGAAGTGCGCGCCGCACAACCGCAGCAGTTCATCATCGACCAGTTCCGCTAGCGCCGCCAGTGGCATCTGCCGATACGCTTCCTTGACGGCGAAACCAAAATCTTCCGGCACCAGGTGATCGATTGACCCCTTCTTCAACAGATTATGCAGCCAGCAGCACGGGGAAAGCGCAACATTGACTGGCAGGCGACAGCCCTGCACCCCCTCTTTCAACAATGCTTCGGAGTGGATGACAAACTTGTCCTGCATGATCTGCACGGTGAGCGCCTCGATTCTTCGCAGCACAGCCACCTTTTCAGCATCCGAGTAACCGTTCCAGCGAATCACCTCGAACGCATAACGCTTGCAACCCCGGCAAATGGAGTCACCAACGGAAGTCGTAGAGCAGACGCCGATACAAGGAGTTCGGGCGGAGTTGGGGATATCAGTGGCGTTCAATCGGGCATCCTGTGTGGTGTGTTTGTGGTTCATGCTGCGGTTCAACATACAGCTCAACATTCAGTTCAGCGCAGCGGCATCCGCTGTCGGCGGGACCCGCTTTCAACTGGAGTTCCAACGCCTGATCGCCTAAACTAGCCACCCGATTTTAACAGCTAATCAGAACCCTGAAAGGACTTTGATTGGTCTCAATTCACGAGGGAAATACTGTGTTAGAAGCTTACCGTAAACATGTTGCCGAACGCGCTGCACAAGGCATCGTTCCCAAGCCACTGGATGCCGAACAGACCGCTGCGCTCGTGGAGTTGCTGAAGAATCCTCCCAAGGGAGAGGAAGCCTTCCTGCTCGACCTGATCTCCAATCGCGTGCCAGCTGGCGTGGATGAAGCCGCCTATGTCAAAGCCGGTTTCCTGTCAGCCATTGCCAACGGCGAAGCGTCTTCTCCTATCCTCGACAAGGCTCTGGCGACCAGACTGCTGGGCACCATGCTCGGCGGCTACAACATCGTGACACTGGTGAAGCTGCTGGACAATCCGGCACTGGCGGCGCAGGCGGCAAAAGAGCTTTCCCATACACTGCTGATGTTCGATGCCTTCCATGATGTCGAAGAGCGCGCAAAAGCGGGCAACGTGCATGCCAAGGCATTGTTGCAATCCTGGGCCGATGCCGAGTGGTTCACCAGCAAACCGGAATTGCCCAAGGTGCTGACCGTCACTGTCTACAAGGTGCCAGGCGAAACCAATACCGACGACCTCTCGCCAGCTCAGGACGCATGGTCACGCCCGGACATCCCCTTGCACGCACTGGCGATGTACAAGATGCCGCGCGACGGTGTCACCAATGCGGCAGCCCAGATTGCTGAACTGAAGAAAAAAGGCTTCCCGGTGGCACTGATCGGCGATGTGCTGGGCACCGGCTCGTCACGCAAATCGGCAACCAATTCCGTGCTCTGGAACATCGGCAACGATATTCCCCACATCCCGAACAAACGTGATGGCGGTGTGTGCATCGGCAGCAAGATTGCTCCAATTTTCTTCAACACCATGGAAGACGCGGGCGCCTTCCCGATCGAGTGTGATGTTGAGAACCTGAACACTGGCGACGTCATCGACATCTACACGTACGAAGGCAGAATTACCCGCCATGGCAGCAACGAAGTCATCAGCACCTTCACGTTGAAAACAGAAGTGCTGCTCGACGAAGTCCGCGCTGGCGGCCGTATCCCGTTGATCATTGGCCGTGGTCTGACCGAGAAGGCGCGTACCTCTCTGGGCCTGCCACCTTCAAAAATCTTCCGTCTGCCCTTCAACCCGGAAGTGTCCAACAAAGGCTACACACTGGCGCAGAAGATGGTCGGCAAGGCCTGCGGCGTGAAAGGCGTGCGTCCCGGCAGCTATTGCGAACCAAAGATGACCACGGTGGGATCTCAGGACACCACCGGCCCGATGACCCGCGACGAGCTGAAAGACCTCGCCTGCCTCGGGTTCTCTGCCGATCTGGTCATGCAGTCCTTCTGCCACACGGCCGCGTATCCGAAGCCGGTAGACATCGAGACTCAGCATACTCTGCCGGACTTCATCCAGACCCGCGGCGGTGTGGCTTTGCGTCCGGGCGATGGCATCATCCACTCCTGGCTGAACCGTATGTTGCTGCCTGACACCGTCGGCACCGGCGGCGATTCCCATACCCGCTTCCCGATCGGCATCTCCTTCCCGGCCGGTTCAGGTCTGGTAGCGTTTGCGGCGGCGACTGGCGTGATCCCACTGGACATGCCCGAGTCTGTGCTCGTGCGCTTCAAGGGCGAGATGCAGCCCGGCATCACATTGCGTGATCTTGTGAATGCGATTCCTTACGCGGCGCTGCAGTCCGGCGACCTGACCGTCGAGAAGAAAGGCAAGAAGAACATCTTCTCCGGCCGCATCCTCGAAATCGAAGGTCTGCCGAACCTGAAAGTGGAACAGGCATTTGAACTGTCTGATGCCTCGGCCGAACGCTCTGCCGGTGGTTGCACCATTCGCCTGAACAAGGAACCGATCATCGAGTACTTCAAGTCCAATATCACCTTGCTGCGCTGGATGATCGACCAGGGTTACGGCGATGCACGTACCCTGGAGCGTCGTGCGCGCGCAATGGAAGAATGGTTGAAGAACCCGGAACTACTGGAGCCGGATGCCGACGCCGAGTACTACAAGATCATCGAGATCGACCTGAACGAGATCAAGGAACCACTGCTGGCCTGCCCGAACGACCCGGACGATATCAAGCCGCTCTCTGCCGTGCAGGGCACCAAGATCGACGAGGTGTTCATCGGTTCGTGCATGACCAACATCGGTCACTTCCGTGCGGCAAGCGAAGTGCTGAAGCAGGTGAAGGGTGTGATTCCGACGCGTCTGTGGGTCTCTCCGCCGACCAAGATGGACCAGCATCAGCTGGTGGAAGAAGGCGTGTACAGCGTGTTTGGCGTATCCGGTGCGCGCACTGAGATGCCCGGCTGTTCACTGTGCATGGGCAACCAGGCGCGCGTGGCACCAAATTCCACCGTGGTGTCCACTTCCACTCGTAACTTCCCCAACCGTCTCGGCGAAGGCGCGAATGTATTCCTCGCCTCTTCCGAACTGGCGGCGGTGAGTTCCGTGCTGGGGCGTATTCCGACGATGGAAGAGTACATGGTGTACATGAAGAACGTGGACACGATGTCGAGCAAGATCTACCGCTACCTGAACTTCAACGAGATCAAGTCGTACATGGACGCGGCAGAACACGCCAAGACCATCCCGCTGATCAATGTCCGCGAAGTTGCTGCCTGATTGCCGCAAGGCTCGCTCCAGTGGGAGCGAGCCTGCTCGCGATTCTTTTCCTTCTTTTAATTCTTCGCAGCTTCGAACGGCTTCTTACTATTCTGTGAGGCGAGAACGAAGACTCATAACACAGCGATCTTTCGCTTCGAACTATAAGAAAAATACAGGAGACGCAGCATGGCTTACTCCCTGATCGGCAAGGACTACACTCCGCCGGACCTGCACGCCAAAGTCACCGGCGCTGCGAAATACGCAGAAGACTTCAAAGTGGACGGCATGGTCTATTGCCGCCTGCTCACCAGCCCCATTCCCCATGCCCGGGTCGTCAGCATCGATACGTCTGAGGCCATGCGCATTCCCGGTGTGATCGGAGTACTGACCGCCGACGACGTGCCCCGGCTGCCCGGCGTGGAACGCCAGATTCTCACCAACGAGCCCGTCTATGTGGGCGAGCCCATATTGGCCGTCGCGGCAGTGGATGAGAAGACGGCTGAAGACGCCATCGCGGCCATCATCATCAATTTCGAGCGCCTGCCCTTCTCCGTCGATCCCCTCGCCAGCCTGCATCCCGATGGTGCCCACGCCCGCATCGGCGGCAATGTGCCCGGCGCCTCCCTGGTGGAAGGCAGCCTCGACAATGACACGCTGAACCCCGGCGTCAATGCCATGCACTGGACGCGCGAGGAATTCGCCGCCATGGATGCCGGTCAGTTGCCACAGGGCGAAGCGACCGAAGAATGGGTGATCGGCGATCTCGACGCCGGTTTTGCGCAGGCCGCCTATATCCTCGACGAGAGTTTCGTAACGGCAAGCAACGCGCACCACTCAATGGAACCGCGCTCGGCAATGTCCTACTGGGAAAACGGCAAGTGCTTCCTCTACGGCTCCAGTCAGAGCCAGAGTTTCCCGGTGCCGACCATCGCCTCCTACATCGGCATCGCACCGCAGGATCTCGTCTTCATCGCCGAATTATGCGGCGGCGGCTTCGGTTCGAAAGGTGCGGGATACCCCTCCATGGTCATTCCCGCGCACTTCGCAAAGAAGATCGGCCAGCCCGTCATGATGCGCATCACCCGCGAGGAAGAATACGGTATCGGCTCGGCCCGCCACGGCTTCCAGGGCCGCGCCAAACTCGGCTTCCGGGCGGACGGACGCCTGCTGGCGGCAGACCTCTACATCATTCAGGACAACGGCGGCAACGCGGGCTTCTCGGATTGGTTGTCGGCCGGTGAAGCCATGTCGCTGGTGTACACGCCAGTGGCCATGCGCTTTCGCGGTATTCCCGTCTTCACCAATACGCCCACCAAAGGGCCACAGCGTGGTCCGGGGCAGAATCAGCTCGCGGTAGCCATCGAACCACTGCTGGACAAAGCAGCCCGCGAACTGGGCATCGACCCGCTCGACATTCGGATCATCAATGCGCCGGGCAATGATACTCTGTTTGGCGATACGCAGGGACCGGTGACCAGCGCCTATCTGCCCGAGGCACTGCGCATCGGTGCCGAGGCCTTCGGTTGGCAGGAAAAGTTCGCCCGCAACGGCGAGCGCGTCGGCAACAAGCTGATCGGCGTCGGCATTGGTCAGGCTTATCATTCCGCAGGCGCCAATGGCTTCGATGGCCTTGTGCGCATCACCCCGGACGGCGTGCTGCACATCCACACCGGCGTCGGCAACCTGGGTACCTATTCCTATGCCACCACCTCTCGGGTGGCGGCGGAGGTGTTGAAATGCCGCTGGGAAAACTGCGTGGTGGAGCGCGGCGACAGCCGCCATCACCTGCCGTGGAACCTCGGCCAGTTCGGCAGCAACACCTCGTTCACCATGACACGCACCAACTATGTCGCGGCGATGGATGCACTGGACAAGCTATTGCGCATCGCTGCGCTGGACCTGGGCGGCACCCCGGAGGATTTCGAGATCGGTGACGAGCGCGTCTTCCTGCGCGAAGACCCCACCCGCTCCATCAGCTATGCCGAAGCGGCGCAGAGAGCCATCGCCCTGGGCGGTGAATTCAGCGGCCAGCTCGCCCAGGAAGGCATCAACGCCATGACCAGCGCCTCGGTGGCAGGCATCGCCGGTACCGGCTTGATCGGTGTGGCCAAGGACACCATTCCGCGTCAGGGCGCCGTGGCCGGACTCGCCGCCGGTTTCGTGCAGATCGCTCTGGACCCGGACACCGGCAAGTACGATATTCTTGATTACATGGGCGTGGCCGATTGCGGCACCATATTGCATCCGCAGGGGCTTGGCGCGCAGATGAAGAGCGCGGCGATCATGGGTTTCGGACTGGCCGGTTTTGAACGCCACACCTATGACCCGCAGAATGGCCTGCCCGCCAATGTCTGGCTCCATCAGGCAAAACCGCCCTCCTATCTCGATGTGAAAACCACGATGAGTTGGGCCGCTGTGGAGATTCCCGATCCGCAAAACCCGGTCGGCGCCAAAGGCGTCGGCGAGCCCATTCAGGGCTGCGCGGCAGCCGCGCTGGTATGTGCGATATCAAATGCGATGGGAGGACATCTGTTCAACCGTGTGCCGGTGACCACGGACTTGATCATCAACGTGGCGAAGGGGGATGTGGCGGCAACAAGGACTTTGAAAACAAATACGGCGTGAGCCTGGGCAGCCGAGGCACAGGGAAGTGCCTATCACCTGCCAGACTTCTTACTGGAAATCATCTCGAGTCCAATGCCACACTCCGTACTTCGAACTCCCTACTTCGAACTGCCTACTTCGAACCCCCTACTTCAAACTCTTCACCACCACCTCGTACACATCCTTCGACAGCGTCGTATCCGCCGCAATGCGTTCCAACTGCGTACGCATCAGCGCCTGCCGGATCGGGTTGTATTTTTTCCAGCGCGTCAGCGGTGTCAGCAGACGCGAGGCGATCTGCGGATTCAGCGCATTCAACTGCAGAATACGATCTGCCAGGAACTCGTAGCCTGCGCCGGAGATGTCGTGGAAATGCAGCGCGTTCTGACCGCAGAATGCGCCGATCAGCGCACGCACCTTGTTAGGATTCTTGATGTCGAACGCGGGGTGCTGCATCAGCGCCTTCACGCGCGCCAGCGTTCCCGGCAGCACGGAGGTCGCCTGTATGCTGAACCATTGATCGACCACCAGCGCTTCGTGCTGCCACTTCTGATAGAAGTCGGCAAGCGCATTGGCGCTCAGTTCGGCGGCCCCTTTGATCTCGCTGTTGACCATCAGGCGCAAGGCGGCAGCGACGTCAGTCATGTTGTCGGCGGTGCTGTATTGGTACTGGCAGACCTTCAGCCAGCGCACATCGTGCGTGCGCATCAGATAAGCGACACAAGTATTCTTCAACGCCCGGCGCGCGATGCCCGCGGCATCTGCGCGATAGGGCTCGTAGTCGGCATTCAATTCGTAGAGTGCGAAGAAACTGTCTTTCAGAGTGAGTGCGATTTCATTCGCAACAAATTCGCGCACCGCGTGAATGCCAGCGACATCGATTTCGGCAGCGAGTTCGCTCAGATAAGCTTCTGCCGGCAGTGTCAGCAACTGCGCGACCATTTCCTTGTCTTGAGCAGTACCATTTCGGCAGTGATCGATGCAGGTCTGCAGAATGCGGGCGAATGCACTGATGACACGCTGATCGAGAACCAGCGCCCTGCCCGCCTGATAGTCACCCAGCAGTTCTTCCATCACCTCGACACCAAGCTGTTGCGCGGCATTCCAGCGATTGAAGCCGTCGGTGTCGTAAGTCATCAGGAACAGCAGGTCATCGCGGGCATAGTCGAAGGCCAGCTTTACCGGCGCGGAGAAACCGCGCAGCAACGACGGCACGGGTTTGCTATCGATTCCGGTGAAGACAAAGTCCTGCACGGGAGCCGTGACATCCAGCACACGTTCCATTGCCGCGCTGCCCTGCTCTCCAGCAAGCATGACAGGCAACTCATTGCCATCACGATCTAGAAGCCCCATGCGCAGCGGAATATGGAACGGTAATTTCACTGGCTGCTCCGGCGTGGGCGGACAGGTTTGTTCAACTGTCAGAGTATAGGTGCGAGCCGCCGCATCGTAGTGATCGCGAATATGCAGTTGCGGCGTACCCGCCTGGGAGTACCAGCGCCGGAACAGTGTCAAGTCAACACCACTCGCATCCTCCATCGCCTTCACGAAATGCTCTGTCGTCACCGCTTGACCATCGTGCCGTTCAAAGTACAGATCGCTGCCTTTGCGGAAATTTTCATCTCCTAGCAATTCCTTGATCATGCGCACCACTTCTGCACCCTTCTCGTAGATGGTCAGCGTGTAGAAGTTGGAGATTTCCATGTAGGAATCCGGTCGCACCGAGTGCGCCATCGGGCCGGCATCTTCGGCGAACTGGGCGGTTCGCAGGAAGCTGACATCATCGATGCGCTTGACGGTGCGCGAGCCCATATCGGCGGAGAATTCCGCGTCGCGGAACACGGTGAAACCTTCTTTCAAGCTGAGCTGAAACCAGTCACGACAGGTCACGCGATTGCCCGACCAGTTGTGGAAATATTCATGTGCCACCACCGCTTCGACGCGCTGGAATGCGACGTCTGTCGTGGTGGCCGGATTGGCCAGCACGCAGGAGGTGTTGAAGATATTCAGGCCCTTGTTCTCCATCGCGCCCATGTTGAAATCATCGACGGCGACGATCATGAAGATGTCCAGATCGTATTCACGCCCAAACACTTTCTCGTCCCAAGCCATGGAATTTTTCAGGGACAACATGCCGTGCGCGCACTTGTCGAGATCCTTGCTCTCCACAAAAATGCGCAGCGTGATGGTGCGCCCGGAACAAGTGACAAAGGTATCCTCGACATGCGCCAGATCACCGGCAACCAGGGCAAACAGATAGCAGGGTTTGCGGAACGGGTCCTGCCATTTCACCCAGTGGCGTCCATCACTTTCTGTGCCGCTGTCGATGGCGTTGCCGTTGGAGAGCAGCACGGGGTAGCGTGACTTTTCTGCCACAACGGTGGTGGTAAAGCGCGACATCACATCGGGGCGATCCAGATAGTAGGTGATCTTGCGAAAACCCTCGGCCTCGCATTGCGTGCAGAACATTTTTTTGGATTTGTAGAGGCCTTCGAGGCTGGTGTTCTCTTGCGGCTTGATGCGGGTCTGGCATTCCAGAATGAAGCGTGCGCCATTTTCGTCTACTGCCTTGGGCAGCGAGTGTATGGTCAGCGTCTCTTCACCGACCAGGTATTCACCGGGTTGCAGCTCACGGCCATCGATGAGCACACGCTCCAACACCATGTCCTGTCCATCGAGCACCAGTGGTACAGTGCGGTGCTCGGCATATACCGGGTTGCGACGCATCTCCAGTCGCGAGCTGACGAGAGTGAAGTCTTCACCAAGCTCGAAGCGCAGATCGGTCTCGTCGATGAGGAAGGCCGGGGCTTGGTAGTCTTTCAGGTAGATGGTTTTGGGTTGGGCGTTTTTCATGATTTGGCTTCGCTTCGTGTTAGATCCGTTTTGGTCGGAATCGCTTGCGGGCAAGCTCCCACAGGGTCAGTTGAATAGTTCGAGGTTGTAGCCCGCGTAGCGGCGCATGTTGATCACGCCTGTGTCGAAAATCAGGTACTGGCCTTTGATTCCCTGCAAAGTCCCTTCGACCAGCGGATCGCTGTCGAAATTGAAGGAATTGATTTTTTCGGGGTAGGCAAGTATCGGGTATTCGATCAGCACCGGATCGATGCCGGTCAGCTCGCTGATGGCATGAAAACCGAAGCGCTGTTTCAGCTCGTCGATGTCCGTGCGGCACGCTTCGCGCAGGCGCGCGCTTTCGGCATGCAGGTCGGTCAGGTGATCGCCGCCCTTGAGCATGTCACGCCAGTTGGTCTTGTCATCCACGTGTTGTTTAAACAGCATCTCCAGCGTGCCCGATTGCAGACGACTACGCACGCGCATGATGGCCAGCGCCTGCACAGCGCCCTGATCGATCCAGCGCGTGGGAATCTGCGTGGCGCGCGTGATGCCGACTTTCACACCAGAAGAGTTGGCAAGATAGACAATATGGTCCTGCATGCAGAACTGTTCGCCCCACTCCGGCTCGCGGCAGGTGCCCTGCTCGAAGTGACATTTCTCGGGATGGATGATGCAGGAGTCACACTGCGCGAGCTTCATGAAACAGGGATAGCAATAACCCTGATTGAAACTCTTGGCGGTATTGCGGCCACAATGCACGCAGTTGATCTGACCGCTGTAATGCAGACGCACATGAGCGCCGAGCAGAGGATTGAGCGGTACCAGTGTGTCGCCCAGCGGCAGACTGTAGTTGACCGGCGCACTGAGGCGAGTCGTCATCTTGCGGGCAATGCCGCGGGCTGCAGAATTCACGTTTTCGTCCTTGCCTCGCTAGTGCAAATGATCTCGGGTGGTGGCGATCAGGGATGCATCGCGAGCAGGCTCGCTCCCACAGGACGAGTGGTCAACATCGTCCCGCGCAGGTTCGGGCGCATCACACGCCGATTTCTTCAGGCCGCTGGTGTCGATGAAACCGATGCGCTGCTCTTCACTGAGGTGGCGCGCCTCATAGGCGATGATCGCCTGCAGGCTGTGTTCGAGCTGCTCTGGGGTCAGCTTGTCACCATTAGCCCAGCGACCGATCTCCACAGCCGTCTTCAGGTTTTCGTGAATCTCCGGCGTGATGCTGTCGATCAATGCCTGCAGGGAGTCAAACTGCTGTGACTCGAATTTATCGAACATAAGGGGATCCTGATTATCCAAAAAGTCTCATCTGAAACGCCGCCATGCAGCGGTCAACAGGCCTGCCATCATACCAGCGATCAAGCCTCCTGCGTGCGCGGCGGAAGCGATCCA
>JBBTKA010000193.1:0-5550 GCA_038059145.1 Pseudomonadota bacterium
AGAGTGGCCTGAAACAAGGTGTCGTCGGCAACACCCTCGGAAGAGGGTTCTGACACGCCAGACTGTCGGCGGGAGGAAGAGAGTGCGGCAAACTGTTTTGGATAAAGCTGACGCGAGACTGGCCACAAACGTGTGCCCACTCCTCCCGCAAGAACCACTGGTATTATCATGTTCCGCCTTGTTCCCGACTGCTCAGCAGAGCTGAAACCGGGGCATAAAATTGCTTGGAATCCGTCCAACTTACCGGCGCCACAGTTTGCCACAAATGTGCGCCATCTGCGTGCAACGCCTTGATTCAGGCACAAAATAATATCGATTATTTTACAGCGCCGCGATAATATCGCTGCCTTTGCGAGCCGGGCAGCCTGATTCAGCCCACTTTCAACCCACTATCAACCAGTTCTCCAGACGATTTCCAACTATGAATGGCCACATCCGCAAGAGCTCCTATACCCGCGACGAATTACTGGATTGTGGCTATGGCCGCATGTTCGGCCCCGGTAATGCCCGTCTGCCTGTCGGCAACATGCTGATGCTGGACAGGATAGTCGAAATCAACGACACCGGCGGCGAGCATGGTAAAGGCGAGATTATCGCCGAGCTCGATATCCGCCCGGACTTGTGGTTTTTCGAGTGTCACTTTCCAGAAGACCCGGTAATGCCAGGCTGTCTGGGACTCGACGCCATGTGGCAGCTGGTGGGATTCTTCCTCGGCTGGCGAGGCAACCTCGGCAAAGGCCGCGCGCTGGGCTCGGGTGAGGTTAAATTCAGTGGCGAAATTCTGCCAACAGCATCCAAAGTGGTCTATCACCTGTCCCTGACTCGCGTCATCGAGCGCAAATTGGTAATGGGCATCGCCGATGGTACAGTGTCGGTAGACGGCAAGGAGATCTACTCAATGTCTGGCTTGAAAGTGGGCCTTTTCACCCCCGAAAGCAGATTCTGAAGAGTTAACACAGTTCTATCAAAGAGGTTTTTATGAGACGCGTTGTTGTTACCGGTATAGGCATCGTTTCCTGCCTTGGCGCAGACAAGCAGGCCGTGCTGGATTCCCTGAGAGAGGGGCGCAGCGGAATTCGCTTCAAGCCGGAGTATAAGGAAATGGGGCTGCGCAGCCATGTGGCCGGATCGATAGATCTGGACCTGGCCGCCATGATCGACCGCAAGGCCCTGCGCTTCATGGGCGATGCCGCCGCTTTTGGCTATCTCTCCATGGAACAGGCCATCAAAGACGCCAACCTCAAAGAGGATGAAGTCTCCAATATCCGCACCGGCATCATCATGGGTGCGGGCGGCTCGTCTTCGGCAGACCAGGTAGAAGCCGCCGACATCCTGCGCACACAAGGCGTGCGCAAGATCGGACCATATCGCGTCACACGCACCATGGGCAGCACCGTATCCGCCTGCCTGGCCACGCCTTTCAAGATCAAAGGGGTGAATTACTCGATCTCCTCGGCCTGCGCCACCAGCGCGCATTGCATCGGCAATGCGGTCGAGCTGATTCAACTGAACAAGCAGGACATCGTCTTTGCGGGCGGCGGCGAGGCTGAGCACTGGTCCCTGACCAACATGTTTGACGCCATGGGCGCTCTGTCCACCCAGTACAACGAGACTCCGGACAAGGCTTCCCGCGCCTATGACAAGAACCGCGACGGTTTCGTCATCGCTGGCGGCGGCGCGGTCCTGGTGATCGAGGCACTGGATCACGCCATCAAGCGCGGCGCCAAGATTTACGCAGAAATTACCGGCTATGGCGCGACCTCGGATGGTTACGACATGGTGGCACCGTCGGGCGAAGGCGGCATTCGCTGCATGCAGATGGCCATGAGCACGACTGCGGGCCCTATCGATTACATCAACACCCACGGCACCAGCACACCGGCCGGGGACGTCTCAGAATTGCGCGCCATCAGGGCCGTGTTTGGCGACAACACCCCGCTGCTCAACTCCACCAAATCGCTCAGCGGACACTCACTGGGTGCCGCTGGCGCCCAGGAAGCGATCTACAGCCTGCTGATGATGGAAAACAATTTCGTCTGCGCCGCCGCCAATATCGAAACGCTGGACCCCGAGGCGGAAGGCCTGAACATTCCGCTCCAGCGGGTCGACAACATTCGCCTGAATCGCATCATGTCGAACAGCTTCGGCTTCGGCGGCACCAATGCGTGTCTGGTATTCGATCGCTACGAGCAATAGGACATTCTGCCGAGGACTTCCCTTGAACAGTAGCGCCAGACCGACAACAAGACGCAGCCTCGGATTCCCTCTGACGCTACTGGGTCTGCTGATATTCGGTCTGGCGACCACATTCACGGGAGGACCCTCCGGGCGGCTGGCCGCGCAAACCTTGCCCGGCACGAGCAGCCGGATGTTTTCCGAGCCCAAATTCCTTCCTGTCGATGAAGCCTTCCGTTACTACATCAGCCTGCCAGAACCCGGAATCGTGGTCGTGCACTGGGACATCGCGCAAGGCTACTACCTGTACAGAGAGAAATTTGGATTTTCAGCGGGTATCAGTGCTGAAGAGGCCGCAACGCTGAGCACAGAACTGCCGCAGGGTGTTGCACACCACGATGAATTCTTCGGCGATGTGGAGGTGTATTACGGACAGGTCGAAGCGCGAGTCAGCATGGCAACGGCAGAGCAGTCGCCGACACTGTTCATCGAATACCAGGGTTGCTCCGAACAAGGGTTGTGCTATCCGCCGCAGGAGCGGGAAATCGTACTCGAATGATTCAAATCAGCATTCAGCAAGGAATTCTTGGTGAAAGTCTGGAAAGTTTCTGAGAAAATGCTGGCAAAATAGCCTAAAGAGATAGAACTGCCCCGTGCCGTTCATCCTTGAAATAACGAGATTGCATCTGATCATGGCAACGATACTTGTTTTACACGGACCGAACCTGAACATGCTGGGAACCCGTGAACCTGCCGTGTATGGCTCCGAAACCCTCGCCGATATCAATGCCAGACTGACATTCTCCTGTATCGAAGCCGGACACCATCTGCAGCATCTGCAAAGCAATGCCGAGTATGAACTGATCGAACGCCTGCACGACGCCCGCAACGAAGGCATCAATTTCATCATCATCAATCCCGCCGCTTTCACGCACACCAGCGTGGCCCTGCGCGACGCGATCCTGGCTTCCGACATACCGTTTATCGAAGTACATATCTCCAACGTCTACAAACGTGAGCCTTTCCGCCATCACTCCTATTTTTCGGACGTTGCGGTGGGCACCATTACCGGATTAGGGTCCTACGGCTATGACCTGGCACTTCAGGCTGCCCTCAGGCATATCGCCAAAAGCCGTTGAGCGCCCGCAAAACAACACACACTGACAAGAGAAAACTCCATGGATATCAGAAAAGTAAAAAAACTCATCGAATTGCTGGAATCTTCAGACGTTGCCGAAATCGAGATTAAAGAAGGCGAAGAGGCTGTGCGCATCAGCCGCATCTCCAAGGCCGCTCCCCCCCAGATGCATTACATGGCCCCCATGCAGCAGGCTCCTGCTGCCGCTCCGGCCCCCGCTGCGCAAGCACATGCCCCGGTAGCGGCCGCTCCCGAAGCAGAAAGCAAGAGCCTGCGCGGCAACGTTATCAAGTCGCCAATGGTAGGCACCTTCTACCGCTCACCCTCCCCCTCTTCTCCCGTGTTCGTGGAAGTGGGTCAACACGTCAAGGTTGGTGATGTGATCTGTATCGTGGAAGCCATGAAGATGATGAACCAGATCGAAGCAGACCACGCCGGTGTCGTGGAAGCAATTCTCGTCGAGGACGGCGAACCCGTGGAGTACGATCAGCCTCTGATCACCATCGTTTAAGAACGCTGGCTCCGGATAGTCTTTTAGATCAGTCCTCAAGATCACTAACAAAGGTTCTACTTCATGCTTGATAAAGTTCTGATTGCCAACCGTGGCGAAATCGCCCTTCGTGTACTCCGGGCCTGCAAAGAGCTCGGCATCAAGACGGTGGCAGTACATTCCAGCGCCGATCGTGACCTGATGCATGTGCGCCTGGCCGACGAATCCGTGTGTATCGGTCCCGCCAATGCCACTGACAGTTATCTGAACGTCCCTGCCATCATCAGCGCAACTGAAGTCACCGATGCAGTGGCGATTCATCCTGGTTACGGTTTCCTGTCCGAAAACGCCGACTTTGCCGAACAAGTCGAGAAGAGCGGCTTCATCTTCATAGGCCCGCGTCCCGAAACCATTCGCCTGATGGGCGACAAGGTCTCCGCCATCAAGGTCATGCGTGAGGCTGGCGTTCCAACAGTGCCAGGCTCTGACGGTCCTATCGATGACAACAAGGAGCGCACGCTTTCTATCGCCAAGGAAATCGGTTACCCGGTCATCATCAAGGCGGCAGCAGGCGGCGGCGGTCGCGGCATGCGTGTGGTACACAGCGAGGCGGCTCTGCTCAAGGCGATCTACGTGACGCAATCCGAGGCCAAGGCATTCTTCGGCAGCGGTGTCGTATACCTGGAAAAATTCCTCGAAAATCCCCGTCACGTCGAAATTCAGGTGCTGGCCGACGGTCAGGGCAACGCCATTCATCTGGGCGACCGGGACTGCTCCATGCAGCGCCGCCACCAGAAGGTTCTGGAAGAAGCTCCTGCGCCCGGCATTCCGGACCACATCCGCAGACAGGTTGCCGAGACCTGCGTGAAAGCCTGCGAGAAAATGAATTATCGCGGGGCGGGCACCCTCGAATTCCTGTATCAGGATGAGCAGTTCTATTTCATCGAGATGAACACGCGCGTGCAGGTCGAGCACCCCGTCACCGAAATGGTCACCGGCATCGACATCGTCAAAGAGCAGCTCAAGATTGCCAGCGGCGAGAAACTCTCCATCAAGCAGTCTGACGTGCACATCAAAGGTCACGCCTTCGAGTGCCGCATCAATGCCGAAGACCCGGTGACTTTCCTGCCCTGCCCCGGCAAGATCAATCTGTTTCATGCGCCAGGGGGCAACGGCGTGCGGGTCGACTCGCACATTTACAGTGGCTACACAGTGCCGCCGTACTATGATTCATTGATCGCGAAACTGATCACCTATGGCGCTGATCGTGCTGGTGCGCTCGCACGCATGAGCAATGCCCTGGATGAATTGTTGATCGATGGCATCCGTACCAACACGCCGCTGCACAAAGATATTATCCGTGATGCGGAATTCCAGAAGGGCGGTGTCAACATCCACTACCTGGAAGGCAAGCTGACAGCCCACCACAAGATGCCGGCCAAGTGATGCTCGTGACGCTTCCTGTCATGCGCGTTACCGATACTGCGGCAAGAGCCTGATATGCCCTGGCAACAATTGAAAGTCCGTGTCCCCGAGTCCGGCGCAGCGCTGATCGAAGCGCTGCTCTCGGAACTCGGCGCCGTTTCCGTCACCCTTCAGGATGGCGAGGATCAGCCCGTTTTCCAGATCGATCCGGGCACCACTCCCATTTGGAACAGTACCGAAGTGGTTGGACTCTTCGAGCACGACACTCCGATGGACGAGATCGTCGCCGCGCTGCAAGAGCACGGCCAACTGGACGATGACG
>JBBTKA010000194.1:0-7784 GCA_038059145.1 Pseudomonadota bacterium
GCTCCTCGTGCTTAGGACTTAGAATCAGCATCAGGCCCCTCGATCCTCGCGATGGTCCTCCGTCACGATGACGACCGGCGTGGGTGAGCGCAGCGGGCTTTTCCTTTCCATCTCTCGCAGGTGATAGAGAAACTGATCACGAGGCTTCTTGTGATTGTTCCAACCGGTAATGACACAGGAGAGCTTGTTCGTCAGCATGCCAAAGCCGCGATCATACTGGCGGATCGCGTCCATCGCATTGGACTCGTTATAGGTGTTGATACTGGTGTAAAGCCCTGAATTGCCGATCTCGGCAGCGATCTCGTCGACCAACTTGTTGTCGAGGTCGTAAATCAGGATTACTGGTTTGAAACTCATTCCGTGATCTCTTTGCTGTGATAGAAAAAGCTATCGCTTGCGGGGCAAGCTCCCACAGGGTTAGCGCAGCAGCTGGCCGCCGTCGACGTCCACAGTGGTGCCGGTAGCATAGCCATTCTGCATCAGGTAAATCAACGCGCTGGCGACCTCTTCGGGACGGCCGACACGCTCGACCAGTTGTCCCTTCACCATCGCCGCGACGCGCTCGGCACGTTGATCTCCCATCCAGTCGAACAGTGCCGTATCGATAATGCCAGGAGAGACTACGTTCACACGAATCGGCGCCATTTCACTGGCAAGACAGCGCACCAGCGTCTCGACTGACGCGCCAACACAACTGAGCGCCGAGCTGTTTGCCTTGATCTTGCGGGCCGGAGCGCCGCTGACCAGCGTAATGGAGCCATCTTTGGCGACGAAGGGAGCGCCAGTACGGACGACCTTGGCGTATCCCCACAGCTTGCCGAAGGCGTCTTTGAACTGATCTTCAGTCTGTTCCAGGAAGGGTTTCAAGGTACGCGTACCGCCCGTGGCGGCGGAGACCAGGTGGTCGATCACGCCAGCGGCACGGAATACGGCGAGCAGACTTTCCTGATCATGGGTGTCGGCCTTCATCACGGTGACGCGATCGCCAGCGATGCGCTTTGCACTTTCCACATGCTCGTCGGAGCGGCCTGCAGCCCAGACGCGGGCGCCAAGTTCGCTGGCGGCGAGTGCCGTCGCCAGGCCGATTCCCGATGTACCGCCGATCACCACGACATTTTTTCCTGCCAGTTTGTTCATGCTCATGCGCTTGCTCCAGGCCCTGTTCAGTAAGGCCGGGGATGGTAGCATAAATTCCCTGGCTGGCGTTTTTCGGCCGCCGGGCTTTACCGTGAACGACATAACTGGCATGGTAGACGGCAATGAATTTTCAAAGACCGTCGCTTAAACAGCAGGAGAAAGACATGCACAAAGGTTTGCTTATGATTGGGCTCTGCACGGCACTGAGCGCCTGTGGCACATGGGTACAGGTCACCGCCGCAGGGCGTCTGGTCAGCGTCGCCACACCAGCCGACGTGGCAGGCTGCACTCGCCTGGGTTCCAGCACTGCCAACGCGATCAGCGAAATTGTCTTCGTCGAACGTGGCAGCGCCAAGCTGCAGACTGAACTCATCGATCTGGCCAGAAACGAGGCTGGCGACATGGGCGGCAACAGGATCGTTCCAGAAACGCCGATTACCGAAGGCCGTCAGACCTTTGGTGTCTATCGCTGCGGGATATGACCCCGATTGCTCTAGCAAGGGACGATGCATTGCGTCCCTTGATTCAGCACTGCCGTGTCAGTGCTCCTGCGGTTGTTCCAGCACGCTCTTGTCCAGCTCCCCTTCCCACTTGCCGACCACCATCGCCACCGAGAGATCGCCGGTGACGTTGACACTCGTCCGCACCATGTCCAATGGTCTGTCGAAGGGCAGAATAAAGCCGATCACAATCGCGATCTGCTCCGGTGTTATCCCAATCGCGCTCATCACGGCGGCCATCAGGAACAATGACGCTCCAGGCACAGCGGCTGTTCCAATCGACACCAGCGTGGTGGCGCCCACGATGACGAAATAGTCGGCCAGTGCGAGATCGAGGCCGAAAGCCTGCGCTGCAAACACAGACACAATACCCACATACAGTGCAGTGCCATCCATATTGATGGTCGCCCCCAGTGGAATCGTGGTACTCGCCAGAAGCGGGCTGACACCGAGTTTCTTCTCGGCCACGGAGATCGTCACCGGCAGCGTGGCGGAGCTGGATGACGTCGAGAAAGCCACCAACATCGCATCGCGCGCGCCACGGAAGAATGCCAGGGGAGAGACGCCGACCACAAACTTCATCAGCGCACCATGAGTCAGGACGAGATGCAGGGCACAGCCAAGCACCACGGCCAATGCGAGGCGCGCAACGTCCAGTAGCGCCACAACACCTTGATTTCCGGACACCCACGCAATCAAGGCAAATACTCCCAGCGGCGCTACTTCCATCACCCAACCGGTGATCTTCAGCATGATCTCCGATGCAGCGTCCATCAGTTCAGGAATCGGCCTGGCCTTCTCACCAACGACCATGGTCGCAACACCAAATATCAGTGCGAAGAAGATGATCGCCAGCATGTCACCGTTGGCGAGCGCGGCGACAGGATTGCGGGGCACGATATTCATCATCTGCTGCGTGAGGGGCACCGGCTCCTGGAGAACCTGCGGCACCGCGCCGGACAGATCAACACCCTCACCGGGCTGCAGAAGCACGGCCAGCACCAGTCCAATCGAAATCGCCGCCATGGTGGTCAGCATATAAAGCGCCAGCGTCTTGACGCCGAGTGATCCCAGCTTTTGCGGGTCTCCCATGGCGATGATGCCGGACACCAGCGTGAAGAACACCAGCGGCACGACCACCATGCTGATCAGGCGCACGAACAGATCGCCAATCCATTTGATCGACACGGCCCCTTCGCCCCAGATGCTTCCCACGATTATTCCCAGCACCAGAGCAAGCAGAATGCGTTTCCAGAGGGCCGTCTCAAACCATTTCTTCATCATGCCGATTTCCCCGAATAGCGTGTTTGACGAGTGCATGGAGCGCTGCACGCAGAGCCTTGGAGACTATAGAAAAAGGCCGGGGAGTGCCAACAAATTATGGCCCTCGGGAACGGTCAAACGGCAGCAAATGTGCGACAATGCGCGCCCAATTCAACCGGCTCGACTGCCAGCAACGACAGGCACCCAGTATGACGGACAACAAAGCGGCATGGATCAAAGGTGTTGTCGCCGACAACAAGCACCTGACATCCAATCACTTTTCTCTGCGTATCGACGCCGCAATTGCCCCTTTTCTGGCGGGTCAGTACACGTCGCTCGGCCTGCCTTTTTCCGAAGGTGAACAACGCGTAGAGGTCGCTCAACCCTACTCCATCCTCAGTGCTCCTGGCGAGCAACCCGTCGAGTTCTTCTGTCATGTGACGCCCGATGGCTCGCTCTCCGGCGAACTGCGCAAGTTGAAGAAAGGCGATAACGTCTGGATTCAGCAGCAGCCAGAAGGCAGCTTTACGCTGGAGCAGGTGCCGTCGGCCAGTCAGTTGTGGATGATGGGCACGGGCACCGGCGTCGCGCCATTTCTGTCGATGCTGCGCACCCCCGAACCCTGGCAGCGCTTTGAGCATGTCATTCTCGTCTACGCAATGCGCAATTGGGCAGATCTGGGATATGGAGAATTGATCGAACAGCTGCTTCACGAACATCCTGAGCAATTCCACTTCATCCCGTTCGTCAGTCGCGAAAAAGTGGCGAACACCATTCATGGGCACATTCCCGCCTGCATCACCAATGGCACGCTGGAGAGGATCGCCGGACACGCCATGTCACCGCAGGAGTCGCAGTTCATGCTGTGCGGCAACCCCGGCATGGTGCAGGATGCGACGGTGGCTCTGGAACAGAAGGGTTACAGCCGCCACAGTGCGGAGGCCAGAGGACAGATCACGCTGGAGAGCTACTGGTAGCCGCTGGCAACAGACACTCGAGACGAGAAATGAAAAGGGCCAGAACAGCTTGCTGCTCTGGCCCTTCTGTTTGCGGACGAATCGTCAGACAGTCATACATCCGACGTTCCCGATTGGCTTATGCACCCGGTGTCCACTCGATGGATGCCCAGAACTGACGGCCCCACGGAGTAGAGAGACGGGTTTCGAACCCCCCCTGCATCGGCATGCGCTGCGGGCGCTTGTCGAACAGGTTGTTGATACCCACACTGACATTGAACTCACTGTCGAAGTAGTCCGTTATCACCATGGAGTAGCGGGCATCCCAGCGCATTTCACCCTTGATGGTACGCGGAGCCTTCCATCCATCGTTGTAAGCATCTACAGTCACATCGTCATATTTCACAGTGTGCCAGTAGCTGGCTGCCAGTGAGGCACTCTGATTGTCGCGGAACCAGTTGAAGCGCACGTTGCTCTTGAACTTCGGCATTGGCGGTACGATACCAGTGCCGGCGTTCTGCAGACCTACAGCCTCCTTGCGTCCGCCGAACAGATCCTGGTAGTCGAAGGACTTGTAGTAGGTGGTCTGAGCTGTTGTGGAGAATGTCCCCCAGTTATCCGTCTGGAATTCATAATCCGCAGTGACGTCGAACAGGTCGATCCAGACAGAGCTGATGTTCTGTGCCTGCGTGTACACCGATTCCACGGACTGGTCGGCGCGTCGATCCACAGCAGGAGCGGAACCACCCGCGTAAGCCGCCAGCCAGGCGTTTGCGGCGTTACGAGTAGCCGATCCCACCGTGTAGTCATAAGCGCTGATGCCCGTGGCTGACTGGAACTGCTGGAATTGGAAGCTCACCGTATCCTGGGTCGTGAGGGTACGAATTCGATCCGTATATTCAATTTCCTGGTAGTCCACAGACAGCGTGAGACCATCCAGTGCACCACTCGGTTGCCAGGTCATTCCCATGTTCTTAATTTCAGATGTTTCAGGTTCAAGATTTGGATTACCAGCAGAACAGGTTGTGGCGCCAATCAAGAGATTGTTGGTGAAGGGGTCTCTTCCGCTGAACACCTCGCCGCAGTTCTCGTCCCTCACGTATGCTCGAACCTGAGCGGGTGATGGCGCAAGGAAACTCTCACCCCAGGACGCGCGCACGGCCAGCGTCTCGATGGGTTCCCAACGCAGAGCCACCTTCGGAGTTGTTGCTTCCAGCCCGAAGTCCTTGAACTGCTCATGGCGTACAGCTGCCTGCAGAGCCAGAGTTTCAAGTATCGGAACTTCCACTTCCATGAAGGCCGCTCTCACTTCGGAGGCGTAGTGTTCATCCGTAGGCAAAGGTGCTCCGGCTACTGTGTTGTAATCCCAGCCCATGGCGTCAATCGGATTCGCGAAGCGATCGTCGAAGAAGTCTCGCCACTGGTAGCCTGCAGCCATTGCCACTGCACCTGCAGGCACCGAGAACAGCTCTCCAGTCAACACAGTTTCGAAAATATCGAGATCTTCTTTTTGCGTCAGACGATTCTTGTCACGCTCGAACAACCACTCGGTCACCGCCACGGAGTTGTCGGTCTTGCCTTTGACGAAGAAGGGTGAACGTGGATCAGCAGAGCCGAAGGGGTTCCAATATTCGTTCCCGTTCGGTCCGCCGAGCCCTTGCAAAGCCAGCTGGAGTTTACCCAAGTGTACTGAGTAGGAGTCACTCATTGAGCGGCTATCCTGTCTTGCGAAATAGGAATAGCCCGTCCAGGTCTCAGTGATATCGTACTCGGCACTGAATTTCATGCGATTCAACTGCGTATGAGTCTCAAAGGCTCGCGAACCGCCAGAATCCTCAATATGGCTCGGGCGATGAGTATACGACTCAGTAATCATGCGCCAGTTCCAAGGTACTACGTCAAACCCATAGGGGTTGGCCGGGTGATTGGCACGAACGTAAAGTACGTTCTGGTTGTTGCCAGTGGTCGCTGTGGTCGACGTGGTGCGACCGTTGGAGATGCGGTAAGAGTTGTTGAATGTCGCATTCAGGCGCAGCCAGTCAGTAGCCTCGTAGCTGAAAGAGTTATAGAGATTGTAGTTCTCCTCTTCTACAGAATATTGGAACTGTTTGGTGTAATCGAACAGGCAGTTACCCGTGAGTGCACCTGCGGCATTTTTTTGTGGAACTCCAGATGGCGTGCTGTATTTGCCCTGACCGTGACCTGGATAACCGTCGTTGAACGTGCCGCAGGACGGATCGATCAGAATGCGGTTACTGGCCGCAGTCGAAACCACACCACCATGACGCTGATACAGTCTTACGCCGGGGGGAGCAGGAGTCGTCACGCGACGGAAGGCGCCCGGGTTACCGGAGGTGGATGACCCATACGCCATTTCCCATTCGCGCAGTCTTTCGTACTGCATCAAGGGAGTCTTTTTCTTGTTCTCGAAAGCACCGACATAGGAAATGCCGTTGTCGAAAGTATGCCCCCACATTGCGGAGGCAGTGGTCTCTTCCATGCCCTTTTCATCAGTTACCTGATAGTAGGTACGGGCCTTGAAACCTTCAAATTCTTTTTGTGGAATGATGTTGACCACACCGGCCACGGCATCCGAACCGTAAAGTGCAGAACCACCATCCAGTACCATTTCCAGACGATCGATCGCAATTTCAGGCAAAGAACTGGATACAGCGGGAGACAAGGTACGCGTTCCATCAACGAGCGTCAGTGTTGAGTTGTCACCCAGTCCACGCAAGTTGAAGGCAGCACCTACGGAATCCTGGGCTCCGTCCTGACCGGCCAACACGTTGGCGACCACGTCAGTGTTCTGGGTATAGGTCAGCTCCCGAATGTAGTTCGACATACTGGGGGCCCCTGATTCGAACAGGTCCACCTGGCTGACAGTATCTACTGGGGAGTTCTGGGCAAAGGCGCTGTTCCGAATATAGGAACCGGTTACAACTACCTCTTCAACTTCCGCCTCATCTGCAGCAGCAGGAGCCTGGGCGTGGGCGATCAATGGAAGTGAAAGGGAAGCGGCGAGGCAGGAATGGATCAGGTAGCGCAGTTTTCCGCGTGGTGTAATGTGAGGCATATTTATCTCCGTTTTCAGCCATGCTTATTGAGGCGGTTTTCCCGCTTTTATTTTCTTTATATCAAGCACTTACACAAAAGGCCCTGAATGATCTGCGGCGTATTTTCTCAGTGTTCGACACTGCCCTCGCCCCAACTGCGACAATTTGTAACAGCCCTTTGCATCGGAGTTTACCCAGCTTGCAAAAGTTTATTCAAGCATTTCTTTACCTTCCGGTTGATTCCAGAACTTTTAGAAATGCAATTTTTCTTGGTGGAACGTTTGATATCGGCGAGGCGAAAGCATTTCACGATAAACAGACATATCAACTCTATAATCCACAAAAAAAAGAGGGGCAGAACATTCCTGTTCCGCCCCTCTCTCTTGTTTCCTGTCGTCCGACCTCTAGAAGGAGGCGCTCAACAGGGATTTCTCAGTCAGTCTTACGATACATCAAGCGCCCGGATTCCACTCCAGCGACACCCAGAACTGACGCCCCCACGGAGTGGAGAGACGTGTCTCGGCACCACCGATGATGCCCAGACGCTGCGGACGCTTGTCGAACAGGTTGTTGATACCCGTGCTGACAGTGAACTCGCTGTCGAAGTACTGATCCAGCACGATGGCATAACGAGCATCAAAGATGTACTCGCCACGGATAGTGCTGGGGATATTCGCGGGAAGCGCGTTGTTGCCGTCTTCTGGATAGAAGTCCACTACCTGATCGTCGAACTTGATGCTGCTCCAGTAGTTTGCTGAAATCGACGCACTCTGATTACCCATGAACCAGTTCACCCTTGCATTGGCCTTGATCTCCGGCAACGGGGGCACTATGCCCGTTCTGCCGTTCTGCTTGCCAAGCGCTTCGGTGCG
>JBBTKA010000195.1:0-14143 GCA_038059145.1 Pseudomonadota bacterium
GCTCATCCTTCCATGAGTTCCAGCTATGGTTATTGACATTGAGGGAGCAACTATCGCTGCCTGACATGAGCACCATAACATCAGCGCTTAGTTCACTGACACAGAGTCAAGAGCTGGTCGGTTCGGCCGCGATTATCCTGTTCATCATGGCACTGCTGCATCTTGTAGTGCGGGAATAGGAATGTCGTACCCACATAAGTTTTCGGAGAGTTAGCTGAGTCCTGCTCGCACTGTCGCCGTCAAAGTATTAGCATGGGCACGCCCCTCCTACACCGGACCCAACCAATACGAACCATGGAGACACAATGAAAACAAGAAGACTAGCGCTCGCATTTGGCCTCACCGTTTTGACCACCGCCGCCTCATTCGTACATGCCGGGCCACCAGCAGAAATCGAGGCCTTGAGCTGGATGACCGGCAATTGGGCCGGTGCACTGGGTCAGAATCAGCTCGAAGAAAACTGGATTGCCGTGGAAGGCAGCTCCATCGCCGCCATGGTGCGGATGACTGGCAGCGATGCGACCAGCATGTTCGAAATGATCACGATTGAGGAAGAGGCCGGCTCGCTCGTGCTGCACATTCAGCAATTCAATCCAGGTTTTGTGCCACGCACACCCGCGGCGCAGAAGATGGAACTCTCGGAGATCGGTGAAAACAGCGTGAATTTCGTGGCAGTCGGCGAAGGCGGCATGAAGTCTCTGGGCTACAGCCATCCCAACCCCGAGACCTTCATCATTCACGTCGTCAACGCTGCGGGCAACAAGAACGACATTACTCTGAGCGCCAGGTCACTCTGGAAGGACTAAGCTAAAGCAGAGTGAGGATGCAGTTCAACAGCGCTGCATCCCCTGCCTGATGAGATAGAAGGCATATTCGTGCACGACCCCGTTGAGCTCTTTCGTGCTCTCGTGGGACAACTGAGCACCAATCTTCTCGACCGCTTTTCGCGAGCGCCAGTTGGTTCTGCCGATGTGGAACCAGACGACGTCGGCGCTGCGAAAAGCGTGTTCGAGCATCAAGCGCTTCAACTCCCGATTGCTGCCGTCTCCCCAATGATTGCGCGTCAGAAAGGTGAAGCCAATCGCAATCTCTCTTTTCAGAGGATCCCAGTCGTAGTAACGGGATGAGCCGATGATTTTCTTCGTGGCCTTGTCGATGACGACGAAGGCGCAGCCGGACGCCAGCGCACCATTGAAAAATTCTTTCTCGAACACAGCACGCTGATAGCGCAGTGGCGATGGATGCTGCTCCCAGATCAAGGGATCGGCAGCGGCTGCATGCAGCGCATCAAGATCATCTGGCCGCAGAGGGCGCACGAGAAGTGTCTCACTCTCCAGCAGGGGTTGCAGGTCGATTGGCTGTGCTGTGGTTTTCAAAGAGTTCCTATCAGCCCGATGGGCAGTGCGTGAAAGTGTGTATCGCCAATCTTGAACGGCAATATGGCATTGCCCGAGTAGAAAAGCACGCCTTGCTCAAAGCGCTCGCCCGCGTACTCTGCCAACTTCAACATGCCATTGAAGTCTTGCACTTTCACACTGGCAGAAGCCTTGATTTCGATACCGATGATGCGACCGTTACTCTTTTCCAGCACCATGTCGACTTCGTTCTTGCGATTGTCCCGAAAATGGTAGAGGTCGGTTTGCTCTTGCGCCCAGGCCGCGTGCTTACTCAGTTCCATGAACATCAGGCTCTCCAGCAATCCACCGTAATACTGGCTCGCCAGCAATAGCTCCTCTGTGCGCAGCCCAAGCAGATAGCACGCCAGGCCTGTGTCGACGAAATGCAGCTTGGGCATCTGCGATGCTTCGCGCTTGCTGCGATTCTTCATCCAGGAGGGTACTCTTCTGACAATGAACATCAGGTCCAGAATTTCAATATAGGCTTTGACAACCCGGTCATCCAAGCCTAGGTCATTACCCACGCTGGCGTACTTCAACAGATTGCCGCAGAGCCCGGCGAGATACGGCACCAACGCCTGTATCTTCGAATGGTAGTCACCGCGTGCGGCATACAAACTCTCGAAATCCTTGTAGAGCCGACCCTCAATGTAGGACTTGAACCAGATCTGTTTGGCCCTCGGACTCTTGTCCTGCACCTCTGGATAACCGCCAGTCATCACCAGTGCCGCAAGTCGTTCACGATTAACGGGGGCAAACGCATCTGCCCGACCAGCGTTCACCGAGTAGTCACCTGCTGACAGAAAATCCACGAGATTGCGTGGCTGGCCACTCATCTCGGAAACCGACAGCGGTAACAATTCCAGTCTCGCCATATGCCCGGGCAGAGCTTCTTGTGCCCGGGCAGAACGGAAAATGTCTGCAGAGCCCGTCAGGAGGAACTTCCCGCGCTCGTCCGAACCCAGATTGTCAGAGGCCTCCTTGATTGCGGGAATCAGACCGGGGGCATACTGAAACTCATCAAGGACGACCTTTCTGGTGGCCAGCGAACGAATCAGCCCGTGCGGATCATTCAACGCAGAAGCGAGTATTGCCGGATCATCCAGCGTGAGGTAATCCATCCCTCTCCTGATTGCGATCTGGCGAGCCAGAGTCGTTTTACCGCTCTGCCGTGGACCCGTCACGTAGAGCACGCGAAATTCGTCCAGCAACTCTTCCAGCAAAGTTTCCAGATATCTCGGGAACATAGTCAGGCTCATCCAGACGACAGGAGTTAGCGGGAACGGGAGAGCTGTCACGAGGATAGGGTTCAAAAAGAGGGGCTCGCAGCTCTTAATGCGAGAAATCTACAGGCTTAATGCGAGTTTTACAACAGTTTAATGCGAGTTTTACACACCATTAATGCGAGTTTTACACGACGCTGGCGCGGCACAAACACCTCCTGCGCCAGCACTTCACAACCCTCGCAGCGGCAGTTTACGGCGCCACCGGCACATTGAAACGCACCTCAAGATAAGTCACGGAGCCTTCCACCGCCGTGTACTGATGCGGTGTGCCTTCGGGCACCAGAATGGCATCGCCCTTGGTCACGCGCTGCGCCACGCCGCCCTCAATCGTGCCTGGCACGCCCTCGGCCGGACGCACCACAGTGCCTCCAGTGACGAGTGTCGCGGCGCCCTCGGTGATGAAATGCAGCTCGGTGCCGGGCCGATGCACGATGGCCCCGGCCGGTTCAGTGCGGGTTATCAGATTGATGCGGTAATGATCCGTGGTGGTGATCGTGGAGACTCCCATGCCGGGGCGCTCCTGCAACGCCTTTTGCAGAGCCGTCGCAATGTCGGTGCCATTCATGTACAGCGCGGGGGCAGCGGGAGTCTGGGCACTGCCTGCGGCACTCAGAGCGAGCATGACGAAGCCGACGAGAGCCGGTTTCCGCAGTGGTTTCAAGAGTGGTTTGAACATGAGGGAAAGTCTCCGGGCACTATGGCCTTCTTGTTGTTTTTAAGATCACTGTTTTTGACATCACTGTTTTTGACATCATTGGCGCACCGGCTGCAACCCCTCCGGATCGGGACGGAAGATCAGGTAACGGATATCCGAATCCAGGCTGCTCCACCAGTGTGGCACGTTCGGCGGAATGATCACGACATCGCCTGCGGCGATCTTGCGGCTGACACCACCCGCAATCGCGCTGCCGCGGTAATTGGGGCGCTGGGTGTTGGGGCTGTTGCCGCTGCTGACTTCGTCGGTGATCGTGCCACCGGTGACCAGTGTCGCAGAGCCTTCCAGCATGTAGTAAATCTCGGTCACGCTGGTGTCATGACGAATCGCATCGCCGGGCAGAGACTGCGGGCGGAACACCCCGTAAACGCCAGCCTTGCCATTACCGACCGTGACAACACGAATGGGGCGATCGCTGATGGCGTCCTTCGGCAGCGCATCGATGAAGGCCTTGATCTCGGCAGCCGTGACATCGACGGCGGGCAATGCCGACTGGGCAACCGCATGAGTGGTGAGCAACAAAGCGGCCGCGAACAACAGAGCCTTGTGCATGAGAGTCTCCCGGTGAATTTTTGTTATTGGTGTCAGGTTGACCGCGAGCATGCCGGAGTGCTCATGCAGTGGCAAGCGCAGGCGACTCTTGCCACTGACATGTCGACGCATAGTGCCCCTTTCCCTGCACCCTGGCGAAAGGACCATGCCAGTCCTGCGCCGAAAGCCATGGCCTCTATTGCGGATTCACGCAGGCCACTTCGCCGTTCTTCATCACTGTGTGGATGTCGCGCACGTTCCTGATGTCGTCGAAGGGGTTGTTGTTGAGGATCACCAGGTCGGCCATGTAACCGGGAGCGATGCGGCCCAGTTGCGAGCCGGCCCCCAGCGCCGCCGCAGCGTCGCTCTGCGCAGAGCGCAATGCCTGTGCCACCGTCAAGCCCGCCCCCACATAAATCTCCAGTTCACGTTGCAGTGAATCGGCATGAGCCACGAAGGGCGAATCGGTGCCTGCCACAATGCGACCGCCACCATCCACGATGCGCTTGAGGATGTCCTGCTGAACGGCGAGATCGCTGCCGCGCTCGGACAGCGCCATCGTGGGCGTGACAATGACGCCGGACCTGGTGATCAGCGCAATCACGTCCTGATAAGAGCGATCGAGTCGTGACGCCTTCATGGAGAAGCCGCGCCGGCTGGTCGCCGCGAGGTGTTCCATCTGATCCGCGCCATTGGCGACCGCTGGGTACAATTCATGGGAAGACACGGGAATACCTGCGGCATGGGCCAGTTCAATGGCCCGCTTCTGCACCGTGTAGTCCTGACGCACGTAGCTCTTGTACATGTTCAACTCCAGCTCGGTAGACAAGCGGGAAGAGTCTTCAATGCGCACCAGATCCTCGACCGTTTCCGAAACGCCGTAGGACACGCGAGTGCCTTCGTTCAGCGGCCCGGCAGTAAAGACACGTGGCCCCGGACGACGGCCAGAGGCCTCGGACTCGCGCCGCTCGACGGCGTGATAGGGGTCATCCCCCGTCTCGCGCAAGGACGTGATGGCGTGACACAGATACAGGTTGCCAAGCATGATGCCCTGCGTTGTGGACTGGTGAGTGTGGTTCTCGATCAGCCCCGGCATGACGAACTGCTCGGCCGCATCGATCAGAGTGCCCACCGGCTGACTGAGACCGGCCTGCCGCACAGCGGTGATCACGCCGTTCTGCACCACAATATCGACGCCGGACACCCACGTGTCGGAGAAGCCGTCGTACATGCTGCCGGCGCGAATGGTGTAGGAAGACTCGGGCAGCGCCTGTGTCCATTGCGGCTTGATGTTCAGCGGTTCGGTTTCGCCGGAGGCTTTGTCATACAGCAATAAGTCCTGACCATCGATGTAGATCAGCTTGCTGCCATCGGCAGACCAGCTCGGGTTCTCGCCTGCTGCGGCGATCAGCGTGGAATCTCCCAGTTCACCTTCCGAACTCATCGGCGCCGACCACAGCGCGCCGTCAATGCGGTAGACGATCTCGCCCGTACTGGACCAAGCAGGACGGTTATGCTGACGACGTCCAAGCGACTTGCCTTCCACAGGCGAAATCATCCGCTTCTCACCCTGCCCGTCGGCAGGCAGCACGTACAACACATTCTTGCCTTCGCGGAAGCGGCTGTTCATGGGTTCGCGGTAATACACCACCACCTTGGTACCATCGGGCGACCAGCTCGGCGCGCTCGGCCCGAAGATGGTGTCGGCAATCACGATGTCAGTGCCCGTCGCCAGATCCAGCACATTGACTGTTGCCGAGATGAAGATGCTGTTGCCGCTGTCGGCCAGATAGGCCAGTTTGGTGCCATCCGGCGACCACACGGGCGAATTCGCCGGTTTGGGCACGTCGGTAATGCGGCGCTGTTCGCCTGTGGCCACATCCAGCACCCAGATGTCGGACTTGCCATCGCGGTCGGACACGAAGGCGATCTGCGTGCCATCGGAGGACCAGCTCGGGGACATGTCGATGGCCACATCGTCCGTGATGTTGCGGGCCGGCGTGCCCGCCTCAAGGCCCGCGATCCACAGATCGCCCAGCGCCGTGAAGGCGGCCTTGCTGCCATCGGGCGAGAGCACCGGATCGACGATGCCGAGTGCAGCGCGGGGCGTCTGATCGGTGAAGTCATAGGTGCGGCGCTCGTAGGGCGTGCGATCCAGTGTCACGGTGGCGGAGAAGGCCACGGAAGGCCCTGCCACGCCCGTGGGCGACACGGTTTTCACCGCGCCATCTGCTGTGTAGTAAAGCGTGCCATCCGGCGCCTGCGACGGACGGAAGGGGAAGACATCGCCGCCATCGACGAGGCGGGTGACGCCGGAGCCATCGACGCGCACGCTGGCCAGATAGCTGCTGTCTTCTTCGACGCCCACAAGGTAGAGGTCCATGCCATCGGCGGACCACAGAGGAGCGCCAAGGATGGGTGCACGGTAAAGCTCACGCGCCTGGGTGCCGGGTGTCAGCGAGCGCACCATGAGAATGTTCTCTGGGCCGTCGATAACATACGCCAGCAGCGTGCTATCGGGCGAGAGGGCCGGGTACACCGCGTTGCCAACACCGGAGAAATAGGCGGTGTCCGGCATCACATAACCAGTCTCTTCTGCGGTGGTGAGTTTGGTGCGCACGCCGCTGTCGAAGTTGGTGGACCAGAGGGAATAACCGCCATTCTCGTCGCTGGCGTAATACAGCGTGCTGCCATTGTAGCTGTAGGAAGGATAACGGGAATCGCCGCCGCCATCGGGCAGACGCTCCAGGTCACTGCCATCGGGTGCAACCGTCCACACCGAGAAGGCATCCGCCACGAAACCATAGAACGCGATGCTCTCGCCATCGGGATTCCACACGGGCTCCTGGGCATCCATCTCCGCAGGCGTGATCTGCGTCGCCGTGCCTCCCGTGGCAGGAACCGACCACAAGGTGCCTTGAATCGCCAGAATCAGCGTCTCGCCATCCGGCGACAGGGCCGCCGCCATATTGGTTCCTTCCGTCATTTCGACGTCGACCAGCACGCGCTCCTGAGCAATGGCCGAGGCCACCGCAAACACGGCGGGGAGCGTCCACAGCAACGCGCGGCGCAGGGCGGAAAGAGATGGAATTCCTGCAAGCATGGGTCAGCTCCTCGCTTTGTATTGAACGGTCTGAATTGACAGGTTCAAGTTGAACGGCCTGAATGTTCTGTTTACCCAGCATCACAGCGTGACTGGGGCGTATCGGCGCGCGCGGTGCGGTGGTTTGTCTGAGACTGACCGCGAGCATGCAGCACCGTCATCAGAGTAGCAAGCGCCAGTGATTTTCCCGGGGGCGATGAGGAGATGTCTCCCCTAACGCACCGCCATCAACCGACTGCGCATGAACACCAGAAACACCAGCGCCTGCACCACGCCACACACCATGAACACCATGCGCGCGCCAGCCATATCGGCGAGCACGCCAGCGCCCAGCAACGCCAGCGGCACACCGATCTTGAAGATGGCGCCAGTCATGCCACTCACTCTGCCAATCAGCGGCGCGGGAGTCGTCTCGTGGCGATACGCCCAGATGCAGATGTTCTGCATCGTCGTCATGAAGCCGAAGGCAAACATCGCGGCGCCAACCGACCAGGCCGAGCTGTGGAATCCCGTCAGCGAATAGGTCAAGCCAAGAATGATCAGACTCAGCGCCAGCGCGCCGCCAATCCCGATGGCGCGGCGGATGCGTTCGGTCAGCACACTGCCCAGCAATCCCCCGATGCCAGCGCAGGACATGACGATACCGACCTGCGCAGTGCTCCAGTGCAATTCGTCCTTCACGAAAAAGATCACCATCAATTCGTAAACAATACTGCTGGCGTTGAAGAACACCACGAACAAGGTCATCACCCACAGCACACGATTCTGACGCAGCGCCAACCAGCCCGCGCGCAACTCTTCCGCAAAGCTGCTGCGTTCCTCCCGCCGCGCTGATTCCTGCAACTGCAGACGCGTCAGCGCGAGCAGACCGAGGAAGTACATCACCGCCGTAATGAGCAATCCGAGGTACAGACTCGACAGAAACAGGATGGCGCCGGAGATTGCCGGCCCCATCACCTGCATCAGCGTCTGTATGAAGGTGAACTTGGCATTGGCGGACGTCATCATGGCAGTCGGCAGTGCCCACTTGACGCTGGTGATGCGTGCGTTGACATAGCCGTAGTTGAGCAGCATCAGGAAGAAGCCGGCAACGTAAAAGACCATGACATTGCGTTCGCCCGGCGCGGGAGTCGAGGCCCAGAAATACAACGAGAACAGCGCCATGGTCTGCAGACCGATTACGGTCAGCATCCAGCGCTTCTTGTCGGCGCGATCCACGAACACGCCAATCACCATGCCGAACAAAAAGATCGGCAAAAACTGCAGTGCGCGCATGGTGCCCATGGCGACCGATGATTGGGTTAATTCGTAAATAATCAGCGGCAGTGCCAGCTCATAGACACGACTGCCGAAGCTGAGCAGGAACCCGGTGGAAAGCAGGATCACGAAGTTGCGGTTCTGCCAGATGCTTTGCTTGACGGTACTGGCCGTGGAAGTGCTGGTCATCTCGGGGCGGGCTCTGCGGCGATTGGGGGCAAATGACGAGTTGAAGGAGGTCGGCTAAAGCTACGCGCGGGCCGCCTAAATGGCAACTGCTGCATCCTGCCGGACGCTCACGCTATACTCGGCGCCGTGCACCATCTCTCATCACCTGCCACAGACTTACAAGTTCGCGGAGCGCCTCAATCATGAATCCATTCCTGCAAGCTGCCATCGCAGAGGCTGAACAAGGGCTCGCGGAGGGTGGCATTCCGATTGGCTCGGTACTCGTCCACAACGGCGTGATCGTGGGGCGCGGCCACAATCGCCGTGTACAGCGCGGCAGCACAGTACTGCATGCTGAGATGGATACGCTGGAGAATGCCGGACGCCATCCGGCTTCGTTTTACCGCGAATGCACGCTCTACACGACACTGTCGCCATGCGCCATGTGCAGTGGCGCCGTGCTGCTGTATGGCATTCCGCGCCTCGTCGTCGGTGAGCATGAGACTTTCATGGGCGAGGAGGCACTGCTGCGCGAGCGTGGTGTGCAGATTGACGTGTTGCATGATCAGCGCTGCATCACACTGATGAAGGAATTCGTCAGCGCTCAACCGCAATTGTGGAACGAGGATATCGGGACCTGAAGTTCTCTTCTTCCACGACGATTCAATAGGGCTGACGATCCGCCTTCGCGAGCCAGGCATCGAAAGGTGCACCCGACTGAGGCATCGCGACGTGTTGCAACTGACCCTCCGGCAAAGCCACTGGCATGACCTGACCGAAGAGCTGCAGCGCAAATGCCGTATCATCGAACCCGGCTCGCACCGCCTCGGTATGTGGCGCGGCATACACGATGCGCGGGACATGCGCCCACAGTGATGCGGCCAGACACATCGGACAGGGTTCGCAACTGGTATACAGCACACAGTCATGCAGATGCGGGTTGCCGATGCGCGCAGCCGCCTGACGAATGGCTCCGACCTCCGCATGCGCCGTCGGGTCGTTGTCCAGCGTCACACAGTTGCCCGCCTTTCCCAACACCTCTCCGTTGCGCACAATCATGGCCGCGAATGGCCCTCCGCCACCGGCAACCGATGCCTCGGCGTAGTCGATGCACTGTTGCAAAAACTCATGGTCACGCTGCGCGTCGTTCCCTTGCATGATATTCCCCTTGTGACTGTCAGAGCCCATGTTACCTTCTCGCCGGGCAAGCGCAAACCACGTTCGAGTCGGCTGCCCGCGCGCGGCCTGCTGCGCTATACTGCGCCCCGCCTTATTCCAACTGCATGAGCAACTGTCCATGACCCCGGCCATCAATATTGCAAAAAAAGCAGGCGTTCCTCACCGGACTCACGAATATGCGCATGACCCTGCTCATGCCTCTTACGGAATGGAAGCCGCCGAGAAAATGGGCGTCGCTCCCGAACGCGTGTTCAAGACATTGGTGGTCATGCTGGAAACCAAGGAGCTGGTCGTGGCCGTGGTACCGGTATCGGCTATGCTCAACATGAAGCAGATCGCGCGCGCCGCAGCGGCGAAAAAAGCAGCAATGGCACCCGCTGCCGATGTGCAGCGCAGCTCCGGCTACGTGCTGGGAGGGGTCAGCCCGCTGGGGCAGAAAAAACGACTGCGGACCTTTATCGACACCTCGGCACAGGCATTCGCCACCATGTTCGTCAGCGCTGGCCGCCGGGGCCTGGAAATAGAGCTTTCTCCCGCAGATCTGGCGAAGCTGACAAGTGGCACGTTTGCCGACCTCGCCGCAGCTGATGATTGACAGCGAATCGCTATGTAGACTGAACGGCCTACAATTTGTTACAACACCGCGCGGCCGCTTCCGCTACAATCGGCCGCAATATTTTTCCAGAATTACTTATGAGAATTAAGAGAAAGGGACGCACGATGACACTGCTTCGACCGCAACGCATTCACACTCTCTCGGCACTGCTGCTGGTGATGAGCCTCTCCGGCCAGGTGACTGCACAAGAACCGACCGCCAATGATTCCACGGTAGTCTATCCTGCCGACTACTTCACCGAATACGCTCCCATCACTGCCAAGGACATGCTGGATCGCATCCCTGGAATCGGCAGTGCTACCGGCGGTGGTGGTCCCGGTGGCCCCGGCGGTGGTGGAGGTGGCGGACGCAACCCCGGCGGCGGTGGGCGCGGCCTCGGCGGTGGTGGCGGCGATCAGATTCTGGTCAACGGCAAACGCACGGCAGGCAAGAACAACGACACCAGCAGCATGCTCGACCGCATCAACGCCAGCCAGGTAAGCCGCATTGAGATCATACGTGGCACTTCCGGCGAACTGGACGTGCGTGGCAGCAGCCAGGTCATCAACGTAGTGCTGCTTGAGGAGCTCTCCAATACCAGCATCTCCTGGGAAGCCAACGTCGATCGCTACGCCGATCACAAGACCCAGCCCGGCGGTTCGGTGGCAGTCAGCGGCCAGAGCGGCGCATTGAATTACCTGTTCAGTGCCCAGGCCGAACCCCGCTACGATCACTACATCAGCAAAGAAAACAGCATTCTGGGGAATTTCACCCCCAACGACATCGTGCGTGAAGATCGCATCCGCGAACAGACCTCGTATCAGTACTCCACCAACCTCAGTTATGACATCAGCGCCAACAGCAGCGTCCGCCTGAACGGTTTATACGGACAGAACGACAGCCCCACTGAATTGAATCGCGTCACCACCAATCTGAAGGTGACTCCGAATACACTAGCCTACGAGTTCGAAGATATTCCGGGAGAGCGCGACAACTGGGAGATCGGCGGTGACTACGAGTTCCAGTCCAGCACCGGCAACCGCTTCAAGGCCCTGTTCATCACCAACGAAACCGATGAGGCCAGCGTCCGCGAGCGTTACAAAATCGCCAGCGACAATTCCAGAACCAAGAATCTCTTCCTGGACAGCAGCAGCATCAGCCAGGAGCGTATCGTGCGCAGCTCCTACACCACCAATCTGAGCGAGGGTCAGGACATCGAGATGGGCGTGGAGCGCGCGCAGACGATTCTCGACTCCAAGTTGCGACTCGGCCTCGCCAGCACCACCGGCACCGCCTCTGCCGCGTTCGGCGGCCTGGTACCGCAGGTTGTCTCCAACGCCAACTCCCGAGTGGAAGAGATGCGTTACGAGCCATTTGCGGTGCATAACTGGCAGATCAATCCGCGCATGTCACTGGAGAGCACACTGGTGTGGGAGACGTCCGAAATCACCCAGACTGGCGATGTGTACAACCAGCGCAGCTTCGAGTTCTGGAAGCCGAAAGTCGACTACCGTTTCGACGTGACCAGCACATTCCAGATCCGTGCGATGGCCGAATTTGCGTCACGCCAGCTCAGCTTTGCCGACTTCGTGGCCGCCACAGACAATCAGGATAACGACGCCAACACCCAGGCCGGCAACTCCAATCTGGAGCCGGAGACTTTCATCAACGCCGACCTCGACGCTGAGTATCGTCTGCCCGACGACATTGGTGTCGTCAGTGCCAAGCTTAACTTCATGCGTCACTACGACAAGATCGAGCGTATCGATGTCACCGTCAACGAAGCGAATCTGCAATCTGCCAACGGCAACATCGGCACCGGTGACATGTGGCAGTTCTCAATCAACTCCAGCATCCGCATGAAGATGATCGACATGCCCAACCTGCTGGTGACGGCGAACTTCCAGGTGCGCGACTCCGACATCGAAGATCCCTTCCTCGGCATCACCCGTCGTTTTACCAACTACGAACGCGGTCGTGTCGATCTGGGCTTCCGTCATGACGTACCGCAATTCAACATGAATTATGGATTGAGCTGGAACAACCGTTTCGATGGCAATATCAAACGTTACGACATCGATGACATCGAGCTGACCTCTGGCGACCCCATGGTCATGGCCTTTGTGGAATTTGTGGCCTTCAACGGCACGACTTTCCGTTTCGATGCCCGCAATGCGACCGACAACCTGCAGTGCCGCGAACGGCAGCGCTTTGTCGGCAGGATCAGCGCAGGAATATTGGAAGAGATCGAAGATCAGTGCGGCGGCTCCGGGCGCGTCCTGTCCCTGAAGATCAACGGTTCGTTCTAACAGCACCTATCCCTGTGGGAGCGTGCCTGCACGCGATTGGTTTTGAATTGAAACTTCCAATCGCGAGCAAGGCTCGCTCCCACAGGGGGATCAGGTCAGCAGCGGATAGAGCGAGCCGACCAGCAGTACCGCCATCACCCTGTTGAAGCGCACCAGCCGCCTGCCTTGCTGCAACCAGTGCTTGAGTGCTGCACCACCCACATTCCAGGCACTGATCAGCGGAAACCCCAGCACCAGAAACAACATCCCTATGATCAGCGTGCTGACGACGAATTGCGCCGGATTGGCGAAGGTGGCAACCGCCGTGATCGTCATCATCCACGCCTTCGGGTTGATCCACTGAAACAGCGCCGCCTGCCAGAATGTCAGCGGTCTCACTTCCTTAGCGACAGCTGCTCCTGACTGTCCCAACCCCGCCGCCGGGCGCAACAGCTGCCAAGCCATGTAAAGCAGAAACAAGCTGCCGGCTGCGCGCAACACGGTCACCACCTGAGGATAAGTCTCGAACAGCTTTCCGAGCCCCAGCGCAATCGCCAGCAGTAGAATCTGGCATCCCACGGAAATGCCTAGCAAGTGGGGCAACGAGCGCCGAAATCCGAAATTGGCGCCCGCCGCCATCAGCATCAGGTTGTTGGGCCCCGGCGTCGCCACCATGGCAATAATGAAACCGATCAGGGGTAAGAGCTGTTCGGGCTGCATGACATCCTCCTCAAGAGTCAGGTGCTTGATTGGCGCTCATATTAGGCGGAGAATCCATTGCAATACAGAATCAGAAAATTGAAATTGCATCGATACAGATTCAAAATCATAAAATCTGTGCTGCTTTATTGCGGACTCTCTGTATCGCTCTCGCTACCACTCAATCACAGAGGATGACTCAACGTGCTCTACCAGCAACTGGCTGACCGCCTCCAGACCCAGATCCGCGACCGCCTCTATCCTGTTGGCAGCGCCCTGCCCGGGGTGCGGCGCCTGAGCGAACAACATGGTGTCAGCGTCTCCACTGCCGTACATGCCTGTCAGGAGCTGGAGCGTCGCGGGGTGTTGGAGGCCCGTCCCCGCTCCGGCTATTTCGTGCGCCAGCCTCCGCAGCTGCGTGAACCGCCACGCCTGAGCATCGTCAGCCGCACGCCACGAGCTGTCTCCGGTCAGGAGCGCGCGCTGCGAATGGTGCAGGCAGTGGCTGATCCTGCCATCGTCAATCTGGGCGCGGCCGTGCCCAACGCCGATCTGCTGCCCGCCGTGGCCATCGAGAGAGCCTTCCGCACCGTGCTGCGCGAGCAGCGTCGACGCTGCATGGGCTACGAGTTTCCTCCCGGCGCACCCGAGCTGCGCTTGCAGATTGCGCGGCGGCTCGCTGGTCTGCACTGTGATGTCACGCCCGAGCAGGTGTTGATTACCAACAGTTGCCAGGAAGCGGTGACTATCGCACTGAAGCTCATCACGAAACCTGGTGATACCGTGGCACTGGAATCGCCGACCTATTACGGCCTGCTGCAGGTTGTCGAGGCGCTTGGCCTGAAGGCGTTGGAGATTCCCACCGATCCGGTGCTGGGCATTTCACTGGAGGCGCTGACGCTGGCGCTGGAGCGCTGGCCCGTGG
>JBBTKA010000196.1:0-20420 GCA_038059145.1 Pseudomonadota bacterium
TTTGGCGCGGATCAGACTGATGCAGCCCCTTCTGGTCCGTCAGGATCACGAGGGCGTCCGCATGGACAAGATTGGCGACCAATGCGCCCAAGGTATCGTTGTCACCAAAACACAACTCGGCGGTCGCGACCGTATCGTTCTCATTAATGACAGGAATCACGTGCATGCTCACCAGCGTAGTGAGCGTGCTGCGAGCATTCAGATAACGCGTTCGATTGGAGAGATCATCATGAGTGAGCAGTATCTGCGCAGTGTGTACGCCGTACTGCTTGAAGCAACTTTCATAGGTCTGAATAAGCCCCATCTGCCCGACTGCCGCCGCAGCCTGCTGCAAGTGAATCTCCTTCGGCCGCTTCTTCAAGCCCAGCCTGGCAACGCCTTCCGCGACTGCGCCGGAGGACACCAGCACCACCTGAATGCCCTGACGCTGCAGAGTCACCAGCTGATTCACCCAGGCCGCTATGGCCTCCTTATCAAGCCCCAGGCCGTTATTGGTGATCAGCGAACTGCCGATTTTTACGACCCAGCACCGTGTTTTAAGCAGATCTTTACGCATCGCGCTGCAAACTCATCTCCAGATTATTACCAAAGGCCAGCTGACTGACCGCTGTTCAGAAATCTTCCTCTTCCAGATCATCGTCCAGCATATCGTCGTCATCCGTCTCATCACGACTTCCACGAGTGCTTTCGATGCTCTTGCGAATCTCATATTCCATCTCGCGATCCAACTCCGCCTGAAGCTCCTGATAATCAGGATCTTCCAGCAAGCGCTTGCGATGCTCTTCGACGGATACCATGATCGCCTGACACAAGTCAGGGCAGCCTTCGCCGCTGATTGCAGTGATCTTGAAGACCTTGCCCTTCCAGTCGAGCTCTCGAACCAGTCGCGCCACCAACTCTTCACGCTCTTCCTCAGGGATCAGGTCAAATTTATTCAGTACCAGCCAGCGATCCTTCTTCGCGAGCGTCGGGCTGAATTTTTCCAATTCCTCGGCGATCTTGCGCGCGTGGTGCACAGGATCCGAGTCATCGAGAGGCGCTACGTCGAGAAGATGCAGGAGCAACCGGGTACGCGAGAGGTGCTTGAGGAAGCGAAACCCCAGACCAGCCCCCTCGGAGGCGCCTTCAATCACGCCCGGGATATCTGCCATCACGAAACTGCGTTCAGCGCTAACCCGAACCACGCCCAGATTTGGCACCAAAGTAGTAAAGGGATAATCAGCAACCTTGGGCTTCGCAGAGGAAACTGCTCGAATCAGAGTGGACTTGCCTGCGTTAGGCATTCCCAAAAGGCCGACATCCGCCAGCACCTTCAACTGCAGCTGCAACACGCGAAATTCGCCGGGAGTGCCATTCGTGGTCTTGGTCGGAGTTCGATTGGTGCTGGACTTGAAGCGAGTGTTACCCAGTCCGTGAATCCCGCCTTTGGCGACCAGAACCACTTGCCCGTCTAGCGATATGTCAGCAATCAGCTCCTCGGTATCTGAATCCACCACGCTGGTGCCGACCGGAACGCGCACGACCAGATCTTCACCGCTACGCCCGGTACACCCCTTGCTGCCACCCCCCATTCCCGATTGCGCCCGGTACTGAGGCTGATAGCGGAAGTCCACCAGCGTATTGAGAGAGCTGTCACCCATCAGATAGACACTGCCACCGTCGCCGCCGTCGCCACCATTGGGACCACCCTTGGCGATGAATTTTTCCCTGCGAAAGCTCATGCAGCCATTGCCGCCCTTGCCAGCTTCTACAGTTATCTCGGCTTCATCAACGAACTTCATGTCATACCTGCCAGGTCAGAGGACAGTGTGCCCCCTTCAAAATAATACACTCGGAATGGACCCGAAAGCCCATAAAAAAAAGCCCCGTCGGATGACGAGGCTTTTTATGCTTCAACTGATCAGCCGTGACTGACGCGCCGAAGAAAAACTCAGAACAGCGCCTGATCAGGCAGGAACAATACTGACGAACTTCCTGCGCTCAGGGCCTTTCACTTCGAATTTGACCTTGCCGTGCACAGTCGCAAAAATCGTGTGATCCTTGCCCAGGCCGACGTTCACGCCGGGATGAAAGTGCGTGCCACGCTGACGAACAATGATATTTCCCGCCAGAACACTCTCGCCACCAAATCGCTTGACACCAAGTCGCTTCGACTGGGAATCGCGGCCGTTACTGGTACTACCACCTGCTTTTTTATGAGCCATTTGTCTACTCCTGCCAGCTTACGCCCGACTTTATGCTGAAATGCCTGTGATCTTGACTTCAGTAAACCACTGTCTGTGGCCCTGGTGCTTCAAGTGGTGCTTACGACGACGGAATTTCAGGATCGTCACTTTCTTCGCACGGCCTTGAGAGACCACTTCTGCAGTGACTTTGCTTCCTTCCACGTAGGGGGCGCCAATCTTGACAGACTCGCCCTCGCCAACCATCAATACTTTGTCAAAACTGACTTGTTCACCTGTAGCGGCTTCCAGTTTCTCCAGCTTGAGGATTTCACCCTCTACAACTCGGTGTTGTTTGCCACCACTTTCAATTACCGCGTACATAAATAACTCCACATTGGGTATAGCTTTGAATTCTGCGAGCACCGGGCCAATTCGTCTACCCAGCGGTGCCTATAGGGGCGGGCATTTTACGGGAACATGCAAATAGAGGCAAGCCTGCATTAGACAAATTATCCATGCCGGCGCTGATCCCCTATCCATGCTCCTGAACATCACCCTCGCCGTCGCCTTGACAGCCTTGGACTTCGCCCCTAGCATGCAGGCACAATTTTACGATGCCATAACCAATTGTCATATTCCAACTGCAATTGCGGGCAGCAACACCTTTCACGGCAGCACCTTTCACGGTAGTCCCATGCATAAAGAAATCCGCGCGGTGGTCACGGCAGACTTTGAGGCCGTCAACCGCTTTGTTGTCGACCAACTGCATTCAAATGTGCCCCTCGTTGAGAGTATCGGTCATTACATTGTCGATGCCGGCGGCAAGCGCATGCGCCCGATACTCGTTCTGTTGAGCGCAAAATGTTGTGGCTATGAGGGCGACGCGCACATCAGCCTGGCATCCGTGATCGAGTTCATTCATACCGCCACACTGCTGCACGACGATGTCGTCGACATGTCGGCGATGCGGCGCGGGCGGCCAACCGCCAATCAGCAGTGGAGCAACCCATCGAGTGTTCTGGTAGGCGACTTTATCTATTCGCGAGCTTTTCAGATCCTCGTGAAAATCAACAGCATGGAAATCATGCGCATTGTTGCCGACACCACCAACCGGATTGCCGAAGGTGAAGTGCTGCAACTGATCAACAAGCACAACAGCGCCGCTACCCAGGCGAGCTACATGAATGTCATCCGCGACAAGACCGCCATTCTGTTCCAGGCGGCAGCCGAATGCGGAGCCATTATTGCCGGTGCGACCAACGAACAACGACAGATTTTGCGAGACTTTGGCATGCACATCGGCATGGCCTTCCAGCTGATCGATGACGTTCTCGACTATGATGGTGACGCGGTTACCATGGGCAAAAATGTCGGGGATGATCTGGCAGAAGGCAAACCGACACTGCCTCTGATCCATGCCATGCGCACCGCCTCGGCAGAGGAAGCAGACGTACTGCGCGCCAGTATCACCAATGGAACGCTGGACCATCTGGAAAGTGTCATTGCCATCGTGCGTAAATCTGGCGGGCTTGAATACACACGCCAACTGGCACAAGACGAAGTCGACAAGGCTCGCGCCCTGCTGCGCGGCATAGAACCGAGTGTCTATCGATCGGCTCTGGAAGACATGGCCAATCTGGCACTCAATCGCTCCAGCTAAGCGATCAAATCATTTACTTCTGCCCAGATCGAAGGCCTGCGCCAGCAAGGAATAGGAACGCTTGCGCACGGCGAAATCATGGCAGTTACTGATCACCACCAACTCGTCAGCCTGGTGTAGCTGCGCCAGCGCCTGCAACTTCTCATGTACCGCTTCCGGTGTGCCGCAAATAGCGTGTTTGCGGCGCTGCCTTATGAGCGCAACCTCCTCGTCGCTGAAGACATACGCCTTGGCCTCTTCTACCGAAGGAAGCGGCCCCGGCTCACCGCGCTCCAGACCCAATCGCCAGACATCGCGAGTCAACGCCAAATCCTCAGCCTCGTTCTCACTCGGCGCGCACAGCACGAAGACACCGACATTGACGCACGGCTCGGGGCATTCCCGCGACGGCTTGAAATTGCGACGGTATAAGCCAGCCAATTCGTGACTCTCACGCGGGTTCAGGAAATGTGCCACGGAATACCGCATCCCCAGCTCCGCCGCATAGAGGGCACTCTGCTCGCTTGAGCCTAACAGCCAGAACTCAGGCAGTTCGTTGACGCGTGGTGTCGCTTTGACTCGGGAGAAACTGGCCGTCGCCGGCCGCTCGCCACTGACGAAGGCGCGCAGATCCTGGAGTTTATTGAGGAAGTACTCCACTCCAATGGGAGACCCATAGGCGAGCGCCTGTGCCGTCAGCCCGTCGCTGCCAGGTGCCCGACCGACGCCAAGATCGACTCTGCCCGGATAGAGCGTCTGCAACAACAGGAAGTTTTCCGCAACCTTGTAAGGACTGTAATGCATGAGCATGACACCCCCGGAGCCAACGCGGATAGATTTCGTCTCTGCCGCAATACGGGCAATTAACACTTCGGGAGAACAGCCTGCAAAACTGGTTGAGCCGTGGTGCTCTGCCACCCAGAACCGCGAATAGCCCAGCTGCTCGACATGACGTGCAAGCTCAATGCTCTCGGTCAGCGCCTGAGCGGCGGTACCGCCACTGCGAATGGGCGACTGATCGAGAACACTGAGCCTGACGCGGGCCATACCTTATTGCACGGTAATGGTGATTTTTTCAGAGACTACAGGAGGATTGTGCGGGGTATGCAGATGGTCGCCGAGAATCAGCTGCAGCGTGTGCTGCCCAGGCGTCAATGTCAGCGTCGTTTGAGTCTGACCACCACCGAAATGAGTGACCGCAGTGCCCAGCGGTGCGTTCAGATCCGGCAGTTCAGCGCCGTCCACCAGCAGATGGTGGTGCCCGGTGTTGGCAGTCTGCACACCGGCAGGCGCCACACCCATGCCTTGCAATCCAAACACCACATTGAATGTCTGGGAAACAGTGGCCCCGTTTTGCGGAGACACGATGTAGAGCTGGGCGCCTGCAGGGGACGCCGTTTTTTCCGCCGTCTGGGCGATCAGCACAGAGGACATGGCAACGGCCGCTGTCGCTACAAGAATCTTCGAAAACATCTTCTTCATATAAAACTCCAGAAAGTGACCAGCCATGAATACGGCCGGAAATTGAAAACCGCAGGAACAAAGTCCCTGAGTTATTCTGCTTTAAAGGACCGCTCAATGCCAGCCTGCAGGCGCCTGACTCGCATTAATCCGGCACTGGACACCCACTGAACACCAGACTTGAGCGCCCGCTCGATACTGTCTGGCATCGGCAAGCTTGAACATGATATAAGCCACCGACAGCCTGACCCCACAAATAACAAGAATGAGAGGTTGCAGCCGATGGCGAAGACTCTGCAGGACATACTCCCCGCGACGCCGCTGACCAAGCCCTTGATCGAAACTCTGGCGGACGTCGAGGCGTTTGAGCAGACTCCGCAGAGCACCCGGTTTCCGCACACCAACACCTACGAATTGCTGCAGGAAAGTGGCCGCCGGTTCGCAACCGAACCGGCTATCGAGTTCCTGTTGACCGGCCGTCGCGACGAAGTAGCACAGACTGTGACCTTCGGCGAACTGGCAAGCCAGATCACACGCACCGCCAATCTGCTGCACTCACTTGGCCTGCAACAATCGGAGGCCGTATCGATTCTGCTGCCGATCATGCCGCAGAGCCATCCGGCCATCTGGGGAAGTCAGGCGGCGGGCATCGCCAACCCGATCAACCCCCTGCTCGAAGCAGAACACATTGCTGAAATCATCGAGGCCGCCCAGGCCAGCGTCATTATCTGCCTTGGCCCTTCCGACTATTCAGACCTGTGGCAAAAGCTCCTGCAGATTGTCCCTCTGGTCAGCTCAGTCCACACACTGCTGGTCGTGCAGCAACCCGGCTTCACCAAAGCCGTACCTGACGATCTGCAAATCGGCGCACTGCGCATTCTCGACTACAACAGCGCCATTGCCGAGCAACCGGGCGACCGGCTGATCAGTCAGCGGTTGTTCGCACCCGAGCAGATCGCCGCTTGCTTCCACACCGGCGGCACCACCGCCCGCCCCAAGATCGCCCAATTGACGCACGGCAACATGGCTTTCCTCGGACAGCTGATGCGGGTCTACACAGCCCACCTGCCTCGCCACACCATTCTCTGCGGCCTCCCCCTGTTCCACATCTATGGCGTCATCATTCAGGGCATCGCGGCGTTCAGCATTGGTTATCGCGTCGTGCTCCTGACGCCAGCAGGATTCCGCAGCCAGGAAGGCATGAAGAACTTCTGGCATCACATTGCCCGCTTCAGGGTGCGCGGGTTCTCGACCGTGCCTACGGTGCTGATGGCGTTGTCGCAGATTCCGGTGGGCGATGAAGACATCAGCTCGCTGGTCAGCATCAACTCGGGAGCCGCGCCACTCTCGCCAGCGTTCGAGCACAGCTTCGAGAAACAATTCAATGTGGCCGTTTCCAATGGTTATGGAATGACGGAAACCACGGCGCTGATCTCCAGAGCGCCCTCCTGGCAACCGCCGGGCAGTGTGGGCATGCGGCTGCCTTATTCGCAGATCCGGATTGTGCATCTTGATCGGGGACAGGTGACGCGGGAATGTGATCTGCAAGAGAGCGGCGTCATTCTGGTGAAAGGACCACAAGTGTTCCATGGCTACAAGGACCCACGAGACAACAGCGGCGCCTGGGTCGACGACGGCTGGTTCAACACCGGTGATCTTGGCTTCCTGGATGGTGATGGCTATCTGTTTCTCTCTGGACGCGCAAAGGATCTGATCATTCGAGGTGGACACAACATTGACCCTGCCATCATCGAAGAGGCTTTGCAGGCGCATCGTTGTGTAGCAAGTGCTATCGCCGTCGGACAACCCGATGCCTATGCGGGCGAGCTGCCAGCGGTCTTTGTGGTATTGCGTCCAGGCACAGAGTGCAGTGTGGAGGAGTTGCATGCGTACTGCGAGGAACACATCAAGGAACGTGCTGCGATCCCTCGCCGCATCGAGATCATCCTGGCATTACCACTCACGGCGGTCGGCAAGATCTACAAACCGGCGCTGCGCCAGCGCATCTCGGAAACCACTATCAGGGAAGTGCTCGCAGAGCAACAGATCGACGCCACGGTCAGCAGCAGTCTCGACAAGCAACGCGGTCTCGTCATTCATGTTGCGGTAGCATCGGGTTCTCGGCAGGCGGCTGCTGAACATCTGCTGGAACCCTTCGCGCTGAACATAGACTTCGTGTGAGGTGCGCAAGCACCTTCACCACACTCAGAGCGCGCCGGTTCTGACACTGAAGCCAGAACTGGTCTCGCGCAGGATGCTGCGCTCATTGACGATGCGAACCTTCTCTCGGCTGGGCTGATAGATCTGATCCCCGTTGATGACCAGTTGTCTGGCAACCTCGAAGAGACGCTCGGCCTGCTCGGTGTCACCGAGCCGCTTGTAGGTCGTGCTCAATGCCAGGTAAAAATCCGGCTCGGCCGCCTTGCGCCGAATCGCGTCGTTGTAGTGATCTCTCGCCTGCTCAAAATTTTCTTCTGCATAGGCCAGATTGCCAAGATTGTAATGGTAGTAGGGATTCTTGTTGTTGAAACGCTCCATGGCTTTCGCATAGCGCTCGGAGGTTTCGATGTCGCCCTGTTGAAAATAAAATTTCGTCAGATTGTTGATCGCCGTGCCATTGGTCTTGTCCAGATCAAACGCCATACGGTAGGCATACTCGGCGAGCGCTTTGTCATCGTTCTTGCTGAAAGCAGTGCCGATATTATTCCAGACCATGGAGAGCGTGGGATCAATCCACAAAGAGTTACGCAGATAATCCAGCGCCCGCTCAACGTCGCCTGCAATCAGACTCTCGACGCCAAGATTGTTGAAATACAGCGCCCGCGAATGCAGATCACTGACCGTGCTGGCAGTGAGTTGTTGCAGTGTAATCTCGGGCGTGAAATCGACCACATAAGTAGTGCCGCCACCGAAGCGTCCTATCGCGTTGATGTGCTGACTGAGCACCAGCAACTCTCCGCGGCGATCCCAGCGCGGCCTGACTTTTACGGTCTGAAATCCGGCATCCACACCGAGATGGCGAGCCATTGCGATGTAGAGACCTACGACCGACAGGCAGTTGCCCTGGCGATCCTGAAATGTCTCGATGGCGGTGCGCGTCCGCAGATCGTCGTATTGCAGATTGAGATAATCGGGCCCGAACAACAATTCCTGCAGGCGCTGCACAATCTCTGGACCACTGCTGCGATTGGTGACCTCCCGGTCCAGGAAATCAATGATCTCCTGATTCAGTGACAGCGTGTCGATCTCTGGAAACGCATCGGCCGTCTGCGGCAGAATTTGCGACTCCAGCTCTCTATCGCGGGAAAATCCCAGATCCAGAGGAATCATGACGCAACCGGGAACGACGACGCTGAACATCATCAGCATCAACCAGCGCAGTGCCGCAGCAGTCCTCACCATGATCCTGTCACAACCGGGACGGCGTTGACCGCCCCGCCTTATCTACTTTCATGAATTCATAACGTCCGCGCGAAAAGTCCAGCGAACCGTTCAGCGCCGCGCGAAAGAGCGCGACCCAGGCAGCATGACGTGCTGCACTTGCGGTGCTGCTGCCGAGAGCATCGAAATCGGTGCGCCCTTCCAGCCGGAAGCCATCCGGCCCCCAGGTATCCACATGTTCAACGGCCTGGGTTGCCGATTGGTAGCGGTACACCACCGCTGCCTGCGTGCGCGCTATCCGCATACTGTCCGCCTGCAGAAAGCGCACTTCATACTCCGTCGCAAATTCTGTATACGCCTCTCGTACAAAAAAGTTCACTTCGGTATCGATGATCACACTCTTCCTGACATCGAGGCGCTGCACAAACTTGAACGGCTCGGTGTCGATTCTGATCAGTTCGACACCCGCATCGGTGTCCTCCAGTGCCGAGGAAATCCTTACCCGGCTTCTCTCGTCGATATCGACAACGGCGTCGGAACCGATATCCACCGAGCGCGCAGCGAAATCGAAGCTCGCTTTCCAGCTCTCCAGATCCTCGGCAGGCAAGCCAAAACGCTGACCATCAGCAGCCTGCAGCCACAGGCGATCGCTCTCGAAAACCAGTTGGGCAAACTCATTCTCAAAGACCGCATCCTCGCCGAATGCTATTCCACCGGGCACAATTATTTCGGGAATGGTCGACGCCTCGAACTCATCCCCCAAGCCCTCCTTGAGGAACACCTCGGGTTCACGTGAAGCCAGTCTGCGCGCTTCCCGGCCGTCCGGATTGAGCACGGAAGCAGTGCCCCGGCGCAGCTGCTCTCCCAAAAGCTGGAACTCGGTGACTGCCCCGGCATAGTCACGAGCGGACTCTGTATCGACAACGAAACGCTGCCCGGCCGTGACATACAACCGCCCGGCCTGCTCGACCTCTTGTGGTCGGATGCCGACAGCCTCGCCGCTCGACAGCGCCGCCTGCAACGAAGCAATCAGAGGAGCATCATCGACATGCCAGCTGATGAAGACACGTTGCTGAGGAGAGGCGTCCAGCCATGCCTCATGGAACTGCCCGAAATCCGGTGAGTCGTTCAAGTTCGACCTCGCAGCGCTGCCCGGCAGCCAGGCGAGTGCGGAGATCTCTCCGCGCGTGAACGCTGCCTCCCACTCCAGCAACTCCGGCGTCATGGGCATGCGCAGCGGTGGCAAATCCGCCAGCGCACCCAGGCGTGGCCGTTGCGGCTCGGTGTTCGCCACTTTCGGAACGTTCAGGTTATAAGCGATATCGAAGCCGACGTCATGCAACGCCGCGCCGACACTCTCCAGCAACGGGTGCACAGGGCTATCCACATCCAGCACATCAGCCCGCGCCATCCCGGTGGCCACGAGCAGCACGCCGAGCGCTGTCAGCAAACGCAGATGACACATGTCGGAGCCTCCTGGTCACAAACGCAGGGTTGATGGGGGTTACGGTGTGGTCACGGTGTGGTCGCTGCGCAGGGCTCGAACAGCAGCCCCTGCTCGGCACTGTCCAGCTTGGTGCGAAGATCAGTCACCCACTCGGGAACTCCCCAGAAATGCATTGGCCTGGCGAGTCTCGTGACATAGCCGCGCGCCTCTTCGAAGCGACCAGCGGCAATCGCATAATCGATCGCCTGCTCCATGACATAAGTGTCGGCAGGCAGTGTCGCGAAGGCTTTACGCTGATGAGATTCACCCTCCTGCCAGTTCTTTCCCGGCAGCAGGAACAAGCGCGCATAAGACAGATTGACCTCCGCGGAATCGGGCTGCTGACTCAGCCCGGTAGAGAAGGCATCGCGCATCGCCTCTTCCATCTCCCGCCGCTCAGCCTCGGTGTAGCTACGCTCGCATTCGCTGAGCTCGGTGTCGAGATACTGACCATAGTCGAGAAACAACTGGGGATCATTTCCCTGGGTCGCCAACGCCCGCAGATACAGGGAGCGCAGATCTGTTGCCAAAAGGTCGGGGCCTGATTCGGCACCCTCGAACACTTGCATGCGGATTGCATCGGCCAGCCCGGAATAGGCCCTGCCGACTGATGTCTGCTCCTGAACAAGAGAGTCAAACAAGAACTGCGCCTGCGCGAGCCGCCCTGAGTGCAGGGTCAGCTCTCCGAGCGCCAGAGTCAGCACCTCTTCACTGACTTGCTCTGCCTCGAGATCATCCAGCGCGCTGAGCGCCGCCACAGTGCGCTGCGGATCACCCGCCGCGAGCACCGCCTGCAGAAAGCGCAGATATTCGCCGGCCAAGCGGCCGGGCGCCGCATCGAAGGCTTGATCGAAAGCGAACCGCTCCGTGCGCCCCTCTTGCAGGAGCGCCACATAATTGCGCAATTGCTCACGGCGATCGGCGAAACCCTCCACCTCATGGGCATGCAGCAGAAAATGCATGAACAGCCCCGCCTTGAAATTGGCGACCTGAATGACGCTCGGCGAAGAAAGCGCACTGGCATCGTAGAGCAGAGCGTCCAGACCCAGCATATCATTGAGGTCGATTGCGAGACTTAGATCCTCGGACGGCAGCGCCCGCAAGTCGGCCATGTCCGACTCGATGCCGAGACGACTGAGATAATGCGCCATCCCCTCTTCGTACCAGCGCGGCATCCCGATCGGCTGGTTGTTGATCAGATAGTGCGCCAGGTGATGCTGAGCCAGATCCATGGCGGTATCGGACTCGATCATTGCCAGATAGGCAGCACGCGGGGAGGAAGTGTAATAGGCGCTCTCCGGGCCGTCCGTGAAAACACGCAGCGCCTGCTCGGAGTCAAAAACGTAGACATGGGTCGTCAGCGGATCACGCACCGCAGAGGCTGGCAGGCCCAGCACAGTGATGGCGGCTTCGCGCCACTGTTCCAGATCCCGCGCCATGCGCTCGGAATCGCCTCGGGATAACTGGCTGAAGACACGGAAATTGGCGGTACTGACTTCGAACCAGCGCTCCTGCAGCAGCGCCTGAGCAGCACGAAAGTCTTCAGGGGGAGCCTGCTGAGCAACGACACTCTGCAGCATGGCGAGCAATGGAAGCAGGGCGATCAGCGTGCGCATCATGGACTGGCTCCGAAGGCGGGGACACGCAGAGCGTACTACCGCCTCACGGAGCGTGGCAAGAGCAGCACTTTCGCTGACCGTCCGGTCAACTGCAGCACTTACATATTCGGGTAATTCGGACCGCCACCGCCCTCTGGCGACACCCACTGGATATTCTGGGCCGGGTCCTTGATGTCGCACGTCTTGCAGTGCACGCAATTCTGCGCATTGATCTGGAAACGCTTGCTGCCGTCGCCCTCCTCTACCACTTCATAAACTCCCGCCGGGCAGTACCGCTGTGCGGGCTCGTCATAGAGCGGCAGATTGCGACCGATAGGGATAGCCGGGTCCAGCAATCGCAAATGACACGGCTGGTCCTCGGCGTGGTTGGTGTTGGAGAGGAACACCGACGACAGCTTGTCGAAGGAAATCTTGCCGTCCGGCTTCGCATACTCGATGCGCGGCGATTGCGCGGCGGGATTGAGCTGCGCGTGATCCGGCGTACGGTCGTGGAAGGTCAGCGGGAACTTGCCGCCGAAAATATTGTGTTCAATAAACACCAGCGCGCTGCCCAGCCAGAACCCGAGCTTGTGAAAACCGGCGCTGAAGTTGCGGGTCTTGTGCAGCTCCGTGTACAGACTGGAGGCCTTGAAGCGCGTGGCATACCCACTCAGCTCACGATTCTCGGGGGCCTGCTCTGGCGCACGCAGGGCGGCGATCAATGTCTCGGCCGCCAGCATGCCGGATTTCATGGCCGTGTGGCTACCCTTGATCTTGGCCGCGTTGAGTGTCCCCGCATCGCAGCCGATCAGCAGACCGCCCGGGAAGGTCATCTTCGGCAACGAGTTCAAGCCACCTTTGATGAGTGCACGCGCGCCGTAGCTCAGGCGCTTGCCACCCTGAATGTACTGGCGGATCACCGGGTGCTGTTTGAACTTCTGAAACTCGTCGTAGGGGCTGATGTGCGGGTTGCGGTAGCCAAGATCCACGATCAGACCCAGCGACACCTGATTGTTCTCGCTGTGGTACAGGAATCCCCCGCTGGAACCGGCATAACTGGCCCCGATCATCGGGTATCCGGCGGTGTGGACGACCAGGCCTTCCTTGTGTTGCTCGGCTGGGATTTCCCAGATTTCCTTGAGTCCTAGCCCGTAATGCTGGGGATCGGAGTCTCTATCCAGCCCGAAGCGCGCGATCAGCTCCTTGCCCAGATGCCCCCGGCAACCTTCGGCGAATACAGTGTATTTCGCATGAAATTCGAAGCCAGGTTCAAAAGTGTCCTTGTGCTTGCCCTCGGCATCTACGCCCATGTCGCCAGTGGCCACGCCTTTGACGCTGCCATCTTCGTGATAAAGGATCTCGGCGGCAGCGAAGCCCGGAAACACCTCGGCACCCAGTTCAGCTGCCTGTTCGGCGAGCCAGCGGCACAGATTCCCCAGAGAGATGATATAGTTACCGTCGTTGTGCATCGGCGTGGGGACGAACATGCCGGGAAACTTGAAGGACTTCTCGGGGCCGGCCAGATAATAGACATCATCACCCGTCACTGCAGTATTCAGCGGAGCGCCTCGATCCTTCCAGTCGGGAAACAGCTCGTCCAACGCTGTCGTCTCGAAGACCGCGCCGGAGAGGATATGGGCGCCAATCTCGGAGCCTTTTTCGAGCACACAGACGCTGATTTCGGTGTCGGTTTCCTTCGCAAGCTGCAACAAACGGCAAGCAGTCGATAGGCCTGCAGGCCCCGCACCGACGATGACAACATCAACTTCCATGGACTCGCGTTGCATACTCTCTCACTCCCCCTGGCGTCTCCATCTGTCTGACCCAGGGTACTAAAATGTCTGAAGAAAAAATCAGTCGCGCGCCTCTTGCACACGCAGCCACGGCAGGCGGCATTATGCTCAATCAGCCTTCAAAGCGCAAAGCGAGGCGCAGACCCTCGGGCCTCCATGCGACTTTACTGACACCCCTGATCCAAGGCAGGATGACGCTCGTATCGAATTGTAATCGCCTGGAACAAACCAGCAGGAAAGCCTCTCCATGAATCTGTATGTCCGCTTTATGATGCTTGTGCTGGCTTTCGCATGCGCCTGTACTTCCACAGGCGTGATGGCGCAGTCCGTTGGCCCAGCCACCATTGCCATCCGCGTATTCGATCAGAACGGCCAGCCGCTGGACAACGCCGTGCTGGAGCTCCCCATCGCGCCGGTGCAGCAGCCACCAGAAGAAGTCGCCATCATCGACCAGATCAGCAAGCGCTTTGTGCCTATGGTCATCGCCGTCAAGCAGGGCCAGCAGGTGAACTTTCCGAACAACGACAACATTCGCCACCACGTCTATTCGTTCTCCGAAATCCGGCAGTTCTCCACAGAACTCTATGCCGACATTCCCGGCGACCCCATCACCTTCGACAAGGCCGGCATCGCGGTGCTCGGCTGCAACATCCACGACAGCATGGTTGGATATATCTTTGTCAGCCCCTGGCAGCATGTCGCCGTGACCGATGCCACGGGTCGCGCTACCTTTGCGCTTGGTGACATCAGCAACCTGCCACCGAATCTGCAGGTGTGGCATCCCTGGTCCACCGACCCGGAACAGAGACGCGAGGTCAGTACGGCGGAACTGCTCGCTGACGGTGAACTCGCCATCACGCTCACTATCAACCGTCCCGAACAAGTCTTTGGGTTCCGCGCGCTGGGTCAACCATGAAGAGGCCGCCCGTACTGCTGATCACCTTGCTGATCACCTTGCTAAGCTGCCTCGCAACCTCCGTTGCGAGTGCTGCCGAGGGTCGCATCAAGGGCACCGGTGGCGTCAGCTCGACCAGCGGCGCGGGGGGCGGCGGCCTGCTGCCCTGGGCCACCCTGACAGGCCACGCCACCCGTGAGCAGTGGGCTGGCAGTCTGTTTGCGACCCGCGTCGATGTGGATGACTTCACCCTCGATGTCGCGGGGTTTGGCGTCAACGTGCGAGACCGGCTGGAGGTCTCCTGTGCGCGTCGCAAGTTCACCACGGAGGCAACCGCCGACCGTATCCGTCAGGACAATTTCGGCCTGAAATATCGCCTGGGGGGAGACCTGCTGTACGGCGCGCTGCCGCAGCTCTCCATCGGTGTAGAGCACGGGATTCTGCGCGATCCGGCGACTGCAAAGGCAGTGGGCGCAGCGAGCACCAGGGGCTCAGATCTCTACATCGGAGCCGCACGCGGCTGGATCGATGGCCTGGCCAACCGCACCACATTTCTAAACATCAATGCCCGCTATTCCAGGGCCAACCAATTCGGGCTGCTGGGCTATGGCGGCGATGACGAAGAGCGCCGCCTGCAGATGGAGGCGGCAGCTGGCCTGTTCGTGAGCCGCAGCTGGGTGGTCGGTGCGGAGTACCGGCACAAGCCGGACAATCTGCTCGCCCTCAAGGAAGACTCCGCCGTCGATCTGTTCGTGGCGTGGTTTCCCAGCAAGCATTTTTCGGTGACGGGGGCCTGGGTGAATCTCGGCCGCATTGCCGGGGCTGCCAAGCAGACCGGGTTCTATCTATCGGTACAGGGAGGGTTGTGACATGGAATCTGGATACGCATCAAGACGAACGCTCTGGGGCGTGCTGTTATGTACGGCGCTGCTCAGTGGATGTCAGGGGCTGCGGGATGAAGACAATCTCTACCTGGCGCTCGGCGGCGAGGAAGGCGTTCGGGCGATCACGGAAAACTTCATTCGACAGATTGCGGGCGACGAGCGCGTCATTGACCACTTCGAAGACTCCAGCGTGCAGCGCTTCCGCGAAAAGATGCATGAGCACTTGTGTCTGGTCGCCGACGGGCCCTGCGTCTACACAGGCGACACCATGGTCGATACCCACACGGGCATGGGCGTGACTGAGGGGGACTTCAACGCGATTGTCGAGGACATGATGGCGGCGCTGACAGAGGCCGGTATCCCCGTAGGCACGCAGAACCGCTTGCTGGCGCGGCTTGCGGAGTTTTACAGCGAGATTGTCTATCTCTGATGCTTAATGCCTGCGCCAGAGCCATGCGGGGACATCAGATCAGTCGGAGCAAGCGGTTGCCAGTGCCACGGCAAGTCTGGCATGCCTGAATCGGCGAGACCTTGCCAGTGCCATCACAACTGCGGCAGACATCCTGATAAGGCTTCTTCAAGATGGCGAGCAGCTCTCTGTAGGCCTGGGCATTCACTGTCAGTTGTCTATCCGCAATGATCATGACGCGACTCCTCTTCCGACGAACTCATTGACGGCTGCATTATGTCGCGCTTCACAGGCCGCTGTTGTTAACATGCTCACAAATCCAAAAACACGTTTGCAGGGAGATTTGCGCGGATGAACGGGGTGCTTGAAGGGATCAGAGTGCTGGACTTCGGGCGCTACATTGCCGGCCCGTTCTGCGCCAGTCTGCTGGCGGATCTGGGCGCGGAAGTGATTCGCATCGAGAAGGTGCAAGGCAGCGAAGATCGTTTTCTTTCCCCCATCACGCCGCAGGGCGACGGGGCGCTGTTCATGCAGATGGGACGCAACAAGCTGGGGATGACCCTCAACCCCATGAAGCCGCAGGGGCAGGAGATCGTGCGCCGTCTGGTCGCCACTGCCGATGTCGTGGTCGCCAATCTGCCTCCGGATACCTTGCAGGCCATGGGCCTGGACTATGACAGCCTCAAAGCGATCCGCCCCGACATCATTCTCACCATGATCTCCGCGTTTGGCAGCGGCGGGCCCTACAGCAATCGCGTCGGTTTCGACGGCCTCGGGCAGGCCATGTCCGGCGCCATGTACATGTCGGGAACCCCGCAACAGCCCGCCAAATCCTACGCCCCGTTCGTCGACTATGGCACCGCCAGCCTCAGCGCTTTCGGAACCATAGCGGCCCTGCTGGAGCGCCAGAAAACCGGCTGCGGTCAGGTGGTCGAGGCGGCGCTGTTCAACACCGCGCTGACCTTCATGAATGGGACTCTCATCGAGCAGGACGCCATTGCAGTGAACCGCACGGCAACATTGAATCGCTCGCAGACCTCCGCGCCCGCCGATACCTTCAGAACCCGCGACGGCTGGGTGCTGGTGCAGAGCGTCGGTGGCCCGCTGTTCGAGCGCTGGGTGGCGTTGATGGGAGAACCGCACTGGCTGGACGATCCGCGTTTCAAGGATGACATCAGTCGCGGTGACAACGGCGCCATCATCAGTGAGCGGCTGGCCCGCTGGTGTGCCGAGCGCAGCAGCGCCGAGGTGCTGGCGGCCATGGAAGAGGCACGGCTCCCGGCGGGACCGGTGATGTCTCCTCAGAACGTGCTCGATGATCCGCATGTGGCGGCAGCCGCCATGCTGCAGCGTATCGACTACCCCGGCCTGTCGCACCCGGCGCCCGTGATGAAACCTCCGGTGGGCCTGTCGCTGACGCCCCCTTCGATTCGTCATCGCGCGCCGACGCTGGGCGAACATACCGACCGGATTCTAGGGGAGCTGGGTTACTCGGAAGAAGAGATCAAGGCGCTGCGCAGCGCCAGAATTGTTTGAAAGGCCTCTGGTCAATGCGCAAGGTCAACGCCTGAATTCAACGCATCGTGAAGCCCTGCTCAGCAAGAAACTGCCGCATGTGCGGTCTCGCCTTCTCGCTGAGCAATGAAGCCACCTGTTCACTCCAGCAGATGCCGTGGCCGCCGCCGGTGCGCTGCCGGTAATACTCCCGCACCTGTTCGTCGTAGAGCGCAATTTGTTCCGCATCGCCATCCTCGCCGTAGACATCCTCCTTGAGAATGACCTGCAACGGCAGACGCGGCTTGATTTCCGGGTTCTGGTCGGGATAACCGAGACACAGCCCGAACACCGGATAGACACCCTGCGGCAGCTGCAGAAGATCGGAGACTTCGCGGGGGTTGTTGCGGATGCCGCCGATGTAGCAGATGCCCAGCCCGGCCGACTCGGCCGCCACCACGATGTTCTGCGCCATCAGGGAGACATCGACGGTGGCGATGATGAAGTGTTCGGTGTAGTCCCCGGCAAAGGGTTTGTCATACTGCCGGCAGGCATTGCCCGGCCGCTTCAGGTCGGCACAGAACACCAGGAACTCTGCCGCCGTTTCCACATAAGGCTGATTACCGGCGAACACCGCCAGCTTGCGACGACTGTCGGGATTGCGCACCCGGATGATGGTAGCGCCCTGCAGAAAGCTCGATGTGGCAGCCGCCTGTCCAGCACGTACCAGCTGCTCCAGCAGTTCCGGCGCAACGGGCTGAGCGGTGTACTTGCGGATACTGCGATGTGACATCAGAAGATCGATGACTGGATTCATGGGGCGTCCTCCGCATCGGCCGGCATGACCGTATCGAGAAACATGGGCACGACCTCGTTGGCGACCGGAGTCTCGGCATTGAACAGCACCACCATGGCGATATCCAGCTCCGGCACCAGGACTACCTCGGAGCGAAAACCGCGCACGCCACCGCCGTGGTGAATCACTCGTCTGCCACCATAATCGAAGACACGCCAGCCCAGCCCGTACCAGGCTTTCTCTAATCGAGGCCAGCGATTGAAGTAGTTGCCGCTGGGCGTCTCGACGACCGGCGCATGCTGTTCCGCCAGTACTTCAGGAGGCAGCACCGCCGGAAAGGCACCGAGATTGGCCTGCGCCCACAGCATCATGTCCTCGACGCTGGCGTTGACGCCGGCCGCAGGGCCGACCGTGTAATACGCGGCATTCGTCGTGGCAACGCGCCAGTGTTCGCCCCCGAACTGATGCGGCGCGCTGACGTTCTCGCGTCCCGCATAACCCTCCAGTCCCAGCGAAGCGTTCTTCATCCCCAGCGGCGTGAGAATCCGTGTCTGTACGAACTCCTCGTAGGTCTGGTGTTCGGAAACTTCCACCACATCGGACACCAGCGAGAACACCACGTTCTGGTAGCCATAGCAGCGGCCAGGCGGGCAGACGGTGGGGATATCCTGAAACTTCTCCTGAATCTTGTCATAGGCGACCCCGGCATCCAGCATATTCGAGTAGGCATGGGGCATCAGGCCGGTGGTGTGACTCAGCACATGGCGCAAGGTCATGTCCTTGCTGGCCGGTTCGGTGCCGATGTGATACTGCGGCAACAACGTGATCAGCGGAGTATCCCATTGCTGCTTGCGGTCATGTACCAGCAGCGCAGCCACCGCACCGGCGAAGGTCTTGGAGACGGATGCAATACGAAACACCGTTTGCGCATCGACAGGTGCCACTCCGTCCCGCGATCTGACTCCCCAGGTCCGCACATCCAGCACGGCGTCCGAAGTCACGATGCCCATGGCGACACCCGGAATACCGCGCGTATTGATTTCGCCCTCCAGCCACTGTTCGAAAGCGCCGAACTCGGTGTTGGGGGACGGCTGCTCCTGAGCGATCAGGACTGCCGGGAAAGTGAACAGTAAGGCAAGAACGGTTATCACAAGGCCGAGCGGTCCGGAGAACTGTCGGCAGGCGTGGCGGATGTTGGAAACCAAGTGTGCTCCCCGGGAATCAGTGTGGTTGGCAGAAAGGGTTCGTGGAATTCGGTTGGCGCTGGAAAATAGCACGCAGGCAAGCGATAGCGGAAGCAAAAAAAAACCGACCGGAGTTTCCCCGCGGTCGGCCAAAGGTAGGCACCGTCCTGCAAAACCTTCCTGCGTCAAACTCTTCAAAACTGCCGTACTAAAACTGCGGTACTAAAACTGCGGTACTAAAACTGCAGTACTGAAACTGTCGTACTTGAGCCGTATGCTGCTGGATACGCACCACGCCTGAGTGTGGATCAGGAGAGGATGACCAACAGCTGTCGACCCTCGCGCAGCACGCTTAGCACGGTGACCTGCGAGTCCTCGGAGACCATGGCATTAAACTCGCCCAGCGTGGTGACGGCACTGCGATTGACCTCCTGAATGATGTCGCCGGGGCGCAGACCGGCACGAAACGCCGGACTCTGCTCCTCGACCTGCAGCACCTCGATGCCGGCACTCGCCCCTGCGGCTCTGGCGATAGCGCTGGCAGGATCCAGTGTGCGCAGTGTGGCGCCCTGGAAATCCGGCTCGTCGAGTCCCCTGCCTTCTTCAGCGTCGGTCTGCGCAGCAGCCACGCTCCTGTCCTCACCACCGATCACTGCCTTGATCTGCTCGCGGCTGCCGTCGCGGAACAGCACCAGATCGACTTCTTCACCGCGACGCAGAAGACCGACAATGTTGCGCAACTCACGACCACTCTCGACTGTGCGGCCCGCGATCTCGACGATCACATCAGACACCTGGATACCTGCGGCTTCTGCCGCGCTGCCGGGAACCACGCTGGTCACCAGCGCCCCCTTGCCAGCCCCGGTGTTGAGCGTGGACTCCATCGCACTGGTCAGGTCCTGAATCTGCACGCCGAGCTGGCCGCGACGCACTTCGCCGTCACGCTCCAGGTGCTCCATCACGGCAGCAATCATGTCCACGGGGACGGCAAAGGCGATGCCCGCACTGGAACCACTGCCGCTGATGATTGCGGTGTTGATGCCGATCAGACGCCCCTCGAGGTCGACCAGCGCGCCGCCGGAATTCCCGACATTGATGGCGGCATCGGTCTGAATGAAGTCTTCGTAATTCTCGTTGTTCAGTCCGCCACGACCCAGCGCACTGACGATGCCGGAGGTCACTGTCTGGCCGATGCCAAAGGGATTGCCGATCGCCACCACGTAGTCACCGACCCG